>NZ_WXYH01000088.1:0-111333 GCF_009872365.1 Rhodococcus sp. T7
GCGTGCAGTACCGCTCAGGCGTCGAGGTGGCCGGACTGCTCGGCGCCGACGGCCGGGTCACGGGGGTGCGCACCACCAACGGGGAGGAGCTGCCCGCCGATCTGGTGATCGACGCCAGCGGTCGCTTCTCCGAGTCTCCGACGTGGCTGCAGGCGCTCGGTTACCCCACTCCCCGGGAGGAAGTCGTCAACGCGCACTGGGGCTACTCCTCCACCTTCCTGGAGGTGCCCGAGGACTGGGACCCGGGCTTCCAGGCACTCGCGCTCACCGCGTTCGGGGACGGCGCCCTGACTCCCGAATCGGCGTCCCGGGCAATGGCGATGTGGGTCGTCGAGGGCGAGCGCCGCTGGATCCTGACCGCTCAGGGCTCCGCCGGCGACCACCCGCCCCGGACCGAGGAGAAACTGCGCGACTTCATCTCGAGCATCGGCGTGCCCGAACTGGACAAGGCGCTGTCGCAGGTCACGTTCCCCGAGAAGATCTCGATGTGGCGCGACACCCGCAGCCGGCTTCGCGACTTCGCCGGCCAGCCCGAGCGGCCCGAATGCTTTCTCACCATCGGTGACGCCTGGATGGGCTTCAACCCCGTCTACGGGCAGGGAATGACCGCCGCCGCACTGGAGGCCTCGGACCTGCGCACCGAGCTGGCCGCCCACCTGACCGAGCGCACCGATGAGCTGACCGGACTGGCGGAACGGTACTACGCGAAGGCCGATGCCCTGATCAAGTACTGCTGGACCTCCTCGAACACCCTCGACCACCGCATTCCCGGTGTGGAGTACACGATCGACGGCGTCGCCCAGGAGGTCGATCCGACGTCGTCGGACTTCTCCGACCGGCTCGCCGCCTACATGGCGCTCGACCCGGAGCGCTACGTCCGTTACCGCGAGACCACCCAGCTGCTGCGCTCTCCCGAGTGGCTGACCGACGCCGAGATCGTCGACGCGGTACGCGAGCGCTGGGACGAGCTGGGCAAGGCTGTCGTTCCACGCTGAACGGGGGCGAAGCCGCATAATGGCGGCCATGGGATCTGTATTCAGCGCCATCATCAACGGAGATCTGCCGGGACGGTTCGTGTGGGAGGACGACGACGTCGTCGCGTTCCTCACCATCGCGCCCGTCACGCAGGGCCACACCCTCGTCGTGCCCCGCGAGGAGGTGGACCAGTGGCAGGACGTCGACGGTGAGATCTGGAACAAGGTCATGGACGTGGCCCGCACGATCGGGCAGGCCGTCCGCCCGGCGTTCGACGCACCGCGCGCGGGACTGCTGATCGCCGGACTCGAGGTGCCCCACCTGCACCTGCACGTCTTCCCCGCCTACGATCTCGGCGATTTCAACATCAGCAACGCTCAGCAGAATCCGTCGCAGGAATCGCTCGAGGAGGCGCAGGCGAAGATCAAGGCGGCGCTGCGCGAACTCGGCCACGGGGACAACGTCCCCGACTGACGGTCAGCTCGACCGCGGCAGTTCCACCCGGAACGTGGCACCTTCGTCGGGCCGGCTGTCGACGGTCACCGACCCGCGGTGGGCGGCGACGAGGGCCGCGACGATCGACAGGCCGAGCCCGCTGCCGCCGCTCTCCCGGGTGCGGGACGCGTCGGTGCGGTAGAACCTCTCGAACACCCGGGCCGCGTCTTCCTCGGTCAGTCCGGGTCCGGTGTCGGCCACCTCGAGCACGACGGTGTGCTCGGTGGTGCCGAGCCGGACCGTGACGTCCGCGGTGGCGGGGGTGTGTTTGACGGCATTGGCGAGCAGGTTGCCGAGGACCTGCCGCAGCCGGGCCTCGTCGCCGATCACCTCCGGTGTCCCGGGTCCGGGGCGGACGTCGAGAGCGATGGACCGTTCGGGGGCGACGGCACGCGCCCCGTGCACGGCGTCGGACGCCACCGACAGCAGGTCGACGGGCCGGGTCTCGAGGGGTCGCTGGGCATCGAGGCGCGCGAGCATCAGCAGGTCTTCCACCAGGAGACCCATCCGCGACGCTTCCCCTTCGATGCGGCTCATCAGGGTTTCGGTGTCGGTCATCGCGCCCTGCCGATACAGTTCGGCGAAGCCGCGGATCGTGGTGAGCGGGGTGCGCAGTTCGTGGCTCGCGTCGGCGACGAATCGCCGCATCTTCTCCTCGGACCGCCGCGCCGATTCCTCCGACGCCTCGGTGGCGGCGAACGCGTGCTGAATCTGCGCGAGCATTCCGTTGAGCGCCACGGACAGTCGCCCGATCTCGGTACGGTCGTCCCGTTCCGGGACGCGCCGGTGCAGGTCTCCCGACGCGATCGCCGCGGCGGTCTCCTCCACTTCGACGAGGGGTCGCAGACTGCGCCGGACCACGAAGTACGCGACCACTCCGAGCGCGATCAGCACGACCACTCCGATGATGAGTTGCAGCACGACCAGACGGTTCACCGTTTCGTCGTTCTCGGTGAGCGTCATCGCGACGGTGGTCTCGGTTCCGTCCGGCGCGGTCGTGGTCAGTACCCGCCACCGCACGTCGGAGTCGTCGGTCGAACCGACCGTGACGGGCACAGATGGCAGGTCTTCCGGCAGTGCGGGCGAGACGGATTCGTCGTTGATCTCACGCAGGACCGTTCCGTTCGCCAGCGTCGTGCGGACGTAGAACGGGCTCGGTGGGCGACCGGGGTTCGGTTCGTCCGGCGGCGGCAGAGGCCGCGATTTGCCGGGCTTGGCCCACCCCTGGGCCGCGTCGTGCAACTGGTGGTCGACGCGGTTGGTCAGCGAATTCTCGAGCGCCGACGTCACCGCGACACCGGACGCGAGGAGGCCGAGCGCCGACAGGAGGAGCACGGCGCCGACGAGTGTGATGCGCAGCGGCATCGCCCGGATCCACCGTCGCGCAGGCTTGTTCGGGACGGCGGCGACCACCTCGGCCGACTCCCGGGGAGCCGCGGGCGCGGTCATCGCCGCGGTTCTCGCATCACGTAGCCGACGCCGCGGAGGGTGTGGATCAGCGGGGTCTCGCCGGTGTCGACCTTCCGGCGGAGGTACGACACGTACGACTCGACCACCCCGACCTCACCGCCGAAGTCGTAGTTCCAGACGTGGTCGAGGATCCGCGGCTTGCTCAGCACCGTGCCCGCGTTGACCATGAAGTACCGCAGCAGCGTGAACTCCGTCGGGGACAGCGACACCAGGTCGCCGGCCTTCCAGACCTCCCGCGTGTCGTCGTCGAGTTCGATGTCGGCGAACTTGATGCGGGCCGACTGCTCCTCCACCGACACCTTGCCCGCCCGCCGCAGGATGACGCGAAGCCGGGTCACCACTTCTTCGAGGCTGAACGGCTTGGTGACGTAGTCGTCCGCGCCGAGGGTGAGGCCGCTGATCTTGTCCTCCACCGCATCCTTCGCGGTGAGAAACAGGACCGGTGCGTCCACACCGTCGGCGCGCAACCGCTTGAGCAGGCCGAACCCGTCCATTCCCGGCATCATGACATCGAGAATGACGGCGTCCGGGCGGAAGGTCCGCGCCGTGTCGAGTCCCTCGGCCCCGGTCGACGCCGTCGCCACCTCGAACCCCTGGAATCGGAGACTCACGGAGAGCAACTCGAGGATGTTCGGTTCGTCGTCGACGACGAGGACGCGGGCTTCGACAGGCTTATCATTCACGCAACCCATCATCACGCGTGAGACTGGATTGTCGCTGTAGGTTTCCTGGGAGGTTCCTGTGAGCCGGTGCGGCCGGCCCGGGTCGGGCGGATTCCGGGCGTCAGTTCACCACGATATTGAGGTTGAACACTACCCCGCCGAACGTCAGGATCGTGTTGGCCAATCCGAGTGTGACACCACTGTTGAGCGCCCCGAGCAGTCCCAGCATCATGACCTCCGTCGTCGCCCCGGTGAAGGGGTGTTTGCGCGCTGTCCGTGCGCGTTGCGGATGACACTAAGTCAAGTTCGAAGAATTCGTGGCGACACGCGCATGCAATTTCCCTGAATAAAATCACCCATTCTTCTCGAGCCAAAAAGGGTGAAATTCCGGGCGCATGAGCGAGGATGGGACAGTTGCGCTTCGGCGCCCCGGCGCTCACCGTCGTCGCACACACGACAACCCCGCCGTCGAGCGGACGGCGGGGTTGCGTGAAACGGAGTTGTCTTGACAGGCAGGAAGTTCAGGCGACGACGTTCATGTTGAGCACCACTCCGCCGAACGTGCCGATCGTGTTGGCGAGTCCGAGGGTGAAAGCGCTGTTGATTGCGGCGAGCAGTCCGAGCATCATGATGTTCCTCGTTATCTTCCGTGGTATACGCACAGAATTCACTGTCGCGCTCGACAATAAGTCAGCAGGGCTCGCTCTGCGAGATATTCGGCGCATTCCCGCGTCGTGCGCGCGGGGCGAGTCTGTGGACTCGCTCACCACTCACGGGCGCGGAGCACGTCGTTGGGTACCGTGGAATTCGTCGACACGACATCCGGACGAGCGCACCGTACCCGGCCAGCGACAAGACGGTGCCCGGAGGTTTGTCATGGCGTGGATCGTCCTTGTGCTGTCGGGAGTTCTGGAGGCCGTCTGGGCCACCGCCCTCGGCCGGTCGGAGGGATTCAGCAAGCTCGGACCAAGCATCGTCTTCGGCGTCGCCCTGGTCTTCAGCATGGCGGGTCTGGCCTACGCGATGCGCAGTCTCCCCACCGGAACGTCGTACGCGGTGTGGGTCGGCATCGGCGCGGCACTCACGGTCGGGTTCGCGATGCTGACGGGCGCCGAGAGCACCACACCGGTGAAGATTCTGCTGATCCTGGGCATCGTGGGATGCGTCGTCGGACTGAAGGCTCTGCACTGACCGGATCGAGACGCTCGATGATTGTGTGTCGCGGGTTACAGTAACTCCATGAACCTGGTGTCGTTGATTGCCCTTCCGGTGCGTGCCGGTCTTGCGGCGGCCGATGTCGGTCTCGGTATCGCCGAGGCCACCCTCGTGACGGTCCGGACCGCGGTCGCCGGGACCGGAGTCGTCACGGGCATGAGCACCCAGGGCAGCCCGTTGCAGGTGATCAGCCAACTGTCCTCGCTGGCGGCCAACGACCGGCCGCTCGGGCAGGCACTCCAACCGGGCGGTCCCCTCGACCGTCTCCTCGCCCCGGGCGGCCCCGTCGACCGTCTCACGTCGGAGGGCGGCACCCTCGAACGACTGCTGGAGCCGGGTGGCCCGCTCGAGCGGGTCCTCGCCAAGGACGGTCCGCTCGACCGGGTCCTCGCCGAGGACGGCACCCTGGAGCGCCTGCTCGCGAAAGACGGCCTGCTCGACCGTCTCACCGCCGAGCAGGGCCCACTCGAACGGCTGACCGCGCAGGACGGTGCGGTCGAACGGCTCACGGCACCGGGCGGACTGGTGGACCGGGCGCTTGCCGAGAACGGCATCCTCGACACACTGCTGTCGGAGGGCGGCGCGTTCGAACGCCTCATCGCCGAGGGCGGCCCGCTCGATCAGATCGTGGCGCTGTCCGAGACGTTGACGGCGCTGGCACCCAACCTGGAGCGGATGAGCGCGAGCGTCGACCTGTTGCAGGAGACGGTGGGCGTTCTCAGTGCCGCCGTCGGACCGCTCGGCGAACTGGCGGGCAAGTTGCCGGGGCGCTGGCTCAACAAGGGCAAGGGCGACCGTCCGGGCGTCGACTACACCCTCGGACCCGCCTGACGCCTTGACCTCGAGCGGCCCGGGAGCGACCGGCCGACACTGACCGACACCTGCCTCTGGTATGTATTTCGCATGACACGAACCATCGTTGCGCTGTTGATCCCGGCCGCCCTGCTGCTCGGGGCGTGCAGTTCCGAATCGACCACCACCGAGGCCGAGTCCCCGGCGAGCGCAACGACCGAGGCCACCGAGGCGTCCTCCGCAGACCTGCCCGCAGTCGCGGACCTGTGCAAGGGCCTCCTCCAGTACGCGAACGGCGCCGAGGCCCGCGCGCAGCAGAGCGGCGAGACGTTCGACCGCACGCAGGCCCTCGACGACCTCTTCACCCAGTCAGCCGAGACGCCGGAGTGGAAGGACGCTCCGCAGGAGCGCAAGGACCAGATGATCCAGGCCTACGACGCCGCCAAGACCGGGGCCTGCTGACCCGTTCCCGATCGGGGACCGGACCTGTCCTCAATCCTTCGTGGCGTGGTCTGCATGACCGACACGACGAAGTCCGTCCGACCGTTTCGCAGCGACATCGCGCAGGTCGGCATCGACCGCCTGCTCACCAACGTCATGCTGTACTGACTCACCGACACCGCATCCTCGGGCGCGTACGTCGGCTCCATGCAGGAATCTTCGTAGAGCCCGAGACCCTGACCGCGGACATCCGGGAATTCTTCGCAGGACTCCGCTGAGCCGATTCGGAGCGGTCGGATCAGGCGGGGGCGGTCAGATCACACTCGAGATGAGGAAGGCGGCGAGCAGCACGCCGACGAGAACGGATCCGGCGGTGGCGGCCGCGAGGACCACCGAACCGGTCACGGTCATCGCCGGCGCCGCCGCGACGAGGGCAGCGACGAGCGCGGTTCCGAGCGAGAAGCGGCGGTCGGGCTCGGCCTGCCGGTCCTTCGCGTGCCGGGCGGTGCGGGTGCGGAATGCATTGTGGGCCGTGAGGGTCATGATTCTTCTGTCCCGTCTGGAGTCGAATGCGGACCAGAGCCGGAGCTCTGGCGGGTTCAGAGTTCACCTCCTCGGCGCTATGGCGGACTACTGCGCGGGCGTATCACCCCGCACTTCCAGCCGCGACGCCAGCTCGGCGTTCTCGGATTCGAGCGCGAGGATGCGCTGAATGCCGGCGACGTTCACACCGTCGTCCATGAGCTGAGCGATGCGTGCCAACCTGCTCAGGTCGTCGTCGCTGTATCTGCGGGTGCCGCCGCTGGTCCGGGCCGGGGTGAGCAACCCGCGACGCTCGTACAGGCGGAGAGTCTGCGGGCCGATACCCGTCAACTCCGACGTCACCGCAATTCCGTAGACCCCGCGCCGTGAGCGGGGTAGGACGTCGATGGTCACAATAGGCTCCCTTCTGCTTAAGGAACACCTGATGTTAACACGACAACGTAATGAATCTGCATCCGGAAATACAGATTTTGCATCTCGCATCCCTCACGCCTGGCCTGTAGCAGCCAGGACGAGCATCGGGTGACGTAATCTCGGACCCGAACCGAACACGAACCGCCGCCGACCCCGGACGGATTCGTACAAGGTGTCGTGGCCGTCAGCGCCACGGCCTCTGCGCGAGAGACGAGAAGACGGTGCCCCGCACGCAGGAACACGCAGATCGTTACCGTGACGCCCTCACGGCGCTCGCCGCGGCCACCCAGCGACCGGCCAACGTGGTCAACACCGGTGCCGGCTATGCAATTCGGGTCGACTTCGAGTTCAACCGCTACCTTCTCGCATCCAACGCCACCGACGGACTGAGCGACGCCGTCGAGGACAGGTCCGAGTGGCGGGTCAGCCTGTACCAGGGTGCCGCCGACGGCACGTCCGACGAACTGCTGGCCACGGCCGGGCACGCGTGGCTGGTCGACGCATTCGACAGCGCTTTCGCCGACATCCGGGCCGAAGGTAAATGGCAGGCGGCCGACGCATCGTTCGACGAGTTCAACCCCACCAGCGACCAGCCCGCGAGCTGATCCGGCACCGCTCAGGCGCGGTCGGGAACCCCGGATCGGACGAGTTGCTCCAGTTCGGCGTTTCGCGCCGCGAGGACCGCGTTCTCGGCTTCGAGCTGAAGGATCTGGCCGATGCCGATGAGATTGACTCCGGCGGCGACGAGTTCGGTGATCTTCTGGAGGCGCGCGACATCGTCCTCGCTGTACCGGCGGGTGCCACCGCCCGTGCGAGTCGGTGTGATCAACCCGCGCCGCTCGTAGAGGCGCAGCGTCTGTGGTCCGATACCCGTCAGTTCCGACGTTACCGAGATCCCGTACACACCCCGCTGCGAACGAAGCGGCACATGAGAGGACGTCACCGGGTCTCCCTTCTTCTCAGGGCGCATCAATCTTAGCAAGCCCCAGTGAACACAATGTGCCGCGGGGCGCGCAGGTTCGCACCGGAATGCCCGCAGTGCCGCGTGGCTGGACCAGCAATCTTGCCGATTCGGCTTGAACTTCCCGTCCGACCGCTGTAGAACAAATCTATATTCTTCAACGCAGATTAGTTCTCACGACGACGTCGCACGAAGGAGAACCGATGACCACCCACGACCCGCAGAGCACTCCCCACGACGGGGAGGTCCTCGTTCTCGGCGCAGGCAGCGGCGGAGCGATCGCCGGCGGCCTGATCGCCACGCTGGCGCTCAGCGCGCTCACGCTCCTCTCGTCCCTGCCGACGTGACCCGACGGCCCTACTCGGCCGCCCTCCCCTCTCTCGGACACCGACACTTCGCACACGACAGGACACAACCCGCATGCCCGCCAGCTTCACATCCCACGGTTCCGCCACCAGCACCGCCACGCGAGGCGGAGCAACGATGAGCACCGAGGAAATCAAGGCCCGGATCGAGGCGATGTTCGCCGACGAGGCCGCCGACACGTCCCCCGCACTCGTCGAATAACGACGCCATTGCCGATGCCGGCAGGTCAGAGAAGGGCAGAGCCATGAAAGTGTCCACCCCGCTCGTCGAACCATCGCTCGACATCCGACGCATCCCCGTGTGGTCGAAGTCGGCGCATCGTCCGAAGCCCGTCGCCGACGCCGCACGGAGCGAGCGTCGGCAGACAAAGCCGGAAACCGCACGCCGCGATCGTGACCAATACCGCGACGTGCCCGCGCAGTGCGAGGCCATCGGCCGTCTCGCCGTCTCGGACCCCCGCCGCGAACTGCTGCGGCAGCGGCTGATCGAGCGGTGCCTGCCGCTCGCCGAACACATCGCGCGGCGGTTCCTCGGTCGTGGAGAACCCCTCGACGACCTGATCCAGGTCGCCCGCCTCGGTCTCGTCAAGGCCGTCGACCGGTTCGACTCGAGTTGCGGGGCGAGCTTCGTGTCCTACGCCGTCCCGACGATCACCGGCGAAGTGCGCAGGCACTTCCGCGACACCGGCTGGGCGATGCACGTCCCGCGCAGCATGCAGGAACTGCACCTCTCCCTCACCACCGCGACGACCGAACTGACCACCACCCTCGGACGCGCCCCGACGGCGAGCGAACTGGCCGAGGCCCTCGGGATCGACAAGGAGGAGGTGGTCCGGGGTCTGCGGGTCGCCGACGCCTACAGCACCCTGTCCGTCGACTTCCCACTCGGCGAGGACGAGCGCCCGCTGTCGGAGACGATCGGCGACCTCGACCCGTCCCTCGCACACGTCGAGGACCATGTCGTCCTCGAGCCTCTGCTGGGATCGCTTCCCGACCTCGAGCGCACCGTCCTTGTCCTGCGCTTCTTCGGCAACATGACCCAGTCGCAGATCGCTGCGCGGGTGGGTGTCTCGCAGATGCAGGTGTCCCGGCTGCTGACCAAGACCCTGGCGGACCTGCGCGGGAAGCTCGCCGACGCCGGCGGTCAGATGCTCGGGTAGGCGGCCAGGAAGTCCTCCCACGTCCGCTTGCCCGTCGCCGCCTCGGGCGACAGGTTGGCGCCGTCCCGGTACGCGCGGCCGGCCTTTCCGGGCATCCGGACCGGCATCGTCAGCCGGTGCCTGCCGGTCGCCTGCAGGTAACTGCGCGCCAGATCGCCCATCCCGTACACGGCCGGCCCGGGCAGGTCGGGAACCAGGCCGGCCGGGGCGCCGAGCGTCAGTTCCACCAGACGCGCCGCCACTTCCCCCGAATCGACCGGCTGGAAGCGCAGTCCGCCCGGGACCGGGATCACCGGCAGTTTCGCCATCTTCTGCAGCATGCTCAGGACCAGTTCGTGAAACTGGGCTGCGCGCAACGTCGTCCACGGCAGGCCCGCGTCGGCCACCGCTCGCTCCGCGGCCAGCTTGGATGTGAACCAGCCGAGCGGAACGCGGTCGGCCCCGATCACCGAGATGTAGACGACGTGCCGCACTCCGGCGCGCGCGGCGGCCTCCACCAGATTCCGGGTCGCCACCTCGTCACCCTTGGGGCCACCCGCCAGGTGCAGAACGGTCTCGACGCCGTCCAGCGCGGGGTCAATTCCCTTGCCCTCGAACAGGTCACCGGTCTGATACTCGACGCCGTCGCCGGGCTCGCGACCGTGCCTGCTGAGAACCCGCACGTCCCGCCCCGCCGCCCGCAGCAGTGGGACGACCTGACGTCCGAGCGTGCCGGTACCGCCGGTGATGAGAATGGGTGATGTCATGATCTCTCCAGATTCTTCGGACAGCTGATTGTCGGTGGATCTACCTGTGAGACACGCCGCGAGGAAGGAATGTGACACGGTGGACGACCGCGATCGGCTGACCGAGCGTTTCGAGGAACACCGGCCGCGGCTGCGGGCCGTCGCGTACCGGATGCTGGGCTCGGTGAGCGAGGCCGACGACGCCGTCCAGGAAGCCTGGCTGCGCACGATCCGCGCGGACACCGGCGAGGTGGAGAACCTCGAGGCGTGGCTGATCACGGTGGTGTCGCGGGTGTGCCTGAACGTGCTGCGCTCCCGCGAGCAACGGCGCGAGGAACCTCTCGACGTGCAGGCACACGATCCGGCCGTCGGACACGAAGACGGTGGCGACCCCGAACACGAAGCGATGCTGGCCGATTCGGTGGGGCTGGCGCTGCTGGTCGTGCTCGATACATTGACCCCGGCCGAGCGGCTCGCGTTCGTGTTGCACGACATGTTCGACGTGCCCTTCGACGACGTCGCCCCCATCGTGGGCCGCTCCTCCCAGGCGGTGCGGCAACTCGCCAGTCGCGCCCGCCACCGGGTGAAGGGCGCCTCGCCGGCACCGGATTCCGCGGATCTGGACCGCAGGCGAGCGGTCGTCGACGCCTATCTGGCCGCCACCCGCGGCGGCGACTTCGACGCGCTGGTCGCCCTGCTCGATCCGGATGTGGTGCTCCGGGCCGATCCGGCTGTCGGACCCACCCCGGGACCTCTCGTGATCCGGGGCGCCCGCGTCGTGGCCAAGGGTGCGCTCGCATCCGCGGAACGGGCACGGGTCACCCAGGTGGCCCTGGTGAACGGGTCGGCCGGGCTCGTGATGGCTCCCCGCGGGCGGCTGTACCTGGTCCTGGCGTTCACGATCGTGGACGGGAAGATCACCGAGATCGACGTCATCGCGGAGCCGGATCGCGTCCGCCGACTCGATCTCACCGTCCTCGGGGACTGAGCGGTCACCCGATCCGGGTGATGACCGTCGGCGCCGCGACCCGCAGCATGGAGGTAGCCGACACTCCGGGAGAGGGACGCGAACGTGACTACTGCCTCGGACGACGATGCCCCACCCCGAAGCGCGGCCGCGCCGTCGCCGTTCCCGCCGATCGCCGATTACGCCTTCCTCTCGAACTGCCACACCGGGGCGCTGATCGCGCCGGACGGTTCCGTCGACTGGCTGTGCGTGCCCCGGTTCGACTCGCCCAGCGTGTTCGGCTCTCTCCTCGACCGTGAGGCCGGGATGTTCCGGATCGGCCCGTTCGGGCTCAACGTTCCGGCATCCCGCCAGTACGAGCCGGGCACCAACATCATCTCCGCGGTGTGGAACACCCCGACCGGGTGGGTGAACGTGCGCAGTGCGCTGACGATGGGCCCGACCCGCGGTGAGGAAACCGTCACTCCGCACACGAGGCCGCCCGCGGACGAGGATGCCGATCACATGCTGGTCCGCACGGTCACGTGCCTCGACGGCAACGTGGAGGTGGAGTTGGTGTGCGAGCCCGTGTTCGATTACGGACGCACACCGGCGGAGTGGGTTCTCGTGGGCGGCGATCGGCACGCCGCCGACGCGAGCGGTGCAGGGCTCACGCTGCGCCTGCGGACGGACATGGCGCTCGGCATCGAGGGCGGACGGGCTCGCGCGCGCCACATACTCGAGAAGGGCGAGACCCTGTACTGCGCGCTGACCTGGGCGGCGGAACTCGCCGCGCCGGAAACTGCGGAAAACGCTGTCGCGCAACTCGATGCGACCGCGGCGTTCTGGCGGCGCTGGTTCAGTCACGCCCGCTTCCCCGACCATCGATGGCGGGAGGCGATCCAGCGGTCCGCGCTGACCATCAAGGGCCTCACGTACATGCCGACCGGCGCCACCGTCGCGGCGCTCACGACATCCCTTCCGGAAACCCCGGGCGGCGAACGCAATTGGGACTATCGGTACACGTGGATGCGGGACTCCACGTTCACGCTGCAGGCCCTGCACTACCTGAACCTGGACTGGGAGGCCGACGAGTTCATGCAGTTCATCGCCGACCTCGAGTCGAACGGTGATGGTGCACTGCAGATCATGTACGGAATCGACGGCACCCGCGACCTGAGCGAGTCGACCCGCGACGACCTGTCCGGCTATGCGGGCGCGCGCCCGGTGCGGATCGGCAACGGCGCGTTCGACCAGCGGCAGAACGACGTGTTCGGCGCCGTCCTCGACTCGATCCTGCTGCACACGGTGCGCAGCAAGCGCCTTCCCCGCCGGTTGTGGCCGCTCGTGCAGCAGCAGGCGGCGTGCGCCTCCGCGGTGTGGCGCGACCCCGATCAGGGGATCTGGGAGGCGCGCGGCGCACCGCAGCACTACGTGTCGTCGAAGCTGATGTGCTGGGTGGCACTCGACCGGGCGTCGAAGATCGCCGGCATCCGCGGCGATCGCGCGTCCGAGGACGCCTGGCGCGCCACGGCCGAGGAGATCCGCGCCGACATCCTCGCGCACGGGGTGAAGAAGGGGGTGCTGCGGCAGCACTACGACACCGAGGCGCTGGACGCGTCGACGCTGCTCGCCGCGGTCTTCGGATTCCTTCCCCGCGGGGACGTCCGACTGCGTGCCACCGTCGACGCCATCGCGAGCGATCTCACCGAGGACGGATTCGTCCTGCGCTACCGCACCGGCGAAACCGACGACGGGTTGTCGGGCAAGGAAGGCAGTTTCCTGATCTGCTCGTTCTGGCTGGTGTCGGCTCTCACCGTGGTCGATCAGGTGCAGGAGGCAACCGATTTGATGGAGCGACTGGTCAGCGTGTCCTCTCCCCTGGGCCTGTACGCCGAAGAGTTCGACACGAGCACCGGCCGCCACCTCGGCAATTTTCCGCAGGCGTTCTCGCACCTCGCGCTGATCGAGGCCGCGGGGCGCATCATCCTGCACGAGCGGATGCGGGAACTGATGTGAGCCGAGGCCGGGCCCGACGTGCCCGCCACCGTAGGCTGAGACCGTGTCCAGAGCCGAATCGAGTCGGACGTACAGCGGCCAACCGGTCGCCGAACGTCGCGTGGCCCGCCGGGCCCGGTTCCTCGACTCCGCCCTGTCGGTCTTCGCGGAGAAGACGTACGCCCACAGTTCGATCAGCGACATCTGCGCCCACGCGGGACTGTCGCGGCGCCAGTTCTACGAGGAGTTCGGCAGCCGCGAGGACATCCTGCTGGCCGTCTACGACACGATCCAGGACGACGCGCGGGACGCCGTGCTCGCCGCGAACGAGGCGGCGCCGTCCCGGGACCCGCGGACCGTCGCCGGCACCGTGATGACGGCCTACATCGAATCGGTCGGCACCGACGAGCGGCGCGCCAGGATCATCTTCGTGGAAGTGGTCGGGGCTGGCCCCCGGGTCGAGCAGTACCGCCTCGAGCGCCGCACCCAGTGGGCGCAACTCTTCGAGGCGGTCACCCGCACGATCGACGGTGGCGTCGTCGACCCACCGGAGCGGTTCGGGATGGTGTCGATCGCCTTCATCGGGGCGGTCAACGACCTCGCCCACCACTGGAGCACCGCCTCCCCCCGGCCGTCCGCGTCGGTCCTGGTGGACGTCCTGAGCACGATGCTCATCGCGCTGGTCACCGATCAATCCTGACCGGAACTTACTCGCGAGTATTGCGATACCCGTCACACCTGATCTAAGGTCTGCACTCAAAGTGAGACATGGACGTCTCACTTCGGCCCGGGGAGGACCACATGATCAGATCGAGAGCGCTACGACACCGAATCCTGCTGGTGGGGGCGATGCTGGTGGGCGCACAGCTCGCCGTCGCCGCACCGTCGGTCGGGGCACCCGCCGAATCCGGGACGCCGGTGGACGTGCAACCGGCCCCGCCCGTCCCCGCCTGGCCCGAGGCCGACCGCGGGTTCTACGAACCGCCCGTCGACGTGGTCGCGGCCGCCGAGCCCGGCGAGATCATCGCCGCCCGCGAAGTGCACCTGGCGAACCTGTCCGTGCTTCCGGTGAACGTCGACGCGTGGCAGCTGTCGTACCGCTCCAACAATTCGCGCGACGAGGCGATCCCGGCGGTCGCGACGGTGATCAAGCCGCGGGGCACGATCGACGGCGTCCGCAATCTGCTGTCGCTCCAGCCGGCGGAAGACTCGCTCGGCAAGTACTGCGCCGCCTCGTACGCGCTGCAGCAGTGGTCCGTGCCCGCGCCGCTGACCGGTCAGGTCGTCGCGCCGCTGCAGTTCCTCGAGGCCCAGGCCGCGCTCGCCCAGGGATGGGCCGTCGTACTGCCGGACCATCAGGGCCCGAACGCCGCCTACGCTGCCGGGCCCCTCGCGGGCCGCATCACTCTGGACGGAATCCGGGCGGCGGAGAACTTCGACCCCCTCGGCCTGTCCGGCAGGCAGACCCCGGTCGGACTGATGGGGTACTCGGGAGGCGCAATCGCGACGGGGCATGCCGCCGAACTCCACGAGAGTTACGCGCCGGACCTGAACATCGTCGGCGCGGCCGAGGGCGGTATCCCGGCCGATCTCGGCGCCCTGGTCGATCTCGCGGACAACAACCTGGGCGCGGGAATCGTGCTGGGCGGGGTGTTCGGGGTGAGCCGGGACTATCCCGAACTCGCGGAGTATCTCGACACCCACCTGAACCCCCTCGGCAGGCAACTCCTGGCAGCCAAGGGCAACCTGTGCGTCAGCTATCAGTCCGCGCTGCTGCCGTTCGCGAACCTGCGGGGCCTGTTCGACAGCCCCAGCGGCGACCCGCTGCGCGATCCGGTGGTCGCATCGGTACTCGACCGGACGAGGATGGGCCATCAGGTGCCGGACGTTCCCATGTTCATGTATCAGGCGAACCCGGACTGGCTGGTGCCGGTCGGGCCCGTCGACCGGCTCGTCGACACGTACTGCCAGGACCCGGACGCCCGGGTGACGTATACCCGCGACCATGCCAGCGAGCACCTGTCCCTCGAACCGGTCGCGGCCGCGAGCGCCCTGATGTGGCTGCGCGACCGTTTCGACGGGGTCCCGGCCGGCACCGGGTGCGCCACCCACGACGTGGGATCGATGGCCCTCGACGAGAAGACGTGGCCCATGTGGTCGTCGATCGTCGGCGACACACTCGCGAGCCTGCTCGGTCAGCCGATCGGCACGTGACGGTTCAGAGTCCGCCGCCGACACCGGTGAGCAGGGCGCGGGAGCCCTCGTGGAGCCGGTCCCGGACGACGTCGACGGTGGTCTTCATCGTCGCCGCGACCTCGTCGCAGGACATTCCCCGGTAGAACACGAGTGCGAGTGTCTCCCTCTCGAGGGCGGGCAGGGCTTCGACCGCGTCCAATACCGCCGACCTGCACGAATTGACTTGCATGTACCCATAGTCAAGGACCGGCGGGCTGGGAGACAGGTACCCGAGGGTGACGAACTGCCCACCCAGGGGTGAGCGCGCGGGAAACGACAGAGGGCCACCTTCCGGGGAAGGTGGCCCTCTGTCGTGCGGAGTCGATTCCGCGGTGGAGCCTCCTGTCAGGATTGAACTGACGACCGCTCGCTTACAAGGCGAGTGCTCTACCACTGAGCTAAGGAGGCGGACACGCGCGCCCATCATATCCATTGCAGGAACGTCGGCTACTTCCGCCCACATTGGATAGCGTTGAAGCCATGAGTACCTCGGAGATCGCCACCGTCCTCGCTTGGCACGACGCCCTCAACTCCGGCGACATCGACACTCTGCTGTCGCTGTCGAGCGACGACATCGAGATGGGCGGGCCGAAAGGCGCCACTCAGGGCCTGGCGGCGCTGCGGGAATGGGCGTCGACCGCGGGCATCACGCTGATTCCGAAGCGAATGTATTACTACGACGGAGTGCTGGTGGTCGAACAGCAGGCCACGTGGGCCACGGACCCGGAAGAGACGCGTATCCTGGCCTCTGCATTCCGTGTCGTCCACGATCAGGTCATCTCCACGTTCCGCCACGAGACACTCGAGTCTGCACTCTCCGCTACCGATTTGACCGAGAAAGATCTTGTCTCCGACACGTAGTATGTCCAAGCTCACAGAATCCCTCCAACGTCTCACAGGCGACCGTCGCGCAACGGTCGATGCGGTCACCGCTGCACCCACACCGCTGCAGCCGATCGACCTCACCGACGATGCGGTCGTCGCCGAAGTACTCGACCTCGCCGTGCGAGTCGGTGAAGTGCTCCTCGCGTCCGGCACCGGTGCGATGGACACCGCCGAGCAGGTGCAGTTCATCGCCGCCACGTACGGCCTCGCCCAGTGCGATGTGGATGTCACGTACAACTCCATCGTGCTGTCGGCGTACCGCGGGCCCACTCTCCCGCCGGCGAGCACCATGCGGATCGTGCACTACCGCTCGATGGACTTCACCCGGCTCGCGGCGGTCGACCGGCTCACCCGGCGTATCCGCCGGGAGGCGGTCACCCCCAGCGAGGCGCACGAGGCTCTGACCGCGGTCACCACGGCGCCGCACCCGTACAACCGCTGGATCGCGACGCTCGCCTGGGCGTCGATGGCCGCGTCGGTGTCGGTGTTGATGGGTGGTGGGGTGCTGGTCGCGTCCGTCGCCTTCCTGACGACGATGGTGATCTACCGGGTCAACCGCGTCCTCAACCGCATCGGTCTGCCGTTCTTCTTCCAGCAGGTGGCGGGCGGTCTGGTGGCCGCGACCCCGGCGGCGACGCTGTATACGTTCCAGGATCAGCTGGGTGTCGAGATCAGACCCTCGCAGATCATTTCGGCCGGTGTGGTGGTGCTGTTGTCCGGGCTGTCGCTGGTCGGTTCCGTGCAGGACGCCATCACGGGGGCACCGATCACGGCGGCGGCGCGATTCTTCGAAGTGGTCATGATGACCGGCGGCATCATCGCCGGTGTGGCCATCTCGTTGCGTCTGACCGGCGTGCTCGGTTCGACCCTGCCCCCGGTCAACGTGGAGATCACGGAACTCGTGCAACTTCCCGTGCTGGTGATGTCGGGCGCTTTCGCGTCGATGTTCTACGCGCTGGCGTGTTATGCCGAGCAGCGGGCCCTCACGGCCGCGTGGTTCGGCGGGGCGGCAGGCGCACTCGTGTACATGGTGGCGCACCAGTTCGGCATCGGCCCGATCATCGGTTCGGCACTCGCCGCCACCGTGGTCGGCTTCGCCGGTGGTCTGATGGCCCGCCGTGCGCTCACGCCGCCGTTGGTCGTCGTGGTGGCGGGTATCACACCGCTGCTGCCGGGTCTGTCCCTGTACCGGGGTCTGTACGCCCTGCTGAACAACGAGGTCGTGATCGGACTGGGCTCGCTGCTGGCGGCGTTCGGTATCGGTTGCGCGCTCGCGGCCGGTGTCACACTCGGCGAATGGATCGCCCGGACTCTGCGGAGGCCGCGCATCCTGCGCCGCACAGACGACATCCGCCGCCCCGTTTTCAAAACGAGGCGGCGGAAGCCGGTCGAAACACACACACAGAAGGCGGCCTGAGGCAGTTTCAGGTGACGGCCTCTCGGCCGTCGGCCGGGCGCGACCGCCGGAATCTCACCGGACGGTCGTCCCGGCCCTAAGCGTCGCCGAAACGCGGGCGACGGGGAGGTCAGCTCTTGTCGACGCTGTGCCGTCCGCCCGACTTCTCGTCGGCCTCCATGGCCTCACGCAGGCTCTTCGGCCGCATGTCGGTCCAGTTCTTCTCCACGTACTCGAGGCAGGCTGCCCGGCTTTCCTCGCCGAAAACCACGCGCCAGCCTGCCGGCACCTCAGAGAACGTGGGCCACAGTGAGTGCTGGTCCTCGTCGTTCACCAGCACGTAGAAGCGGCCTTCTTCGTCATCGAATGGATTGGTGCTCATCTCGCCTCGCTTGTCGCATACGTGTCCTGTGCGTTCACACTAGCAAGCGTGCCGTTGCGGCCACGCCTTGTTACGACAGATGTAACGATCTCTCCCGCCCGCACGGCAACGTTCGACAGGAGCGACGACGTGATTCCGTGCGTTTTCTCCGTGCCGCCCTGCAGATAGATTCCCGCTGTGACGTCCGGTGAAACCGCCAATCGGTAATCTCGGCCGACTTCCCGTGGCGGGTGGGTTTTCGGCGCGAGATCGTCGAACAGCGGCGCGAGGGGGGCGGGGGTGAATCCGGTGGCCAGAATCAGTGCGTCGCAGGCGAGAGTGTCAGTGAGGCCGTCCACCCCGCTGCGCACCGCCACCTCGATCCCGTCCGAAGTCTCGTCGACGGCAATGATCTCCGACGCGCGCCGCATGAACAGCCGGCGGCGCCCGCGCACGCGTTCCTGGTACTCGGTCGCGTAGAGCTCGTTGATGAGTTCGATGTCGACCACCGAATAGTTAGTACTCCTATGGACATCCAGCAATCGCAGACGCTCCTCCTCGGGGGCGCCGTGCAGATCGTCCACTGCCTCCGGATCGAAGATGCGGTTGGCGTACGGACTGTCGTCGGCCGGGCTGTAGCCGTAACGCGAGAAGACGCTGTGGACTTCGGCTTCGGGGTAGTTTCCGTGCAGGTACTGCACGATCTCGGCGGCACTCTGGCCCGCCCCGAGAACGACGAACCGCTGGTGGACCGGGGCAGGCATCTCGCCGAGCCGGAACAGGAATTGATGGTTGTGGAAGCACCGCGCAGAGGGGTTGGCCCACTCGGGGATTCGTTCCCGCAGGCCGGCGCCCATCACGACGTTGCGTGCGATCACCGCGCTGCCGTCGGCGGCCCGGACCTCGAACCGGTCGATCACCCCGTCGTCGCCGCGGATTCCGCGTACCGACTCCACCGCGGTGCCGTACCGCACGTCGGCGTCCACTCGGCGTGCCGCCCACTGCAGGTAGTCGTGGAACTCGTGCCGAGTCGGGAAGAAGGTCTGGTGATTGACGAAGTCGACGAGGCGACCCTGATCGAAGAGGTAATTGAAGAAGGTGAATGCGCTGCGCGGATTCCGGAACGTCACCAGGTCCTTGGGAAACGCGATCTGCATGGTTGCCCCGTCGAGCAGCATCCCGGGGTGCCACCCGAATCGATCCTGCTTCTCGAAGAACTGCGCGCTGATCCGCTCGCGCGGGGGGCACTCCGCATTGTGTTCCTCGATGGCAATGGCCAGTGCGAGGTTGGCGGGACCGAATCCAACACCCACGACATCTCGCACCGGGAGATCTGTACCGACCGTTTCCGGCGATTCACTCATAGCTCGTTGTCCGTCCTCGACGCCACGCCGCACCCGACCCAGCCGCCGTCTGTCTTCCGGCAAGATAGTGAAGCCTATCCTTATTTCGAGCACAGTACCAAGTACTTCCGGCCCCCACGGCGGCGAAGTCCGCCGCGGAAGTGCGATCTAGATCACTCCTGATCACCGGACTCCTCCCGCCCATCCGGTGACCAGCGTCGACAACTCCGACGCCCAGCCACGGACCTCCCCGGCATCCAGCACATCGGTGGAGAACGAGAAATATGCGTGGACGGGTCCGCCGCCGACCGGCTCGTAGAAGCTCAGCGTCAGATCCGAATCCGGCACACCCACCGGTACCGGCATGAAGCCGCCCAGCGCGTCGAGGTGACCGAGTCTGGCCTGCTCGTGGTGAACGATCATGACCTGCGGACGAAGCACCGGTGTGTCTCCGAGCGCCTCCGCGACGTCGGCGAACGCCACGTCCTGGTTGTCCAGCGCGTCGAGGTTCGCGGCGCGGATACGCTGCAGCAACTCCACGGGATCGGGGTCGCCACTCGTATCCGTTCGCAGCAGAACGATATTGAAGAAGCAGCCGACCAGCGCGTCCAGCGACTCCTCCGTGCGTCCCGCGACGAGCGACCCCAGCGGGATGTCCGTGCCTGCGCCGTGCCGTGTCAGCACGGTCGCGAGCGCCGCCTGCAGCACCATGAACAGGCTGGTGCCCGTGTCGCTCGCGAACTTCGCGACCGCACTGTGCAGTTCCGCGTCGATCTCGACCGGCACGATCTCCGCGGTCCGCGGTCCGCGCACGGCAGGGGTGGGAAGTGCGAGTCGGGACGGCATCCCGTCCAGGGCCTCGCGCCAGTACGCGAGTTGACGGGACCGGCGGCTGTCCGGGTCCGCGGGATCGCCGGCGAGTGCCTGCGACCACACCACGTAGTCGGCGTATCCGACGGGCAGCGGTTCCCATTCGGGTTCTGCGCCGTGTGACCGGGCGGCGTATGCGCCCATCAGATCCCCCAGCAGCGGCACCACGGACCACTCGTCGACGGCGATGTAGTGCATCGCGAGCAGCAGAGCCTGGGTGCCGTCGGCACCGGTCACCAGATGCACCCGCAGCGGGGCGTGCCCGGTGAGGTCGAGGGGCGCCTGCGCCAATTCGAAGACCGTGCGGTGCACGTCCCCGTCCCCGACGTCGACGAGTTCGAGGGCGGGCCGCACCGCTTCCTGGGCCAACACGGTGTCCCCGACCTCCACGTACAGGGTCCGCAGCGGTTCGTGCCGCGAGGTGACGTCGTCGAGGGCCTGCGCCAGGACCTCGGGGTCGACGGTGTCGCGAAGCTGCAGCGACAGTGCGTGACTGGCGCGCGCGTCGGCACCGGCCGCCCGGAACTGCTTCCAGAACCGGCGTTGCGGCCCGGACAGCGGCAGCGCCTCGGGCCTCGGATCCGAAACCGTCAGCACCGGTCTGCCGGTGGACGCGGCCGCCGCGACGATCGCGGAGAGTTCGGCCACCGTGGAACTGTCGAACACGTCCCGGATGCCGATGTCGACGGCGAACCGCCCACGGATCCGGCCCACCAGCCGCATCGACGCCATGGAGTTGCCACCGAGGTCGAAGAAGTTGTCGTGGATGCCCACCGACGGCAGGTGCAGGATCTCGGCGAACGCCGCGGCGATCTCCTTCTGCTCCGGCGTCTGCGGGGTGCCGTCCCCGGTCAGGGCCGACCAGTCCGGCAGCGGCAGCGCCTTGCGGTCGAGTTTGCCGTTGGGGGTCAACGGGAGTTCGCCGTCCAGCACGACCACGAGTGTCGGCACCATGTAGTCGGGCAACCGCGCGGCGGCGTGTTCGCGCACCGCCCGCGGGTCGATCTGCCCGGCCCCGTGCCCGTCGGCGGGGGTGACGTAGCCGACGAGGCGGACGATGTCGCCGGACCGGTCGGCGACGACCGCCGACTGCTTCACCGCCGGATGGCTTCCGAGGGCCGCGATGATCTCGCCGAGTTCGATGCGGAACCCGCGGATCTTCACCTGGTCGTCGACGCGTCCGAGGAAGTCGATGTTGCCGTCGGCCCGCCAGCGCGCCCGGTCCCCGGTCCGGTACATGCGGGTGCCCGCCTCGCCGAAGGGGCTGGGCACGAACCGGACCGACGTGAGGTCCGGCCTGCCGAGATATCCGCGGGCCAGTCCGCGGCCGGCGATGTACAACTCGCCCGCCACTCCCGGCGGCACCGGCTGCAGGCGGTCGTCGAGGACGTACGCCTGTTCGTTGGGATCCGGGATGCCGATCGGCACAGCGGAGTTCCACCCGGGCTGCGCCTGCCACAGCGTGTTGTTGACGGTGGCCTCGGTGAGACCGTAAGCGGCCAGCAGGTTGAGCCGTTCCGCCCACCGTCCGATCAGTTCCGGCGGCACGGTCTCCGTGCCCACCAGCACGGTGCACCCCGCGGGGACGTCGCATCCGGACGGCAGCGCCGCCAGCAGGGACGGGGGAATGATCGCGTGCGTCACGGAATGCGCGGCCATGAAATCGGTGAGTTCCGGTCCGGCGACGCGGGACTCGTCGGGCACGATCACCAGCCGGGAACCCGTGCAGAGCGCCATCGACAACTCGAAGACCGCGACATCGAATCCGATCGACGCGAACTGCATCACCACCGAGCCCGGGATCAGCTTCATCCGCTGTTCGGCGGTGGCGACGAGGCTGGGGATCCCGTCGTGAGTGAGGATCGCGCCCTTCGGTGTACCGGTGGAGCCCGACGTGTAGATGACGTACGCGGCGTGGTCCAGACCCCGCGGGAGCGGCGGCACCGAGTCGTCGAGCCCGGCCGCGAGTTCCGCGGCGACGGACTCGTCGTCGAGGAGAACACGGACGAGGCCGTCGACCTCCGCGATGCGGGGGCTCTCCCCCACCGTGGTCACCAGCACCCGTGCCGCGGAGTCGGCGAGCATGTAGGAGATGCGGTCGGACGGGTGGTTCAGGTCGAGCGGCAGGTACGCCGCCCCGAGCTTCAGCACCCCGAGCACGACCGCCACCATCTGCGAAGACCTCGGGACCGCCAGCCCCACAACATCTTCGGCCGAGACCCCGCGGCGATGCAGCAGCGCGGCGATCCGGTCGGCGCGGGCACTCAGTTCCGCATACGTCACCTCGCCCGCGGCGTCGACGACGGCCACGGCGTCGGGGGTCGCGGCGACGTGGCGCGCGAACGCCTCGTAGAACGTCTCCTCCGCCACCGGATGCGCGGTGTCGTTGAACCCGTGCACCACCAGTTCGCGTTCCTCGCCGAGGAACACGTCGAGGTCGCCGACGGCGATCCCCGGGTCGGACGCGACGGCGCCGAGCACCTCGACCTGCCTGCGCGCGATCTTCTCCGCGGTGGCCGTGTCGAACAGGTCCGAACCGTATTCGAGGCGCAGTTCGACCCGTTCGTCGTCGAGGTACTCGGTGAAGTTGAACACCAGGTCGAACTTGGCCGTGCGTTCCTCGAACGCCACCGGGGTGAGGGCCGATCCGGCTGCCTGCGCCGAATCGGACGTCCGGCTGTGATAGCCGACCATCACCTGGAACAGCGGGTTCCGGGCCAGGGTCCGCGCCGGATTCACCCTCTCCACCACGGTTTCGAACGGGACGTCCGAGTGCGAGAACGCCGCCAGGTCGGTGTCGCGGACCCGTGCCAGCAACTGGTCGAACGTCGGGTTGCCCGACACGTCCGTCCGCAGCACCACGGTGTTGACGAAGAACCCGATCAGGTCGTCGAGGCCCTGTTCGCCGCGGCCGGCGACCGGCGCCCCGATCGGCAGATCGTCGCCCGCGCCGAGGCGGTGCAGCAACGCCGCCGACGCCGCGTGCAGCACCATGAACATGCTGGTCCCCGACGTCCGGGCGAGCGAACGCAGCGCCCGCGTCGTCGCGGCGTCGAGGGTCGTCTCGATGGCGCCGCCCGCGAAGCTGGGCCGCGCCGGACGGGTGCGGTCGGCGGGGAGCACCAACTCCTCCGGCGCCCCGGCGAGAGTGTTCGCCCAGTAGTCGAGTTGGCGGCTGACGAGGCTGGACGGGTCCTGCGGATCACCCAGGACGTCGCGCTGCCACAGGGTGTAGTCGGCGTACTGCACGGCCAGCGGTTCCCAGCCCGGTGCCGAACCCTGCGCGCGGGCGGCGTACGCCGTCATCAGGTCTCGCAGGAACGGCCGGTCCGACCACTCGTCGGTGGCGATGTGGTGCAGCACGATCGCCAGCACCTGCTCGTCGCCGACCCGGATCAGGCTCGCGCGCACCGGGATCTCGGTGGCCAGGTCGAACGGCCTGCCGACGGTCTCGGTGACGAGCCGGACCAGATCGGCCTCGGTGCCATCCATCACCGCCACGTCGGGGCGGACGTCGTCCAGGATCACCTGCACGGGTTCGCCGTCGTGCTCCCCGAACACGGTGCGCAGCGATTCGTGCCGCGACACCACGTCGGTCAGCGCCTGCGCGAACACCTCCGGGTCCAGTGCGTCCCGCAGTCGCAGGACGATCGGGAAGTTGTAGGCGACGGCGGCGCCCGCGCCTGCCTCCACTTGCTGCAGGAGCCACAGGCGTTGCTGCGCAGCGGAGAGCGGCAGATGCTCCGGCCGTGTCCTGGCCGCGAGCACCGGACACGTCGACGCGGTGTCGTCGCCGATCCGGGTGGCTAGTGCGGCCACCGTCGGCGCCTCGAACAGGTCGCGCATGGTGAGGTCGGTGTCGAGCGCTGCCCGTGCCCGGCTGATCAGCCTGGTGGCGAGCAGCGAGTGACCGCCGAGGTCGAAGAAGTCGTCGTCGATCCCGGGAGCGGGAACGCCGAGGATCTCGCCGAACAGTGCGGACAGCACCCGTTCGGTGTCGGTGCGGGGTTCGGTGCGCGCTCCGCCGCTGCGGCCGAGCACATCGTCCGCGGACGGCAGCGCCTTCACGTCGAGTTTGCCGTTGACCGTCATCGGCAGCCCGTCGACCTCGATGACCGCGGCGGGCACCATGTAGTCCGGCAGCGTTGCGCGCAGCGCCTGTGAGTACTTGTTAACGTCCGGCGGTTGATAAGTACTCACGACGGCGTAGCCGACGAGCCGCTTGAACCCGCCCGGGCCCGAGTCGACGACGACCGCCGCCTGGCGCACGCCGTCGAGCGCTTCGAGCGCGGAGGCGATTTCGCCGAGTTCCACCCGGTGACCCCGGATCTTCACCTGATCGTCCGTGCGGCCCAGGAAGTCGAGGTTCCCGTCTTCGCGACGGCGCATGAGGTCACCCGTCCGATACATACGTACGGATTCACGGAACGGGTCGGCGACGAAACGCTCCGCCGTCAACGCGAACCGGTCGAGGTAGCCGCGGGCCAACCCGACCCCGGAGATGTACAGCTCACCGGGAACGCCGTCGGGTACGGGACGCAACCAGGCGTCGAGCACGTACGCGGACGTGTTCCAGATCGGTATGCCGACGGTGGGCGTCGCGCTGTCGGCGGTGCCGGCACCCAGCGTGTTGATGGTGTACTCGGTGGGACCGTACAGGTTGTATCCGCACGTTCCGTCCGTGTCGCGCAACCGGTTCCACACCGAATCCGACACCGCCTCGCCTCCGAGAAGCACCAGCGGCGGCCGGTGCCTTCCCGGGCCGTCGTCGAGCAGACCCTCCTCGATCAGGTGCTGCGCGTACGTCGGTGTCACGTTGACGACGTCGATCTCGTGGGTGTCGCAGTAGGCCACGAGCGCCTCGGCGTCACGCCGCAGGTTCTCGTCGCAGATGTGGACCTCGTGGCCCTCCACCAGCCACAGCAGTTCCTCCCACGACATGTCGAACGCGAACGACACGGTGTGCGCGATGCGCAGTCGCCGACCGCCCGCCACCGCGACGACGGGTTCGAAGATCGCCTCCCGGTGGTTGAACTGCATGTTGGTCAGCCCGCGGTACGGCGTGACGACGCCCTTCGGCCTGCCGGTGGACCCGGACGTGTAGATGACGTACGCCGGATGGTCCAGGCGACCGGGGGTTCCGGGCGCGAACCCGCCGAGTTCCGCCGCCGACAGCGGACCACACGCGACCGCCCCGAAGTCGAGGGTGTCGACGACCACCGTGTCGACGGTGGCCGCGGCGAGCGTCCCCGCGACGTCCGACGTGGTGACGAGGACCGTCGGCCGGGCGTCGTCGAGCATCCCGACGAGGCGCTCTGCCGGATGGTCGAGTTCGAGCGGCAAGTACGCGGATCCGGTGCGCAGGACCGCGAACAGCGCCACCACCATCTCCACCGTCCGCGGCAGTGCGAGCGCGACGATCCGTTCCGGGCCCGCGCCGTGACCCAGCAACAGCCGGGCCATCCGGTTCACGTCGGCGTCGAGTTCGGCGTAGCTCACGGCGCGGTCGCCGAACACGAGGGCCGTCTCGTCGGGACGGACGAGCGCCGCGTCGGCGAACAGGTCGGCGATGGTCGCGTCGGGCAGGGCTTTCGGCGCGGCCGGTACCGGTGTTGCGGCACCGGCGATTCCGCCTACCATGCCCGACAGGTCCGTGGACCACTCCTCGAGCACGGTCACGTACCGCGACAGCATGCGTTCGACCCGCGACGCCGGGATCTTCTCGGGGTGGAACTCGAACTTCACCTTCACACTCGCGCCGGGTGTCACGACGACCGTGACCGGGTAGTGCGTGTGGTCGATGCTGTCGCCGCCGCTGATGTCGTGCGCCGCGTTGAGCGCCGACACCTGTTTCTCGTCGACGAAGTTCTGCAGCACGTAGAGCACGTCGAACAGTTGCCGGTGCTCGGAGACGCGCTGGATGGAGGCAAGCCCGAGGTAGTCGTACGGGGTCAGCGCCAACCGTTCGGACTGGGTGCGCCGCAGCAGGTCGGCGACGGTCTCGTCGGCGCGCAGTGTCGTCCGGACGGGGACGGTGTTGAGGAACATGCCCGTCACCGCGTCGATGCCGGGGACCTCCGGTGGTCGTCCGGCCACGGTGGTGCCGAACACGAGGTCGCGGCGTCCGGTCTCGATTCCGAGGACGACGGCCAGCGCGGCGTTCAGTACCGCGTTGAACGTGACACCGGCGCCGCGGGCAGCGCCCCGGAGCCGTTCGCTCAGGTCCACCGGCAGCACTGCGTCCCGGCGCTGCGGCGGTTCCGGCTCCCCGGTGATCGTCGCGGCGAGCAGTGTCGGCTCGTCGAGGCCGCCGAGCGCGTCGGTCCACGCCGACTGCGCGGCGTCCGCGTCCCGGGTGGCCAGCCACTGCAGGTAGTCCTCGAAGGACCCTTCCGGGGCGGCGAACCCGGAGTCGTCGCCGCCCGATTCGTAGAAGGCCAGCAGCTGGCTGACGACGAGACCGTTGGACCATCCGTCCCACAGCAGGAACTGCCGGTTGATCACCAGCCGGTCGTGGGAATCGCCGAGCCGCAACACCATTGCTCGCCACAGCGGCGGGGAGGTCAGGTCGAACGGCGTCAGCCGGTCCTGCGCCGTCAATTGCTCGGCGTAGGAGACGCGCTCGGTCTCGTCGAGTTCGCGCAGGTCGAACTCGGCGACGGGCACGTCCAGTCCGGTGCCGAAGAACTGCACCGGCGCGGGCAGGCCCGCGCTGACGAATCCCGCTCGCAGCGTGGGGTTGCGGCGCTGCAGGGTCCGCAGCGCGGCGGCGAGCCTGTCGGTGTCGAGGCGGTGCTCGAAGTCGAGTGAGAACTGTGCCGTGTAGATGTCGATGCCGGAGTCGAACCCGGCCTGGAAGTACAGGCCCTCCTGCAGCGGCGACAGCGGCAGCACCGTGTCGACCCCGCTCGGGCTCGCCTGGACGATCCGGTCGATCTCGTCCTGCGTCAACGTCACGAGCGGGAGATCGGACGGTGTCAGCATCGCCGGTCCGTCGTGTTCTGCGGCGGCGTCGGCGAGTTCACCCAGTGCGGCCACCCAGCCGTCGCTCAACGCGACGGTGTCGGCCTCGCTCAGGTCGGCCTCCGACCAGGCGAACACGGCCTGCAGTTCGGTGCCCTCCGCGGATTCCTCGCACAGCGCGTTGACGACCAGGCGGTACGGTCCGCCGAGGTCGGCATCGGGATCGGTTGCCAGGGAGTCGGATTCGACCGCCTGCGTCCAGGGTCCGGGCACAGCGTGCGGCATGCGGCCCAGGTAGTTGAACAGCACCTGCGACTCGGACCGTGCCGCCAGGAGACCGGCGGTGCGCGCGTTGACGTACCGCAGCATGCCGTAGCCGATGCCGCCGTCGGGCGCGCCGCGCAACTGTTCCTTGACGTCCTTGAGCGTGTCGAGTGCGTCGGCCCGGCGGCGCAACCGGACGGGGGTGACGTTGGTGAGCCAGCCGACCGTGCGGGAGAGATCCACGCCTTCGGAGAGTTCTTCGCGTCCGTGCCGCTCGAGGTCGACCAGCAGGTCGTTGTCGCGACCGCGCTCGGCGAGCCAGCGGTCGGCCGACAGTCGCAGCGCCGCGAGCAGCACGTCGGTGACGTCCGCGCCGACGACGGGGGGCACGGTGGTCAGCAGGGCAGCCGTGAGTTGCCGGTCCAGGCGGACCGTCCGCCGGGCGCCGCTGCCCACCACGGCGTGCCCGTCGGTGCCGGACACCAGGTCGGCACCGGGTTCGGTGACCCGCAGCCAGTGGTCGAGTTCTGCCAGGCGGGCCGGTTCCTGCGCCTGCTCGGTGACGATGCGGGCGAAACCGCGCAGCGACGTGGGCACCGGGTCGAGTGCCGCGTTCTCGCCGCTGTCGGCGGCCACCCACGCCATGGCGAGGTCCTCGATCAGGGTCCGCCACGACACCCCGTCGATCACCAAGTGGTGCGCGACGAGCAGGAGCCTGCCCAGTTCCTGCGGGCCGGCGTCGAACCACACCGCCGACAGCATGGTGCCGTCGTCGGGGTTCAAGCGGTCGGTGGCGGCGTCGGATTCGGCCGCCACCATTTCGCGCAGCGCGTCGGCGTCGAGTCCGGTGACGTCGACGCGGCGCAGCGTGAGGTCGGCGGTGGCGGCGATCTCGAGCGACCACACGCCCGGTGCGTGCCGGGTGAGCCTTTGCCGCAGGCCGTCGTGGTGGGCGATCACTGAGCGCAGGGCCGCCGTGAGGACGGTGGCGTCGGTGCCGGCCGGGGTGTGGATGAGGACGGCCTGGTTGAAGCGGTTCTTTCCGCCACTCCACTCGGACAGTCGGTGGACGACGGGAAGGGGCGGCAGGACGCCGATGCCCGACGCCTCCACCTGCGGGACCTGCGGGACGGCGGTGTCCGCGACCAGTCGCGCGAGCGCGGCCGGTGTCCGCTGTTCGAAGATCTGCCGCGGGGTGACGGTGATCCCCTCCCGGCGAGCGAGATTCACCAGGCGGATGGCGAGGATGCTGTCTCCGCCGAGGGCGAAGAAGTCGTCGTCCACCCCGACCGCCCCGAGTCCGAGTACCTCGGCATAGTGGCCGGCGAGCACCCCCGCGGTCCCGCTTTCCACAACTGGCTCCGACGTCGCTTGCGCCGCGAAGTCCGGCGCGGGAAGGGCTTTGCGGTTGAGCTTGCCGCTGGGGCCGAGCGGGAATTCGGCCACGTTCACGAACGCGACGGGCACCATGAACTCCGGCAGCGCCGACGCCAGGTGCTCACGGACGTCGCCCGGATCGGCGTCCCCGACGACGTACCCGACCAGCTGTTGCCGACCGGGCGCATCGGAGCGCACGACGGCGGCGGCCTGCCGCACGCCGGGGCACGCGGCCATCTGGGCTTCGATCTCGCCCAGTTCGATCCGGAAGCCGCGCAGCTTCACCTGATCGTCGATCCGGCCGAGGTACTCGACGGCACCGGCCGCGTCGACCCGGGCGACGTCGCCGGTGCGGTACATGCGGGACCCGGTGCGGGACGGGTCGGCGACGAAGCGTTCCGCGCTCAATCCGGGCCTGCCCAGGTAGCCGCGGGCCAGCTGCGGCCCGGACAGATAGAGCTCACCGGCGGCACCCGCGGGCACGGGCTGCAGGTACCGGTCGAGCACGTAGAGCCCGGTGTTGGACGTCGGCAGGCCGATCGGCACGGACGGCGCGGCCGCGTCGATTTTCTGAACGGACGCGGCGTAGCTGACGTCGACCGACGCCTCGGTGGGGCCGTACAGGTTGTCGAGTTCCACTCCCGGCAGCAGTTCCGCGACGCGTCGCGCGGACGCGACGGGCAGCGCCTCACCGCTGCAGGAGATGATCCGGAGGCCGGTGCACCGGGCGGCGGCCGGTTCGGCGAGGAACACCTCGAGCATCGACGGGACGAAGTGCACGCGTGTGATCGACTGCCGCACGATGACGTCGGCGAGGTACGCCGGGTCCTTGTGCCCGTCCGGCCGGGCCAGCACGAGCGTCGCGCCGGCGAGGAGCGGTCCGAAGAATTCCAGCACCGACACGTCGAAGCTGGACGGCGTCTTCTGGAACACGTTGTCCGAGACGGTGATCGGGCGGAACCGCTGAACCCACAGCAGGCGGTTGACGATGCCGGCGTGCGGCACGACGACGCCCTTGGGCCGTCCCGTCGAGCCCGACGTGTAGATCACGTAGGCCGGGTGCTGCGGTGCGAGCGGCACACCGGTCAGCGGCTCGGGTGAGTACCGGTCGGCGGCGGACACCCGGACCTCCGGGACGCCGGACCCGGCGAACGTCACCGTGCCGTCGGTGAGAACGCACACCGGCTGCGCGTCGGCCAGCATGTACGCCAGCCGGTCCGCGGGGTACCCGGTGTCGAGCGGGACGTACGCGCCGCCCGCCTTCCCGACCGCGAGCAGCGCCACCATCAGATCCAGCGAACGCGGCAGTGCCACCGCGACCTTCGACTCGGGTGCCACCCCACGCTCGGCGAGCAGCCGGGCGAGGCGGTTGGCGCGCGCGTGCAGTTCCGCGTACGTGAGGTGGTCGTCCTCGAACACGACGGCGACTGCGTCCGGTGTCCGCTCGGCCTGCTGCTCGAGCAGGGCCGTCACCGTCGTGTCGGGGAACTGCACCTCGACGTCGCGCAGTGCGGCCTCGATCGGCTCACGCGACGCCAGCGGGACGGCGGACACGGTCTGGTCGGCGTCGCGGGTCAACTCGGCGAGATAGGCGATCGTCGACTCCGCGAACCGGGTCGCGGTCGCCGCGTCGATGCGGGCGGCGTCGTATTTCAGCTCGAGGGTCAGGGTGTCGCCGGGCATCACGATCAGCGTCATCGCGTACGGCGGGTGCTCGTCGAAACGGATGCCGGTCAACTGCACCGCACCGGTCGGGTCCGCGACCGCGCCGTCGCCGAGCGGATAGTTCTCGAACACGACCAGTGTCTCGAACAGGTTCTGCAGTCCCGCTTCCCGGCGCAGTTCGGCCAGTCCGAGGTACTGGTGGTCGAGCAGCGTCGACTGCTCGTGCTGCCACCGGGCGAGGGTCCCGGCCACCGTGTCGGTGGGCCGGTACCGCAGCCGGGTGGGAACGGTGTTGATGAACAGGCCCACCATGGTCTCGATGCCGGGCAGGTCGCCGCCGCGGCCCGACACCGTGGAACCGAACAGCACGTCCTCGCGGCCGGTGAGGCGGCCGAGGACCAGGCCCCACGTGCCGTGCACGAGCGTGCTGAGCGTCAGTCCACGGGCCCGGCCGACCGCGGTGAGGGCGGCGGTGTCTTCCGACGGCAGTGCCACCCGGACACTGCGGATCCCGGACTCCCCCTTCCGCGTGGGTGCCGGGAGTTCCACCGGCTCGGGAGCATCGGAGAGCGCCTCCCGCCACACCGCGAGCGACGCCTGACGGTCCCGCGCGCCCAGCCATTCGAGGTAGTTGCGGTAGGGCGTCGGCATCGGAAGCGCCTGCGGCGTCCCCTCGACGCGGTACAGGGCCATCAGTTCCCGCAACATCACCGGCACCGACCACCCGTCGGCGACGATGTGGTGAATCGACTGCAGCAGAAGGAAGTTCTCGGGCTCTACCTGGGCGAGCGTGTAACGCAGCAGGGGTCCGCGGGCGAAGTCGAAGCCCCGCGCCCGGTCCGCCGCCAGCACTTCTTCCACGCGCTGCGCCGGATCCGCGACGCCGGTGAGGTCGAGTACCTCCATCGGCACCCGGACGTCGTCACCGACCACCTGGACCACCCGGCCGCCCGAGACCGCCCGCACCCCGGCGCGCAGGGCGGCGTGCCGGTCGACGACGGCCTGCAGTCCGCGGTGCAGCGCCGCCGCGTCGACGGGTCCGGTCAGTTCGATCACCTGCTGCACCACGTACGGGTCCGTGCCGGTGTCCTCGAACGCCGACTGGAAGTAGATGCCCTCCTGCAGCGGTGTCAGCGGCAGCACGTCGGCCGCACCCGCCAGCGCGTCCACGTCCGGCTGGGTCAGCGACACGAGCGGGAAGTCCGCAGGCGTGTGACCGCCGAGATCACCGACCCCGGCGAGCACCCGCAGCACCGCGGTCCACTCGTCGGCGAGGGCCCGGACGGCGTCGCGGGTGAGCACACCGGGCGCCCACGTCAGCGTCGTCCGCAGCACCGGACCGTCGGCACCGTCCTCGGCGATCACGTCGAATGCGAGGGCATGTCCGAGCGGCATCCGCGGGTCGTCGGCGCCGCCCATCGCTTGCGGCAGCCAATCGGCGCCGGCGCCGGACGTCACCCGCCCGAGGTAGTTGAACAGCACCTGCGGTGCCGGCGCCTGCCCGAGTTCCGGTTTCGCGGCACCGAGGTAGCACAACGCGCCGTAGCCGAACCCTGCACCCGGGATGCGGCGCAACTGGTCCTTCACGGCCTTGAGTGCGTCGGCGATCCCCGCCTCGTCCGCGGCCGCACCGGGGTCGAGCACCACCGGATAGACGGTGGTGAACCAGCCGACGGTCCTGGACAGGTCGAGGGCGGGTCCATTGGCGCGGCGCACGAGGTCTTCCTCGCGTCCGTGCCCCTCGACGTCGAGGACCACGGGGCCGGGTTCGCCGCCCCGCCACCTCCGCAGTGCCACCGCGGCACCGGTGAGAAGTGCGTCGTTGACGTGGCCGTGGAACGCTGCGGGCACCGTGGACAGCAGCGGCCCGGTGAACTCCGCAGGCAGTGTCACCGTGAGGGTTTCGGCGTCACCGGCGACGTCGAGGGCCGGGTCGAGCGCCCGCGCACCGACGAGCGGGTCGCGGGTGGCCGCGATGTCCGCCCAGAACGGCAGTTCGTGGTCGAACCCGCCCGACTTCACGTGCTCGTCCAGCAGTTCGGACCAGCGGCGCAGCGACGTCCCGACCGGAGGCAGTTCGGGGACGCCCCCGGCCGCCGCGGTAGTGCCCGCGCGGGCAAGGTCCTCGAGGATGATGCGCCAGGACACTCCGTCGACCACGAGGTGATGTCCGATCAGCAGCAACCGGCCGGATCCCTCGGCGGCGGAGAAGAGGACGGCCTGCAGCATCGTGCCCGCGTCCGGGTCGAGCCGTGCGACGGCCGCGCGGGTCTCGCTGTCGAGTTGCTCGGCGCTGCCATCGAATTCGACGACCCGGAGGATGCCGTCGACCGCCGCCGGGGACGGTTCCGGCACGGAGAGTGTCCAGTGGTCGCCGCCGCGGCGGAGGCCGCTTCCGTTACCGCGAACCAGCGTCGCGCGGAGGGCGTCGTGCCGCTCGAGCACCGCCGCCAGGGCCGTCCTCGCGGCAGGTTCGTCGAGGGCCGCCGGAGTCTGCACCAGCACCGACTGGTGGAACGCGGCGATGTCGCCGCCCCGCTCGGCGGTGCGGGCGAGGATGGGGGTGCTGCGGACGTCACCGACCGCGACGTCGTCCGAATCCACTGCGGCCGCGGTCCGGCCGTCCTGCGCCCGGGCGAGCGCCTCCGCGGTGCGGAGCTGGAAGATCTCCCGCGGGCTGATCGAGAGCCCTTCCCGCCGAGCGTGTTTGACCAGCTGGATCGCGACGATGCTGTCGCCGCCCAGCGCGAAGAAGTCGTCGGTGACACCGACGGACTCGACCCCGAGGACACCCGCCATCAACGCACACAGGGTTTCCTCGGCGGCAGTGCGGGGCGCGACGTTCTCACCGGCCGCGCCGAGGTCCGGCTCGGGCAGTGCGCGCCGGTCCAGTTTTCCATTGGGGGTGAGCGGGAACCGGTCGAGGACGACGAACGCCGACGGCACCATGTACTCCGGCAGCTTCGACGTCGCCCAGCCCCGCAGCTCGGCGGCGTCCGGCACCGCATCCTGCTTCGCCACGACGTAGGCCGCGAGATACTTTGTGCCCGCCGCTGTTTCCCGCACGACGACGGCGCTGTGCCGGACGGCGGGATGCGACACGATGCCCGCCTCGACGTCCTCGAGTTCGAGCCGCATGCCCCGGATCTTCACCTGGTTGTCGGCGCGCCCGAGGAAGTCTAGGGTGCCGTCCGGCGCCCACCGGGCGAGGTCCCCGGTCCGATACAGCCGGGAACCGTCGTCCGCGAACGGGTTCGCGACGAAGCGGGACGCCGTCAGCTCCGCTGCGTCCACGTAGCCGCGTCCGAGCAGGAATCCGCCTGCGTAGAGTTCGCCACCGGTGCCGAGCGGCACCGGGTTCAAGTGCTCGTCCAGCACGTACAGCTGGGTGTTGGGGTTTGGCCGCCCGATCGACGTCGCGATCCGCGCGGCGTCCTCCCGGTAGATCACGTGTGACACCCCGATCGTCGCCTCCGCCGGACCGTAACCGTGGTACATCGTGATGGCGAGTTGCGCCCGGAATCTCTCGAACAGCCGGGGGGTGAGAACCTCACCGCCGCACCACACGTGCTTCAGCGCCGACAACCGGTCCGTGCCCCGCGACAGGTCGAGCAGCACGTCCAGCATCGACGACACGAGGTAGACGAACGTCACCGATTCGCGGGCGATCAGATCGAGGAGATATTGCGGGTCCCGTTCCCCGCCGGGCTCGGCCACCACGAGCCTGCCGCCTGCCACCAGGGGCAGCAGGATCTCGTTCACGGAGATGTCGAAAGACAGCGGCGCCTTGAACAGCGATGCGTCCGAAGGTCCGAATCCCAGGATTTCGTCGCGCTGCCACAGCAGTCGCGCGCACACGGCCTCGTGCCGGATCATGGCCCCCTTGGGCCTGCCCGTCGAACCCGACGTGAAGATGACGTACGCCAGCCGCGCACCCTGCACGGTCACGGTCGGCGGTTCGGTCGGCTGCCCGGCGTGCGCCCACGCCGCGAGGTCGACGGGCACGGCCCGCTCCCCCGCGTCGGCGACCCCGCCGGGTCCGGTGAGAACGAGCGCGGCCTCGGCGTCGGCGAGCACCGACGTCCGGCGGTCCTCCGGCCACGACGGGTCCAGGGGCACGAACGCCCCACCCGCACACATGACGGCGAGCAGTCCGATCACCATTTCCGCGGAACGCGGAAGACCGATCGCCACAACGGTTTCCGAACCGACACCGCGGTCCAGGAGGTGGTGGGACAGCTGTGCCACCCGTTCCCCGAGCTCCCGATAGGTGAGCCGGACGTCGCCGGCGATCAGAGCCTCGGCATCCGGCGTCCGCGACACTTGGGCGTGGAACAGTTCGGGCACCGTCACCGAGTCCTGCGGGGACGCGGTGTCGTTGAACTCCACGAGCAACTGCCTGCGCTCGGCCTCGGTCATCGGATCGAGTGACGCGATGGGCTGCGCCGGGTCGGCGACGATCTGCCCGACGAAGTGCTCGAGCCTGCGGCGATGCTCCTCGAGTTCGGCGCCGAGACCGGCCGGGGCCCGCAGGTCGATCTGGATGGGCTCCGAATCCTGCCCACCGCGGATCGAGAAGTCGAGGTCGCGGACCGGTCCGGTCGCCGAACCGCGCACCCACGCCGGGAATCCGCCGAACGTCAGCGAATGCTCGAACATCATGGAATTGATTCCGGGACCGAAGATCTGACGGTCCGGGTCGATCGACCGCAGTTCGCGGGCGAGGTCCTCACCGCGGTAGCGCCCGTGCCGCAGCACCGAGATCAGCGTCGTGTCGATGCGGGTGGCGAGCTCACCCACCGTCGTCTCGGGATCCACCTGCACCCGGAGCGGCAGGATCGTCGAGCACATTCCCGGAATGCGGCGCAGTTCGCGCCCGACCCGCGCCGTCATCGGCAGCGACAACGTGAGGTCGCGGCGGCCGGTGATCCGGTGGATGTACGCGACGACCGCGGCGAGCGGCAACCGGGTGCGCCGGATCCCGGCGTCGGAGGCGAAGGCGTAGAGCGCGTCGGCGTCGTCCCCGTCGATCTGGACGAGAGCGGAGATCGGCGTCCCGGACTGGTCGACGACCTGCGGGAGCAGCCGGGGCGGTTCCGGCGCGTCGACGACCTGCCGGATCCAGAAGTCACGGTCGGATGCGAAGCGCTCCGACGCGCGGTAGTCGCGGTCGGACGCCACGAGGGTGTCGAGAGGCCACGGCGCCGTGGACGTCTCGAGTTCCGAGTGCTCGTACCGATCGACGACGTCCGCCACGAGCAGGGTGATGCCGTATCCGTCGATGAGACTGTGGTGGTAGCGCTGGTACCAGATCACCGACTCGTCCCCGGTGTGCAGCAGGGCGTGCCGGAACAGCGGTTCGTCGCCCTCGATGTCGACGACGGTCTCCATGTCGCGGTCCATCCACGCGCGCGCACTCGCTTCGGGATCCTCGTCGCGGCGCAGGTCGACGACGCTCAGCGTCCACTCGCCGGGTGCTGTCCGCACCTGGAGCAGTTCGTTGCCTTCACCGCGCTCGAAGCGCACATGCAGGGCGTCGGCCCGTGCGACGGTCTTCCGGATCGCCGCGACGGTCCGGTCCAGATCGATCGGGCCCGCGACCTCGACGACGAGCGAGAGGTTGTAGACCGGGCTGACCGGGTTCAGTTGCTGCCCGACCCACACCTCGGACTGCGCAGCCGTCACCGGCAGCGCGACGGGCGTCGAACCGGCGCCGGTCGAGGAAGATGTGCTCCCAGCCGAAAGGTACTGAGGGCGCGCAGCCGCCGAGTGGTCCGGAGACATGGGTGATCCGATCGTCCGTCGAGAGCGCCCGTCCAACGACGGGCACCCGAGGGAGTTTAGGTTAGGCTACCCACCAGCAACAAGCCGGTTGCCAGCAAGTTCACAGGCGAGGGTTAGCACAGCAGCAATTCCCGTTCAATCCCGCCGACCGCGTGTCCCCCGAACCGCCGACAGAATTTCCCACACAAAAGCGGTCACTACGTCGGGTTTTACCCCGTAAACATACTGTGCGTTCGCTCACGCGGGAGGCCCGCGCGGTGCCGGTTCCCGGGGGCAGGTGTCCAGCAATCGCCCCGAAATCTATTCGTGCCAGACCGCGGTGTTCCCGCCGCGACGCTTGGCGGCATAGAGGGCGATGTCGGCGTGATGGAGCAACTCGTCGACCGTGCGGGCCGACGTACTGTGCGCCATCCCCACACTGATCGTCACGACGAGTAGTTCGTCACCGACGTCGATCGGCATCGTGATCGAGGCGAGCATCCGGTCGACCACGTCGTCGACAGCGAGTTGGTCGACGTCGGGAAGGATCGCGACGAACTCGTCGCCACCGAGCCTGCCCACCGCGGACGGTGCCCGCATCGCCTGCCGCAGATGCTCGGACACCGCCTGGAGGATGCGGTCGCCGACGCGATGCCCCCGAGTGTCGTTGACCTCCTTGAACCCGTCCACGTCGAGGAACAACGCGACTGCCGGACCCACGCCGGGCTCGAACAGGCGCTGCAGGTGCTCGGTGATGGCCGCGCGATTGAGCAGTCCGGTGAGACTGTCGTGCGTGGCCTCGTGCAGAAGCAGCGCATGCGCCTCCTCCGCCCGCTTCTGCGCGGTGACTTCGGCGGTGACGTCCCGGAAATGCACGACCAGCGCACCGGAGTCGGCCGCGGCGGTCACCTCGATCGTGGCCCCGGGCGAGTACAGCGAATCCGCGCGAGTCTGCTGCTGCGTGCCGGTGGCGAGGACCTTGCGGCACAGTGCGTCGAAGTAGCTGCCCCGCGTTTCGGGAAGCACCTCGGTGACGACACGGCCGAGCAACTCCTCCCGCGACCGGCGCACGTGCGTCAGGCAGCCTGAGTTGACGTAGATGATCCGGAGGTCCTCGTCGAGCGCCATAAACCCCAGACCCACCCGGTCGAGCAGCGACGCGAGTTGCGCGTCCCGGCCGGCCACGTGTCCGAGTTCGATGACGACCCCCGTGAGCTCGACAGGGGCACCGGACGCATCGGTGGTGACGTCAATGCTGCGAGTGAGGATGTACCGCGTCGACCGATCCGACAGCACGATCCGGAACACGCATTCCGCGCCGACCGACGCGGCCGTGTCGCCGAACATGCGACGCACCGCGCCGATGTCGTCGGAATGGACTCGCTCGCGCCACAATTCGAGCGGCGGCAGGGAACCGTCGTCCCCGAAGATGGCGGCGGCCCTGGCATCCCACCACAACGACCCGTTCACGACGTCGAACCGGACGATGCCCACCCCGAGGCGCGGAATGCCCAACGCCATCAGAACCTCGCCGTCACCGTGATCGTCTCCCAGCCGCTCGAAGATCCACCCTACTCACCACGGTGGCGGCAGCCACGACGTCAGTTGGCGAGGAACTCGAGCAGTACCTTGTTCACCACTTCGGGCTGTTCGAGGTAGCCGTAGTGCCCCACATCGGGGATCTCGTAGTACCGGGCCGACGGGATCGCCTCGGCCACCTCACGCGAGAGGTACGGCGGAATCATCCGGTCGTCGGCGAAGCCGACGGACAGGCACGGCGCCGTGATCGCCCGGTAGGCCTGCCTGCGATCGAAGCTGCGGTCCATCTCCATCTGCGCGCGTACGCCTTCCGACGTCCGGCCGCCGCTGAACTCGAACAGGTCGAGCCAGTCGCGGGCCGTGTGCGGGTCGACGAGCGACGCGGGTGACAGGTTCATCACGGCGGTCACCGCGGCCCGGTACTTGGCGGGGAGTTCGACACCGCTGTCGTGGAGCGCGCGCTCACCCTCGGTGAGGGTCTGCTGGAAGTAGTCCATGCGGGCGTGACCGGCGAGGAAGGCCGCCTTGAGCACGAGATCGGGTCGGGACAGGGCCAGTTCCTGTGCGACGCGGGCGCCCATCGAGGTGCCGACGACACGGGCCGGTCCCCCACCGAGGTGCTCGATCAGTCCCGCGGTGTCCGCGACGAGGTCATCCATGGTGATTCCGTCGACGCTCTCACCGGACGGCGCGATGCCCCGGTTGTCGAACGTGCAGACGCGGTAGCCGGCGTCGACGAGCGCGGGGGTCTGATGCAGATCCCACACCCGCCCCGGGCTTCCGGTTCCCATGATGAGCACCACTAAATCGCCGGATCCCTTGACCTGGTAATTCAGGGGGATCCCGTTGATCGTGGCGATCGTCATCTTGCCTTCCTTCCCTGGGCGGTCTCACCGAAATAGATTGGATAGCCTAAGCTGGCTTTGCTGCCGCTCGAAAGCGGCGCTGACCGACAAGCTCGTCCAGGAGGACCGCGTTGAGAGTCGCCACACTCGGATATCAAACCTGGGGTCACCGTACCCTGCAGGCCCTGCTCCAGTCCGACCATGAGGTCGTCCTCGCGATCACCCACCCCAAGAGCGATCACGTCTACGAACAGATGTGGGCGGACTCCGTCGCCGACCTGGCCACCGCGCACGGCGTGCCCGTGCACACCGCCACCAAGCCGGACGAGGACTTCAAGGCCGCGCTGAAGGAAGCCGACCCGGACATCGTCGTCGCCAACAACTGGCGCACGTGGCTGCCACGGGACGTCTTCGACTCTCCCCGCTACGGCACCCTCAATATTCACGATTCGCTCCTGCCCAAGTACACAGGATTCTCCCCGCTCATCTGGGCGCTCATCAACGGTGAGGAAGAAGTCGGCCTCACCGCGCACCTGATGGACGAGGAACTCGACGCCGGCGACATCGTTTTGCAGAGGTCGACGCCGGTCGGGCCGACGGACACCGTCACCGATCTGTTCCACCGCACCGTCGACATGATCGGCCCGATCACGCTCGACGCGCTCGCACTGATCAAGTCCGGTCGCACGGACTGGACGCCACAGGACCGTTCGCAGGCCACGTTCTTCCACAAGCGTGCCCCCGAGGACAGCCTCATCGACTGGACGTGGCCCGCCGACGCCATCGAACGCCTCGTCCGCGCCCAGTCCGACCCGTACCCGAATGCCTTCACCCATTTCAAGGGTCAGCGTGTCCGGGTTCTGAAGGCCGCCGTATCCGAAGGAAATTATGGAGGCACGCCCGGGCGTGTCTTCATCCACGAAGGCGACGGAATGGTCATCGTCGCCGGACCCGACGCCCGCACCGGACAGAACAAGGGCCTCAAGATCCAGCGCGTCCGCCTCGACGACGGCACCGAACTCGCCGGGACCGAATTCTTCCCCCACGGCGGCGGCTACCTCAGCTGACGCCCGTGCGCCTTTCTGGTTGCTCCGACTACCAGAAAGGCGCACGAGGCGCGGAGCGCCCTACCGCCCCTCCCACGCCGACCACAGCTCGGCGTAGCGTCCGCCGGCCGCGACGAGCCGGGTGTGCGGACCTTCCTCGACGATCCGTCCGTGTTCGAGGACGACCACCCGATCGGCGGCAGCCGCCTGCGTCAGCCGGTGGGCCACCACCAGCGTCGTGCGACCGCGGGTCGCGGCCTCGGCCGACGCCTCGAGTTCCCGTGCACCCGCGCTGCCCGCCTCGGCCGTCGCCTCGTCCAGGATCGCGACCGCCGGGTTCGCGAGGACGAGTCGGGCCAGAGCCAGCTGCTGCGCCTGGGCGGCGGTCAACTCGTGTCCGCCCTCCCCGACCACGGTCTGAACGCCGTCGTCCAGAGCGGTCACCCAGCCGTCGGCGCCGACGGCCTTCAACGCCATCGCCGCGTCCTCGTCGGACGCGTCGGGTGCCGCGAGCCGCAGGTCGTCGATCAGCGGTCCGGCGAACACATGGACTTCCTGGCTGACGATGGCGACCCGGCGACGGAGGCCGCCCGGCTCGAGGTCCGCCAGCGCGGTTCCGCCGATCCGCACCGACCCGGCCGTGGGGACGATAGACCCGGCCGCGATCGCCGCGACCGTCGTCTTGCCCGCCCCGGTCGAGCCGACCAGTGCGACGCGTTCACCGGATTTCACGTGCAGGCTGATGCCGTGCACCACTTCGTGGCTGCCGTCGTAGGTGTGGCGGATGCCGTCGAGTTGGAGCGTCGCGTCCGTGTTCTCCCCGGCGGCGGTAGTCCCGGCGGAGGTTTCGTCGTCGAGGTCGACGACACCGACGAGCCGCGCCAGGCTCGCGCCGGCCGACTGGACCTCGTCGAACGTATACATCAGCATGCCGATCGGATTGAACAACCGGTGGAAGAGCAGCGCCGCGGTCGTGGTCTGGCCGACGGTGACGATGTCCGCGTTCACCAGGGCGAACCCGGCGGCGAGGATGGTGGCCAGCCCCACGAACTCGGCCCGGTTGCCCCGTCCCGCGAACCGGGTGAACAGCGCGAAGACGCCGACGGACAGGTCGCGGGCCTTCTCCGACGCACCGTTGATCTGGTCGAGGTGGCTGTCTTCCAGGCCGTAGGCGCGCACCGTCCGCGCACCCTGCATGCTGCTGATCAGGGCCTGCGAACGCTCTCCCATCGCGACGCGTTCGGCGGCGTACACCGGCGCGGACCGCGGCAGGTACCAGCGCATCGCCAGCGCGTACATCGGCAGCGCCACCATGCCTGCGAGCCCGAGCCGCCAGTCGATGCCGAGCATCGTGACCATGCTCAGCACCACCAGCAGGACCGCCGTGACGAGGTTGGGGACGACGTCGGTGACGGCCTTGCCGATCACCGCGACGTCATCACCGACGCGCGACAGCAGGTCGCCCTTGCCGACGCGTTCGACCGTCTGGATCGGCAGCCGGAGCGCCCGGTCGACGGTGCGCTCGCGCAGGTCCGCCAGGATTCCCTCGCCGAGACTGCGGATCAGATACGACGCGAACCCGGCGCACAGTCCGCCGACCACCGCGGCGGACGCGATCACCGCGACCACCCAGCCGATGGTGGACGGCGGCGCACCGTCCTGGACGCGGTCGACGAGGACACCGAAGACGTAGACGGGGACCAGTGCCATACCGGCCGCGACGGCCGCCACCAGCAGGGTGAACACGCTCCGGCCGCGGCGTCGTCCCAGCTCGGACCTCAGCCACGCCCAGGTGTCGCGCGCGTTCGCGATGGGAAGCAGTTCACTCATCGCAGGACCGCCTGACGGTAGTTCGCGTTCTCGGTGGCCAGTTGTGAGTGGGTGCCCTCGCCGGCCACCGTTCCGTCGTCGAGCACGACGACGCGGTCGGTGACGGACAGCAGCGCGGGGCTGCTCGTGATGAGGATCGTGGTCTGACGGTTCACGACCGTCGGAGACGTCGGATTCAACGCAGCCGTGCGGTGCCGCAGGTCCGCGATTCCGCCCGCGATCGTGTGTTCGGTGACGGCGTCCACCGCCGTCGTCGGATCGTGCAGCACCATCACCGGCGACTGCGCCACGAGTGCGCGGGCCAGGGCGACGCGCTGCCGCTGACCGCCGGACAGCGAGGACCCTCGGTCGGCAACCTCGTGGTCGAGCCCCTCGGGGTGGGCGTCGACGACGTCGACCGCCGCGGACGCGGACAGCGCCGCGTGCACCTCGGACGCCGTGGCGCCGGGCCGGCCCGCGGTCACGTTCGATGCGACGGTCCCGGAGAACAGGTCGCCGTTGTGGGGTTCGACGAGCAGCGTCCGGCGGGCGTGCGAAAGATCCGCGTCCGACAGCCGAACCCCGCCCACCGTCAGTTCGCCGTCGTAGCGGTCGGGCGGCACCTGCCCGGACAGCAGCGCGGCCAGCGCCTCGGCATCCTGCGGGCGGTACGCGACGACGCCGAGCAATTCGCCGGGGGTGACCCGCAGGTCCAGTCCGTTCAGGGACCGGTAGGACACGCCGGTGAGACTGAGTTCGCTGCCGTCGAGTGTCCGGCCCGCCCCCGCGGGCAGCAGGGGTTCCGCGTCCAGGACGAGTGCGAGACGGTCCGCCGACGCGCGGGCGAGGGCCAGGAACCCGGGCAGGCCGGCGAGAACACCGAGCGGTTCGATGAAGAACTGGGACAGTCCGACGACGGTGATCAGCTCGCCGATGGTGATGCGGCCCTCGAGTGCGAACCAGCCCGCGAAACCCGCGACCCCGACGGCGAGAAGGGCGCTGACGGTCATCGACACCCCGGCGAACACGGCGGAACTCTTCGCGGTGTGCAGGGTGGCGCCGAGCGCGTCGCGACTGGCCGCGCGATACCGACGCGACGCCGACACCTCGGCGCCGATCCCGCGCAGCGGCCGGAGCCCGCTCACGAGGTCGGTGGCCATCGCGGACGCCCGCGCGACCGCCGCCTGCTGGTCGGTGGCGCGGCGGGTGATCAGCGGCGCGGCGAGTTGGAGAAGTCCGAGGATGACGGGGGTGCCGATCAGGACGGCGAGGCCGAGGGGCACGTCGATCAGCAGCAGGGCGATCGCGGATCCGATCGCCGCGGTGAGGGCCGCGGCGGCGCGCGGGGTGATGTCCGCGATCCACGCCGCGCGGTCGGCGTCCGACGTCGACACGGACAGCAATTCACCGGCGCGCAGGTCGGTGCGCACTCCCCGCGGGTCGAGGATGCGGTGCGCCACCTCCATCCGAAGCTGGTGGGCCTCGTTCTGCATCGCCACGACGATGAATCGCGCACCGTAGCGCCAGGCCGCGGTGAGAACCAGGAACAGCAGTGCGAGGGCGCACAGCCACACCGCGAGCGCGAACACGTCGCCGGTCGCGACGGCCCGGTCGACGATCACACCGATCGAGATCGGGACCAGCGTCTCGGCTACCTGATGCAGGCAGACGAGTACGGTGCCGATCCCCAGCCGTCTCCGATTCCGCACCAGGGTGCGACGCAGAATTGCGGTGCCACCAGTCTTCACGCGCGTAACTCCCAACGCCGACGCTTCCCCACCCACCACAAAGTAAGCAGACCCTAACTAGATGAACCCTAATCGATGGGCAACTAGCGTTGACATGCCCGGTTCTCATAGAGTCGCCGATACGAACTACTGCGCGTGACGCAGCAGCAAGCCCGAGAGGACGAAGATGGCCGCGAAGACGACCGCCGAAAACGACATCGCGGACGAGGATCTCGAACCCCTAGCCGACGAGACCGCCCGCCAGGCGCAGCGCGTAGTCGCTGCATACGCCGAAGATGCCGACGAGTGCAGGATGCTGCTCTCCATGCTCGGAATCGGACCCACCACCAAGCTCGACTGATAATTTCATCCACTTCGACCGCGAAGGAAGCCCGTGGCTGCCAGTTCGGAATCGTCAGCATCGTCATCACGCTCGACTTCTGATCCGGTTTCCGGGCAAGCCGACTTCGTCGTCGTCGCGAACCGGCTCCCCGTCGACCTTGAACGCCTTCCGGACGGCACCACCCGCTGGAAGCGAAGCCCCGGTGGCCTCGTCACCGCGCTCGAGCCGATCCTGCGCCGCAACAAGGGCGCATGGGTCGGCTGGGCGGGGGTCCCGGATGCCGAGCTCGATCCCGTCGTCGAGGACGATCTCGAGCTGTACCCCGTTCCGCTGAGCGCCGCGGAGATCGCCGACTACTACGAGGGCTTCTCCAACGCCACGCTGTGGCCGCTGTACCACGACGTCATCGTCAAGCCCGAGTACAACCGCGCCTGGTGGAACGCGTACGTCGAGGTCAACCGGCGTTTCGCGGAGGCCACGTCGAAGGCTGCCGCGCAGGGCGCCACCGTGTGGATCCAGGACTACCAGCTGCAGCTCGTCCCGAAGATGCTGCGCATGCTCCGCCCCGACCTCACCATCGGGTTCTTCCTCCACATTCCGTTCCCCCCGGTGGAACTGTTCATGCAGATGCCGTGGCGCACCGAGATCATCGAGGGCCTGCTCGGCGCCGACCTGATCGGGTTCCACCTCCCGGGCGGCGCCCAGAACTTCCTCTACCTGGCCCGCAAACTCGCCGGCCAGCAGACGTCCCGCGGCAACGTGGGCGTCCGTTCCAAGCTGGGCGTCGTGCAGGTGGGTTTCCGCACGGTCCGCGTCGGCGCGTTCCCGATCTCCATCGACTCGGGGCAGCTGGACGAGCAGTCCCGGTCCAAGTCCATCCGGGACCGCGCCAGGAAGATCCGCAAGGAACTGGGCAATCCCAAACACATCATGCTCGGCGTCGACCGCCTCGATTACACGAAGGGCATCGACGTCCGCCTCGCCGCATTGCACGAACTGCTCGACGAGAAGCGCGTCGACCCCGCCGACACCGTGCTCGTGCAACTCGCGACCCCCAGCCGTGAACGCGTGGAGAGCTACGTCCACATGCGCGGCGAGATCGAGCAGTCGGTGTCGCGGATCAACGGCGAGTACGGCGAGGTCGGCAGGCCCGTCGTGCACTACATCCACCGGCCGATCCCCCGCGACGAACTGATCGCGTTCTTCGTCGCCGCCGACGTGATGCTGGTGACGCCGCTACGGGACGGCATGAACCTGGTCGCCAAGGAGTATGTGGCGTGCCGGAGTGATCTCGGCGGCGCGCTGCTGCTCAGCGAGTTCACCGGTGCGGCCGCCGAACTGCGCCAGGCGTTCCTGTGCAATCCGCACGATCTCGACAGCGTCAAGGACGCGATGGCGCAGGCCCTGAACCAGCCGAAGGAGGACGGCCGACGCCACATGCGGGCCCTGCGCAGGCAGGTCCTCGCACACGACGTCGACCGGTGGGCCCGGTCGTTCCTCGACGCCCTCGCGCACGGCGGCGCCGCGGGCCCCGCACTGATCGCTCCCGCCGAGGCCTCCGAGTCCGACTACACCGAGGACCCCACCGGGGACAACTGACCTCCCCGGCTCAGCTGACCGGACGTCACCAGGAAGGCGACGAAGTCGCGGATCGTCTCGTCGGCGGGACGCGGGGTGTAACCGAGTTCGGACCGCGCCTTGTCGCCGTCGACGACCGGCGCCGCGAGCAGCGCCGACATCGCCGACCGCGACAGCACGTCCGACCCGAACCGGTTTCCGATCGGTTCGGCGATCGGCAGCACGCGCTCGATGACACTGAGCGGGAACGAGTACAGCGGCCCCCGACGGCCCGCCGTACGCGCTGCCCTCCTCACGACATCATGCATGCCGAGCATGTGCCCCGAGATCAGGTAGTTCTCACCGGTCCGGCCCTTCTCGCCTGCAGCGATCAGTCCGGCGGCGACGTCGCGGACGTCGACGAAGTCGAACCCGCCCTGCACCGCCGCGGGCACCCGGCCGCGAGCGGCGTTGCGCAGCAACGCGTTCACCCGCGACAGTCCGTAGTCGGCGGGCCCGTACACCCCGGTGGGGTTGCAGATCACCGCGTCGAGGCCGGCGTCGACCACTGCGCGGAGTTCGATCTCGCCCGCCCATTTCGACCGGTCGTACACGGGGATCGACGCGTCGACGGACCGCGGCGAGTGCTCGTCGAGCGTTCCGCCGCAACTGCTCTGGTCGAAGGAGTGCACGGAACTGCAGTGCACCATCCGCCGAACTCCCACCGCGAGAGCGGCTTCGGCGACGGTACGAACGCCCTTGGTGTTGACGGTCCACGCCAGGTCGTCCTTCTGGGCGAGGGTGATCATCGCGACCAGGTGGTAGACCACCTCGGCGCCCTCCAGCGCCCGCTTCATGGATTCGACGTCGAGTACGTCGGCGTTCACCCACGTAACCCCGAATTCGGGTGCGTACCGGGAACGCACGCGGTCGATGGCGGTCACCTCGTGCCCTGCCTCGACCAACAGATTCAGCAGATTGTTGCCCACGAATCCCGCGGCGCCGGTTACTGCAACCTTCATCGACGACTCCCTGTTCGGTTGTGGCCGTGCGACACAGCGTCGTGCGTCGACACTCGGCCAGGAGACCCCGACACTACTAGAACTTGTTTCATTTTGCGAAGGGGGTGGCTTCGCCCCGTGAGTACTTATTAACGTCGGGCGGTTAATAAGTACTCACGGGCGGCGGAGCCGCAGCTACACCGGGGTCAGCTGATCGACGAGCCAGCGGTCGTCCACCTTCTGCAACGACACCCGCACCCGGCTGCCCGACGTTCGGGCGTCCGGGGCGTCGGCGCTCGTCGTCGTCTGGTTCAGGTACAGCAGAACCACCGCCTCGTCGGGTGTGGTGGATACCGGCGCCGCGGCCTGCACCGACACCTGCACGGTGAGTTGCTTCTCCTTGGCGCCCGGTGCGATGGTTCCCTGCACGAGCGTGGTGTAGTCGTCGCGGAACGAACCGGTGAGTCCGTCTGCGGCAGCGGCCAACTGGTTGTCGACGTCGGCGAAATCGTACGCCAGCATCGCGACGGCCTGCTTGCCCGCGGCGTCGACGGCGTCGATGCGCGCCTGCTCGGACAGTTGATCCTGCCGGTGGCCGTACCAGAGGAAGCCCACCCCGACGGCGAGCGCGACCACCACGACCGCGGCCGCGATTTTCAGCGCTACGCCCTTGGTGAGTGCGAACTTTCGCTTGCCTTCGTTGTTGTCGCTCATGGCACGAACTCCACCTTCGATGCGGTCAACTTGCCGTCGACGTCGCTGATCGTCACCCGCATCCGGAAGTCGCGCGGTGAGGGTTCCGGTTGTTCCTTGCTGCTCACCATCGTCCGCGCGGCCACCAGGACGTTCGCCGAGATCGACGTCTCGGTCCCGTTCTCGACGCCGGCCTCGATGACCTCGCCCTCGGTGGTCACGTTCGCGTCCTGCACGACACCGACGAACGGATCCTCCCGGCCCTGGAACTCTTCGAGGAACTGCCCGGACGCGCCGGCGATGATCCGGTCGACGTCGGCCTTCGCGGTCTCGGGATGGATGGTCGTCAGGTTGAGCACCGTCTGCCGGGCCGTGTCGACGAAGGCTTGACGGCGGTCGTCCCGTTCGCGTGCGGACCGCTGGTCGAGCAGCAGGACCACCGCCGCGGCGATCAGTGCGACGATCACCACCGCCGTAACACCCCACGCGAGCAACGACTTCAGTGGCCGACCCTGATTCGCTGCCTCGATGGGCGGTGTCTCGGACGCGGGGGACGCGGACTTCGTCGTGGAGACCTTCTCGGCCTCGGGCGCGGCCTGCGCGCCCGCCGGCTTGGCGAGGACCACCGGCTTCGGGGCCTCGGTCTCCCCCACCGGTGGGCCGGCGTGCCGGACGGCCCGGCGCCTCGTCCGGTCCGTCGATGCGGGCGTCTGCTGCGCCTGATCCGCGGAGTCGGTCACAGTTTCGTCTGTTCCGGAACTCAAATCTGCTGACCTGTCATCATCGTCTGCCACGTCGAGTCCTTTCCCTGCACCGCCAGATCCGGTTGGGTGTACGTCTTTCCATCCGAACCAATGAAGCTACCGGTGGCCGGGTCGTAGGGCACGGCCGCGACCGGTGCACCCGCGGAGCCTTCGTAGGAACTCGGAACGGCTGTGTACGAGGGTACATCCGGCGGCATGATCGGCCCGTACGGCGGGTTGTTGCCCGACGCCTCCCAGCCCTCGCGGCACGCCTCGACCGTCGGTGCGCGACGTCCGGGGAACTCCATGCAGGGCAGGTTCCGCGCACCGCGCACGACGGACGGGTCGTCCGGAGCGGCCTTGCAGTACAGGTCGTTCGGTGTCGCGATCGGGTCGGTCTGATCTCCCGACCGGCGTTGGTCCGGGGGCAGGAATCCCGTTGTGCACGCCGGGGGGTCGTGCAGTTGCAGGGCGAAGTCGACGATCGCGCCGTCCTCCACGGGCCCGCCCGTCGCCGCCGTCACGAGCGCCGCGGTCAGCGGCGGGTAGATGACCAGTACCTGCTCGATGCTCTTGTTGTAGATCACCCCGACCTGGCCGACGCTCACCAGATTCCGCAACAGGATCGGCAGCGTCGGCTGCAGGTCCTGGAACAGCTGGGTGGTCTCCTGCGCCGCGCCGGGCCCCTTCTCCAGCACCGACCGCAGGCTCGGGTCGCTCGCCCGCAACTGGTCGGTGAACGTCACGAGGTCCTGGGTCCAGGAGCGGATGGAGTCGCTGCTGATGGTCTGGGTGTCGAGCAGCGGGCCGACCTGGTCGATCAGAGCCTTCGTCGCGTCGCTGTTCGCGTCGGCCTCCTCGACGAACAGGCGGGCCGAGTCGATGAGCCGCTGCAGGTCGGGACCGGATCCGTTGAACGCCGTGAATGCCTCGTCGATCACCGTCTGCAGCCTGGTGTCCGAAATGCTGGCGAGCAGTTCGTCGGCCTGGTCGAGCATCTCGCCGACGTCCTGCGGGATGGTGGCCCGATCCTCCGGGATCACGTCGCCGTCCGCGAGGTACGGGCCGTCGGCGGCGCCTTCCCGCGGAATCAGGTCGACATATTGCTCGCCGACCGCCGACACGCTCTTGACTGCCGCGTCGACGTCGGCCGGGATCTTGTAGTCGCTGTCGAGCGACATCTTCGCCTCCACACCCTCGCCGGTGAGCGTCACGTTCTCGACGACACCGATGTTGGTGCCGCGGTACGCGACATTGGCGTGGGAGTAGAGGCCGCCGGTGGACGGCAGTCGGACGCTCACCTCGTAGCGTCCGACGCCGAACAGCACCGGCACCTTGATGTACTGGATCGACATCACGACGAGCCCGATGACGGTGAGGATCGAGAAGATGATCAGCTGAATGCGAACGAATCTCGTCATTCTCATGGTGTCGGAGCCCCTCCCAGTTGCGACGGAAGGCCCGGTATCTGCGGCAGTCCGGGTATCTGCGGGAGCCCCGGAATCACCGGCGGTGCGGGTGCCGGTTTCGGGGCCGGCTGCAGTGGCGCCTGCAGCGGGTCGCCCGACTGTCCGGCCACCCCGGCGAGCGATCCCACGGCGCCCTCGACACCGCCGAGCGATCCGCCGAGACCGGTTCCGGTGAGGAAGTTGCTGTCGACGCGTTCGTTGGTCAGGTCGATCGTCATCATGAGGTTCGCGTAGTCGCCCTGAATCGCCTTGTCCATCGTCTTCATCGGGAAGGGGTACGTGAGCATCAGGGTCAGCACCTCGGTCAGCGCGCTCCCCGAGTTGGCGAGTTCACGCAGCACCGGGGTGAGGTTGCGCAGGTTCGCCTTCAGGTCCTCGCCGCTGCTCTCGACGAGACGGGTGGCGGTGTCACTGAGCTTGCCCACCTCGACCAGTGCGGTGGTGAGATTCTGCCGTTGGGTGACGAGCACTTCCAGTGCCGGTGGGATGCCGTCCAGCGCCGCGTCCAGGGTGGCCTTCTGCTCGTTGACGGTGCCCGACAACCGGTCGAGCCCCTCCATCGCACCGATGATGTCGCCGCGCTGCTGGTCGAGGCTCGTGACGAGCTGGTCGAGTTGCGGAAGGAGGTCGCGGATCGAGTCCTCCCGTCCGCCGAGTGCGGCGTTGAGTTCCTGGGTGATGTCGCGGATCTGGGCGATGCCGCCGCCGTTGAGCACCACCGACAGCGAAGACAGCGTCTGCTCGGTGGTCGGGTAGGCGCCCGCCCGCTCGATCGGGATCACGTCACCGTTCTCGAGTGTGCCTTCGGGCTCGATGTCGGTCGGCGGAGCCAACTCGAGGTGCTGCGAGCCGAGGAGGCTGGTCTGACCGATCTCGGCCGTCGCGTTGGCGGGCAACTGGACGTCGCCGTTGATCGACACGGTGACCAGGGCGTGCCAGTCCTGCACCTCGATGCCCGTCACCGAACCCACCGTCACGTCGTTCACCCGGACGGGCGAATTCTGCGACAGCGTCGTCACATTGGGCATCTGGATCTCGACGGTGTAGGCGTCGTCGCCCTGCCCCTCGGTGCCCGGTAGGGGAAGCGAGTTCAGCCCTTCCCACTCGCATCCGGTCAGGGTCAGCGTGAGGGCGATCGCCACCGCGGCGAGGCCGCCGCGACGCATCCGTGCGTGCTTCGTCATCGCCCACCTCCCGGCTGCAGCAGATCGTTCAGGTCCCGGGGCACGTCCACCGTCGGCATCCCGGCGAGGGTGCCGGTCACCGGGGGCGCGGACCGGGGCGGCACGGAGGCCTCGAGACTCGGCGGGCTGTACTCGATCTGATCCGGGAACGCATTCACACCCGTGGTCGGGTTGGTGAGGACGGGCAGATAGTTCATCGTCAGCGAGTTCAGCACCGGCGACAGGTACTGGGTACACAGGTCCGCACTGCGATTCGCCTCGTTGGCCTGCAGGCTCTGGATGGCACCGCACATGAAGTTCACGGGGTTCGCGAGGTTCGCAAACGCGACCGCACCGACCAGTGACCCCTGCGCCGGCTTGTAGATGTTGCTGAAGTTGGCCAGCGCCGTGGGCGCGACGTGGAGCACCTGCTCGATCTGTGGCCGCTTGTCGGCGAGCACCTGGGTGGCGTCCGCCAGGCGGCCGACCTGCTCGCTGAGGGCGGCGCGGTTCTCCACCAGGAACCGGTTGACGTCGCCGAGCGCCAGGTCGAGGTCGTTCAGGGCGGTTCCGAGTTCGTCGGAGTTGGTGGCGAGCATGTTCGACACCGACGCGAGCCGGCCCTCGAACTGGACGATCTGCTCATTGCTCGACGACAGCGCCGCCACGAACGTCTGCAGGTTGCGGATGGTCGAGAACAGGTCGGTGCGGCCGTCGGACAGGGTCCGCATGGTCTCCGACAATTCCCGCAGCGTGTCGCGCAGCGACTGGCCGTTGCCGTCGAGGTTGGCGGCGGCGGTGTCGATGAACGTGCCGAGCGAGCCCTGCGGGTCGGCGCCCTGCGGTCCGAGCGCCTCCGACAGCTTGTTCAGCTCGGTCTTGATCTCGTCCCACTCCACCGGGACGGCGGTGCGCTCCACCGGGATGCTCGCGCCGTCGCCCATCGTCGGCCCGCCCGCGTACACGGGGGTCAGTTGGACGAACCGTCCCGACACCAGGCTGGGTGCGACGATGACGGCCTTCGCGTCGGCCGGAATCTCGACGCTCTTGTTCACGTTCATCGTCACGCGCGCGAAGTCGGCGCCGGGCTCGATCGAATCGATCGTCCCCACCTTCACGCCGAGGACGCGGACGTCGTCACCCGAATACAGCCCGGTGGTCGCCGGGAAGTACGCGGTGATCGTGTTCTGGAACAGCTTGGGCACGAACATCACTGCGGCACCGACGATCAGCACGATCACGACCGCGGCGATGCCGACGCGGATCAGCCATTTCTTCCGCGTGTTGGTGATTTCCGGGTTCGTCGTCATCGCGGCGGTTCCCTCAGCTCGATGGACGGACCCGTTTGCAGGTAGGCCTGGAGGTCGTTGGGCAGATGCTCCGGCCACGTCACCGCGTCGTTGAGCCCCTGGAGCAGGTTGCCGATGCCGATGTTGTAGACATACGCCATGAAGAACGGGCCGCTACCCACCGACTCGCCGAGCTGAGTGGCGTACGGCGCGAGGCCGTCGAGAGCCTGTGAGATGTTGTCCTTGTTGCGCTGCAGGACGTCGACCACCGAGTTCAGCTTGTCGAGCGTCGGTTTCATCTGCTCCTCGTTGTCCTGGACCAGTCCGGTGAGCTGCCGGGACACCTCGGAGATGTTCACGATCAGCTGGCTGATCGCCGCGCGGCGCCGGTCGAGCTCACCGAACAGCTGGTTTCCGTCGACGATCAGCGAGTTGATCTGCCCGCTGCGCTCGGCGAGGATTCCGGTCACGTTCTCGGCCCGCGAGAGCAGCTGCCGCAGGCTCTCGTCCCGCGAGTTGATGCTCTCCGACAACCGGGTCAGGCCGTCCAGTGCGGTGCGCAGTTCGGGCGGTGTGTTCTCGAGGGCACCGGACATCGCGTTCAACGCGTTGTTGACCTGGTCGGTGTCGAGTTCGGAGACGGTGGTCGACAGATCGCCGAGCGCGTCGTTGAGGGAGTACGGAGAGTTGGTGCGCTCCAACGGAATAGTCGACCCCACCCGCATCGTGTCGTGCCCGAGCGGGGTGACGGCCAGCGACTTGCGCCCGAGAACGGTGTTGGTCTTGATGTTCGCCTCGGTGGCGTCGCCGAGAGCGATGCCGTCCTCGATGGTGAACGTGACGAGCACTTTCTGATCGTCGAGTTCCACCTCGGCGACCTTCCCGACGTCGACCCCGGCGAGGGTCACCGTGTCGCCGGTCATCAGCCCACCCGCGTCCTCGAAGTAGGCGGAGTACTGCGTGCCGCCCGAAAGGAATTGCAGCTGATCGTATTGCAGGGTCGCGATCACGATCATGCTCGCGACGGCGACACCGATGAGTCCCACCTGTACGGGATTGCGTTCACTCTTCATGGCTACGGTGCACACCTCCCTGCCGTCTGACCGCCCGGCATGTTGAGGAGCAGATCCGATCCGTCCGGGCCGGAGAACTTGAACTTGACCGTGCAGACGTACATCTGGAAGAAGCTGCCGTACGTGCCGATGCGGATGAGCCTGCGGTACGCGTCGGGCAGATTCTGCAGCACCCAGTCGAGATCGTCCTCGCCCGCCTGGAGTTGCGTGGCGGTGCGGTTGGCCTCGGCGATCGTGCTCTGCAGCGGCGGCCGCGCACCCTCGAGCAGGCCCGCGAGATCGCCGGTCGCCCCGGCGATGCGGGGAATGGCGTCACCGATCTGGTCGCGGTCCTGGGAGAGCCCGCTCACCAGCTGTTGCAACTGGTCCAGCGTCGACCGGAACTGGTCGCCGCGGTCGTTGATGGTGCCGAGCACCTGGTTGAGGTTCGTGATCACCTCGCCGATCAGCTGGTCCCGGTCGGCGAGGGTGTTCGTGAACGAACTCGTGCTGCCGAGGAGCGAGACGAGCGTGCCGCCCTGCCCCTGGAACACCTGGACCAGCGCCTGCGACAGATCGTTGACCTGCTGCGGGTCCAGTGCCCGGAGCAGCGGCTTGAACCCGCCCAGCAGGAGATCGAGATCGAGTGCGGGAGAGGTGTTCTCGACGGGGATCGAGCCGCCGTCCGGGAGCGGTTCGACCGATCCGGCGCCCTCGAGGAGCTCCATGTACCGGTCGCCGACGAGGTTTTCGTACCGCACCGTGGCCTTGGTCCCGTCGAACAGGGAGTACTTGGTGTCGACGGTGAAGTCGACGTCGGCGAGGTTGTCGTCGTCGATGCCCACCTTCTCGACGGCGCCGACGGGAACGCCGGCGATGCGGACCTTGTCGCCGGGCTTGAGCCCGGACACGTCGGTGAACGTGGCGTGGTAGCCGTCGGAGCTGCTGAAACGGTACTGGCTGAACACCAGGGCGAGCCCGGCGAAGATCACCGACATCACCGTCGCGAAGATCAGCAGTTTGACCGTGGTCGCTCGCACAGTCACTGCCCACCCTGCTGGGGGTATACGCCCGCGAACAACAGCTGGAACACCTTCGGCAGATGCACCTGGACTTCCGTCGACGGGACGAACGGCACCGTGCCGGTGTCGGCCACGACGAAGTTCGCGTGCTTGCTGAGATCGGGGTTGGGAAGACCGTGGCAGTTCGGCCCACCTGTCGCGTTCACTTTCGGCAGGTCCTTCGGATAGGTGTACGGCTCCTGCCCGTACATGAAGCTGGCGCTCAGCGCGATTCCCGGCTGATTGCCGCCGATGAGCTGTTCGGCGAGGGGGATCACGTTGTTGAGGCCGACGATGAAGCAGGAAATCTCGGGCGAGTACTCGGCCAGCAGATCCGTCGTCGGCAGCAGCAGGCTCAGCGCGGAGTCCAGGTTCTGCTCGTTCTCGGTCAGGACGGTGTTCGCCGTGTCGGCGAGCCCGGTGACGTTGAGCAGCACGGCGTCCAGGTTGTCCTGTTCGTCGACGACGGTGCCGCTGGTGGCCGTCGCGTTGTCGAGCACCCGCAGCAGGTCGGGTGCGGTGTCGGCATACACGTCGGTGACCTGCGCCGCCTTCGCCAGATCTTCCTGCAGCTGAGGCAGGCTCGGGTTCATCTTCGCCAGGTAGCTGTCGCCCTGCTCGAGCAGCGCGCCGAGTTCGTCACCCCGCCCGTGCAGCGCCGAGGAGATGGCACCGAGGGTGGCGTTGAGCTTCTCCGGCTGCACCTTCGCCAACACGTCGGACAGGTGCTGGAAGACCGTGTTGAACTCGACGGTGACGTTGTCGGACGCGATGACCGCCCCCGACTGGAGATGGGTGGACGACGGGTTCTCCGGCATCACGAAGTTGACGTACTTGGCGCCGAACACGGTGGTGGACTTGATCTCCACCGTCGCGTTCGACGGGATCAGCGACATCATGTCGGGGTACATGTCCAGTTTCAGCTCGGCGCCGTCCGTCACGTGTTCGATGGAGCCGACGCGGCCGACCTGGACACCGAGGAGCTTGACCTTGGCGTCGGGTTCCATCACCAGCCCGGAGCGATCCGACGTCACGGTGACGGGCGTGGACTCGTCGAACGTGCCGTTGAACATGGCCAGTGACACACCGATGATCGCGAGAAGACTCACCACGAGAACGAGTGCCGCGAGCTTCTTCTTCCCACCCGAATCAGTCATCTACCGGCACTCCTATCCCGAAAGGTTGAAGTTGCCGGACCCGCCGTAGATGGCGAGCGAGATGAGCAGGGTGACGGTGACGACGGCGATCAGCGAGGAGCGCACCGCGTTGCCGACGGCCACACCGACACCGACCGGGCCGCCCGAGGCGTTGAAGCCGTAGTAGGTATGGATGAGCATGATCGCGATGGCCATGACGATGGCCTGGGCGAACGACCACAGGATGTCCGTGGGTATCAGGAACGTCGAGAAGTAGTGGTCGTAGACGCCGGACGACTGGTCGTACAGCACGACGGTCGCGAACCGGCTCGCCATGAAGGACGCGATCACCGCCAGGGCGTACAGCGGGATGATCGCGATCATGCCCGCCATCACGCGGGTGCTGACCAGGTAGGGGATCGAGGGGATCGCCATCGTCTCGAGCGCGTCGATCTCCTCCGACACGCGCATCGCACCGAGTTGAGCGGTGGAGCCGGCGCCGATGGTGGCCGCCAGCCCGATACCCGCGATGACCGGCGCCGCGATGCGCACGTTGATGAACGCCGCGAAGAAGCCGGTGAGTGCCTCGACGCCGATGTTGCCGAGCGAGCTGTACCCCTGCACCGCGATGGTGCCGCCGGTGAACAGCGTCAGGAAGCCGACGATGACGACCGTTCCGCCGATCACCGCGAGCGCACCGGTGCCCATGCTGATCTCGGCGATCAGCCGCAGCGTCTCCTTCGGGTAGTGCATCAGGGCGCGGGGCGCCGAGCCGATGGCCCGCGCGAAGAACAGCGCCTGCTCACCGAGCCGGTCGATCGAACGGGACGCCGACGCGAAGCGTCTGCGAGTTCGGGGAAAGCGCCCGGCCGCCGCTAGTGCCATCTACTCCACCACCAAGTCGATCACCCTGCCGTCAGTTTGATGCCGACGGCGGTGACGAGAACGTTGACCACGAACAGGGCCATGAACGAGAACACGACGGTCTGGTTGACGGCGTCACCGACGCTCTTCGCGCCACCCTTGACGTTCAGGCCGAGGTAGGCGGCGACGAGGCCGGCGATCATGCCGAACAGACCGGCTTTGACTTCCGAGATCACGAGCTCCCCGAAACCGGTGAGCAGTGTGATGCCGTTGACGAACGCACCCGGGTTGACGTCCTGGATGTAGACCGAGAAGACGAAACCGCCGAGGATGCCGATGGTGCAGACCAGCCCGTTGAGCAGGAGCGCCACGATGGTCGAGGCCAGCACACGCGGCACGACCAGGCGGTGGATGGGATTGATGCCCAGCACCCGCATCGCGTCGATCTCTTCGCGGATGGTGCGGGCGGAGAGGTCTGCGCAGATGGCGGTGGCACCCGCACCCGCGACGATCAGCACGGTGACGATGGGGCCGACCTGGGTGACGGTGCCGAGAGCGGCGCCCGCGCCACTGAGGTCTGCGGCGCCGATCTCGCGCAGGAGGATGTTGATCGTGAAGCTCACCAGCACCGTGAACGGGATGGCCACCAGCACGGTGGGCACCATCGAGACCCGGGCGACGAACCACGCCTGGTCGACGAACTCACGACGCTGGAAGGGCCTCGAAAAGACTGCCCTCAACGTTTCGCCCGACATCGTGAAGAACCCGCCGACCGCACGCAACGGCACCTCGAGGAGGTCTACCATCCGTCCTCCTCGTCCATGATCTCGCCCAGCACCGACTGTCAGTTCGAGCCCAGCCCCCCATCGGTCTGTGACTCAGGTCATATTAACTAGAACGTGTTCACCTGTCAAAGGTGGTCGCTCATCAGCAAGAATCGTCCCACATTCAGCACACTCCGAGGGTCGGATTCGACCGAAAATCCGGGCGTGCCGCCCCGCGATCGGACCCGGCAGTTCGTGCCGGCCGAAAGGCGGGAGCAGTGGCGCTAAGATGTTATAGCACAAGAACTTTGAGTGAAGATCATCACGTACGGATGGGCGTGGGAATTGCCTTCGAGCCCCGAATCCGGCGGTCGCATTCGCCCACTGGGCGGCGGCTCGCCGAAGTCGCGCGGGCAAGGGTGATCGAACCGGTCGACGACGGAAAACTAGAACACGATCTAGTCAAATCCGGCACGCGTTCCACAACCTCTCCACCGTCACCCGGCCCCGCTCCGCAGCTGTTCAGTTACGTTCAGTTACGTTCAGTATCGCCCATCGCGACGCATTACCTGCGGAAACGATACGCAAACACGCTTCGTGTCGATTCTTCGCCCCGCTGGACGCGCATCAGCCCAGTTCGCGTAGCGCCGCGGAGGCCGAGAACATCGCGGCCGGATCCCGGTCCTCGAAGTACGTCCCGAGTTCCGCGGCGAGTGCATCGGGAGTCCAGCGGCCGTCCGCGGCGTCGAAGCGCCGCTCCACGACCGGTGCCGCCATCAGCGCCACCATCGGTCCGTAGACGACGAAGACCTGACCGTTCACGGAGTCGGCGGCGGGCGATGCGAGGTAGGCGACCAGCGCGGCCACGTGCTCGGGCGACAACGGATCGACCCCCTCGGCGGGCGCCTCCCCGAAGACGTTCTCCGTCATCGACGTGCGGGCCCGAGGGCAGATCGCGTTGGCCCGGACGCCGTACCGGGAGAGGCCCCGGGCGGCGGACAGCGTGAGCGCGGTGATGCCCGCCTTGGCGGCGCCGTAGTTCGCCTGCCCCTCGGGGCCGAGCAGTCCCGCCTCGGACGAGGTGTTGACGATGCGCCCGTACACGGGCGCGCCCGCCTCCTTCGACCTGCCCCGCCAGTACGACGCGGCGGAGCGGCACAACAGGAAGTGGCCGCGCAGATGAACTTTCAGCACCACGTCCCAGTCCTCGTCGGACATGTTGAACAGCATGCGATCCCGCGTGATGCCCGCATTGTTCACCAGGATGTCGAGGCTGCCGAGCCGGCTCTGCGCCGCCTCCATGATCGCGTCGGCGGTGGCCCGTTCCCCGATGTCCCCTGCCACGAACTCGACCTTGGCGCCCAGGCCCCGGATCTCTTCGAGGGTTGCCTCGACGGCCTCGTTCGCGGCCAGGTCGTTGACGACGACGGACGCACCCGCGTGGGCCAGTGCGATCGCCTCGAACTTCCCGAGGCCGGATCCGGCACCGGTCACGACGGCGACCTTGCCGTCCAAGGTCACTTCGCGGTCAGCCGCAGCATTCATGAACACGCTCTCCTGGTTCTGTGCGCTCGCCGCAGGTCGTGAACCACGGCGCGGCGGTAGGTCGACGTCACTGTAGAACGTGTTCTCATTGCGGGCAACAATCCTCAGGGATGCTCCGTGAGCGCGGCCCTCGGACACTGGGCGATCGCCGTACGCACGTCTTCCTCCCGGTCAGCGGGAGGAACGGCACTCGTGATGTGCAGCTGATCGTCGTCGTCGAGCTCGAAGATGTCGGGTGCGATCCCCACGCACACACCATTGGCCTCGCAACGGTCGAAATCGACTCTGACCTCCATGGCAACCCTCACTTCTTCTCGTTTCGTCACTCGCGGATCCGGGTGCGGCCGGGCTGTGGCGCACGCCGTTCCTGCGATAACACTAGAACCTGTTCCAGTCGTGTGCAATGATTCGTTCCACGACTGCGGGCACGCCTGACGGGCACGCTCCGGGGCCGGCCCGAGCCGACTCCGCCGATGCACCGCAGAGACTGGAACCTGTGCCAGATTTCAGCTGATTTCGCTCTCGGACCGGAGAGGTATTTCGATGCACATCACGTACACACCGCAGCAGCAACAGCTGCGGGAAGAGCTGCGCGCGTACTTTGCGAAGCTGATGACGCCGGAACGTCGAGAGGCACTGGCCGCGACCACCGGCGAATACGGCGAGGGCAACGTCTACCGCGACGTCGTCGCCCAGATGGGCAGGGACGGCTGGCTGACACTCGGGTGGCCCAAGGAGTACGGCGGCCAGGAACGATCCGCCATGGAACAGCTGATCTTCACCGACGAGGCGGCCATCGCGGGCGCCCCCGTCCCCTTCCTCACCATCAACTCGGTGGCGCCGACGATCATGCATTTCGGCACCCCCGAGCAGAAATCGTTCTTCCTTCCCAGGATCTCGGCCGGCGAACTGCACTTCTCCATCGGCTACTCCGAGCCCGAAGCGGGCACCGACCTCGCCAGCCTCCGCACCACCGCCGTCAAGGACGGCGACGACTACGTCATCAACGGCCAGAAGATGTGGACGAGTCTGATCGCGTACGCCGACTACGTGTGGCTGGCGTGCCGCACCGACCCCGACGCGAAGAAGCACAAGGGCATCAGCATGCTGATCGTCCCGACCACTGCCGAAGGCTTCTCGTACACCCCCGTCCACACGATGGCGGGACCGGACACCAGCGCCACCTACTACCAGGACGTCCGGGTGCCCTCGTCCGCGCTCGTCGGCCCCGAGCACGGCGGCTGGGCGCTGATCACCAACCAGCTCAACCACGAACGCGTCGCCCTGACGTCCGCCGGGCCGGTCCTCACCGCCCAGCGAGAGGTGCGCGAATGGGCGCAGAACACCAAGCTGCCGGACGGCCGCCGCGTCATCGACCAGGAATGGGTGCAGATCAATCTCGCCCGCGTCCACGCGAAGGCCGAGTATCTCAAGTTGATGAACTGGGAGATCGCCTCCTCCACCGGGGCGAGCGAAGCGACGGGGGATGATTCAGCGCACGCTCCCGGCCCGGAGGCGGCGTCGGCGAACAAGGTGTACGGCACGGAGTTCGCCACCGAGGCGTACCGGTTGCTGATGGAGATCCTCGGACCGTCGGCGACGCTGCGGCAGAACTCCCCCGGCGTCCTCCTGCGCGGGCGGCTCGAGCGGATGCACCGGTCGTCGCTGATCCTCACGTTCGGCGGCGGAACCAACGAGGTGCAGCGCGACATCATCGCCATGACCGCCCTCGGCCTGCCCCCCGCGAAGCGTTAGGACTACCACCATGGACTTCACTCCCACCGAGGCCCAGCAGGATCTTGCCGGGCTCACCCGAGGAATCGTCTCGGATCTCGTCACCAACGACCGGCTGCGCGAACTCGACGCGGCGGAGGACCGTCTCGATCGCCGGCTGTGGTCCGCGCTCGCGTCGTCGGGGGTCCTCAGTGCCGCGCTGCCGGAATCGGTGGGCGGCGACGGTTTCGGCGTCCTCGAGCAGTGCAGCATCCTCGTCGAACTGGGCCGTGCCGTGGCGGCGGTCCCGTACCTGTCGTCGATCGTGATGGCGGCCGGGGCGCTCGCGCAGTATGGAAACGAACAGCAGCGCTCCGACTGGGGCACTCCGGCAGCGAGAGGCGAGAAGATCCTCACGGTGGCGCTCGACGAGGAACTGGGCGACCACCCGGCTACGCCCACGACCCGTGCCGAACCCGGCGCGGACGGCTGGACCCTCGACGGCACCAAGATCGTGGTCGACGCGGCACCGTCCGCCGATCTCTTCCTGGTCCCGGCAACCACCCCGGACGGGGTCGCGGTCTTCCTCGTCCGCCCGGACGACGCCGGGGTGACCGTCACCCGCCAGCAGACCGTCGACCTGGCCAGCGTCGGTGAGGTGACCCTCCGCGGAGTGTCGCTGACCGGGGACCGCATTCTCGGCAGCGTCGAGCAGGGCCGCGAGATCGTCGACTGGATCGTCGAGCGCGGCACGCTCGGCGCGTGCGCGTACCAGTACGGCGTCCTCGACGAATCCCTGAAACTCACCGCGGCCTACGCCCGGGAGCGGGTGCAGTTCGGCAGGCCCATCGGCAGCTTCCAGGCCGTGGCCCAGCGACTCGCCGACGGCTACATCGACGTGAAGGGCGTCCGGCTCACACTGTGGCAGGCGGCGTGGCGGCTCAGCGAGGGACTGCCCAGCGAAGGCGACGTCCAGACCGCCAACTTCTGGGCGTCCGACGCCGGACACCGGGTGTCGCACACCCTCGTCCACGTCCACGGCGGCGTCGGACTCGACGAAGACCACCCCGTGCACCGCTACTTCCTCGCCGCCAAGGCGCTCGAGTTCCGGCTCGGTTCGGCCACACAGCAGTTGCGGGTCCTCGGCGCCGAACTGGCCACCGTCCCGGCATGACCGTCACGCTCGCCCGCACAGTGTCGGACCTGCTGCTCGGTGTTGCGGATTCCGGCGCGCAGGGCCTGTACTTCGAGGACCGGTTCGTGTCGTGGTCCGAACATGTGCGGGCGAGCCTGCGGCGCGCCGCGATTCTCGACGACCTCCTCGACGCGCAACGGCCCCGGCACTTCGGGGTTCTGATGGACAACGTCCCCGAGTTCTCCCTCCTCGCCGGGGCGGCGGCGCTGTCCGGCGCCGTGCTCGTGGGGCTCAACACCACTCGGCGCGGCGAGGCGCTGGTCCGCGACATCGCGTTGGCCGACTGCCAGGTGGTCTTCACCGAATCCGGCCGGTCCGCCCTGCTGGACGGTGTCGACGCCGGTGTTCCCGTCGTCGACGTGGATTCACCGGCATGGTCCGATCTGCTCGCCGGGGAGCGCCCCGACTGCACGCCGAGGGCCGCCGCGCCCGAAGACCTGTTCATGCTCATCTTCACATCGGGCACGAGCGGCGACCCGAAGGCGGTGCGGTGCACGCACGCGAAGATCACCGGACCCGGCGTCATGCTCGCCGAGCGGTTCGCGCTGTCCCCGGACGACGTCGTGTACATGTCGATGCCCATGTTCCATTCGAATGCCATGATGGCGGCGTGGTCCGTGGCGCTCGCGGGACACAGCTCGATTGCGTTGCGGCGCAAGTTCTCCGCGTCGAACTTCCTGTCCGACGTGCGGAGGTTCGGCGTCACGTACGCCAATTACGTCGGCAAGCCGCTGTCGTATGTGCTGGCAACCCCCGAAATGCCCGACGACGCCGACAACACCCTGCGGGTGATGTACGGCAACGAGGGGTCCGCGCCCGCGGTCACGGCGTTCGCGCGTCGGTTCGGCACCGCGGTGATCGACGGGTTCGGCTCCACCGAGGGCGGCATCGCCATCTCCTCGGCACCCGGGACGCCGGCGGGTTCTCTGGGCAGGCTCCCCGACGGTGTCGCGGTTCTCGATCCCGACACCGGTTGTCCTTGCCCGCCTGCCGAATTCGATACGGCCGGCCGGGTCGTCAACGCCGAGGCCGCGACGGGTGAACTCGTCAATGTCGCGGGGCCGGGGGCGTTCGCGGGCTACTACAAGAACCCCGAGGCCGACGCCGAGCGGATCCGCGACGGACAGTACTGGAGCGGCGACCTCGCCTACCGGGACGCCGACGGATTCGTCTACTTCGCGGGCCGCAGTTCCGGGTGGCTGCGCGTCGACGGTGAGAACCTCGGTGCGGCGCCCATCGAACGCATCCTCCTGCGATACGACGGCTTCACCCAGGTGACGGTGTACGGGGTGCCCGACGTCGACGTCGGGGACCGGGTGATGACGGCCGTCGTGCCGACCCGGGATTTCGATCCCGTGGCGTTCGCGGACTTCCTCGACGCACAATCCGATCTGGGTCCGAAGCAGCGCCCGACTCTGATCCGGGTGTGCGCGGAGTTCCCGCGGACGGCCACGTTCAAGGTGCTCACCCGCGTGCTGAGTGCCGAGGCCACGCAGTGCGCCGATCCGGTGTGGGTCCTCACCGGAGACCGCTACTCCCAGGTGAGTGGCACGGTGTGCTGACGCACACCGTGCCACTCACCTACCGGAAGCTGTCGAGGCGGGAGACCGCCGAGTCGAAGCCCTTGACCAGTTCGTCCATCACCTCGGCCACCGGCCGGATCTCGTTCATCCGCCCGACGATCTGCCCGACCGGCATCGCCACGACATCCGGGTTCTCGGATGCGGCGATCCGCTGATGAGCCTCGCTGACCAGCAGGTTCTGCAGCGGCATCGGCAGCGGCGCGGGCGCGTCCGGCTTCGACCAGGCGTCGGTCCACTTGGTCTTGAGCAGGCGCGCGGGTTTGCCCGAGTAGATCCGGGACCGCACCGTGTCCGCCGACGTCGCCCCGAGGAGAGCGCGCTGGATCGCGGACGGGCCCTCCGCCGACGCGCTGCCGAGTTTGTACTCGGACGTGGTGAGCCAGTACGACCCCATCCACACCCCCGACGCCCCCAGCGACAGCGCCGCGGCCACCTGCCGTCCGCTGCCGATACCACCGGCCGCGAGGACGGCGGCGGAATCACCGATGGCATCGACGATCTCGGGAACCAGCACCATCGACGCGATCTCACCGGTGTGCCCACCCGCCTCGTACCCCTGCGCGATGACGATGTCGACACCGTTCGCGACGTGCCTGCGAGCGTGCTCCACGGCGCCGGCCAGCGCGGCCACCGGAACACCCTTCTCGTGGGCCTGGTCGATGACGTCCTTCGGGGGTGAACCGAGGGCGTTGGCGATCAACGCAATTCGATGATTCAGAGCAACGTCCACGTGCGACCGCGCCACCGAGTGCAGCCAGCCGAGCACGCCGGTCGCGTGTTCGGCACCCGAATCCAGCGGCGGCACCCCCAGTTCGGACAGCGTCCGGTCGACGAACGCGCGGTGTTCCGCCGGGATAAGCGACTCCAGGTCCACCGACGTGCCCTCGGTGGGCACCTTCGCGGGCATCACGATGTCGACACCGTACGGCTTGCCGTCGGTGTTCTCGTCCATCCACGCCAGGACGGACTCGAGTTCCTCGGGATCGTTGAACCGGACGCAGCCGAGCACTCCCAGACCGCCGGCCCGGGAGATCGCCGCCGCCACGTGTTCGGACGGAGTGAACCCGAAGACCGGGTACTCGATGCCGAACTTCTCGCTCAAACTCGTATGCATTTACGCGCCTTTACTTTCGGGCGAACCGTTGCCGTTGTGGTCGTCGGCCGGCCGGGTCTCGGTCTGTTCCTTCGCCCAGCGGTAGTCGGGTTTGCCCGCCGGCGAGCGCTTGATCTCCTCGACGAACCAGAGACTGCGCGGAACCTTGTATCCCGCGATCTCCTTGCGTGCCGCGTCGGCGATCTCGTGCAGACTTGGGCGCGTCGCACCGCGGGTCTGGATGACGGCGGCCACCCGCTGGCCGAAGCGTTCGTCGGGGATGCCGACCACCAGGGCGTCGAAGACGTCGGGATGCGATTTGAGTGCGCCCTCGACCTCCTCCGGGAAGATTTTCTCGCCGCCACTGTTGATGGACACCGAACCGCGGCCCAGCATCGTCACCGTGCCGTCCGCCTCCACCTGCGCGAAGTCGCCCGGGATGGAGTAGCGGATGCCGTTGATCTCCTTGAACGTGGCCTTGGTCTTCTCTTCGTCCTTGTAGTAGCCGATCGGGATGTGCCCCTTGCGCGCCAGGATGCCGACGACGCCGGAGCCGGGCTCCACCGGGTTGCCGTCCTCGCCGAGCACGGAGGTGGACGCGTCGATCTTCACCGTCGGGCCGCCACCGTGCGAGTCGCCCTTCGCGACCACGCTGAGGCCGCCGAACCCGGTCTCGGACGAGCCGATGGAGTCGGTGATCATCCGGTTGGGCAGCAGTTCGAGGTACTTCTCCTTGATGCTGGGCGAGAACAGCGCCGCCGAACTCGCCATCAGGAACAGCGAAGACAGGTCGTACGGTTCGCCGCTCGCCTCGTTGCCCTCCACCAGCGCGTCGAGCATCGGGCGCGCCATCGCGTCTCCGGTGATGAAGATCAGGTTGACCTTGTGCTCATCGACGATCCGCCACACGTCGTGGCCGTCGAATTCGGGGTGCATGACGCACTTTCCGCCGCCGAACAGACTCTGGAACACCGCCCACTGGCTGCCGCCGTGGATCATTGGCGGGATCGGAAAACGCGTCATGCCGGGGCTTTCGGCGCCCAGCTTCGCGAGATCCCACTCGTCCTCGACGTATTCACCGGTCATGAAGTTGATGCCGCCGCCGAGCACCCGCCAGACGTCCTCGTGACGCCACATGACGCCCTTCGGCTTTCCGGTGGTGCCACCGGTGTAGAGCATGTACAGGTCGTCGTTGCTGCGCTCGCCGAAGTCGCGGTCCGGGGAACCCTGCGCCAGCGCGGCCTCGTATTCGACACCCTCGTAGTCGAGATCGGTGCCGTCCTCGACCACGACGGTGGTCTTCAGGAGCGGCGTCTCGGGGAGCACGTTCGACACCTTGTCGGAGTACCGGCGTTCGTGCACGAGCGCGACCATGTCCGAATTGTCGAAGATGTATTGCAACTCGTTCTCGATGTACCGGTAGTTGACGTTCACCATCACCGCACGGATCTTGAATACCGCCACCATGGCCTCGATGGCCTCGATGCGGTTCCGGCAGTAGATGCCCACCTTGTCACCGGGCCGGACACCCTGTTCACGCAGGTAGTGGCCGAGGCGATTGGCCCTCTCCTCCATCTGCGCGTACGTCACTTCCCGGTCGTCGGACACCAACGCGACACGGTCCGGAACGAGGTCGATTGCGTGCTCTACGAGGTCTGCGATATTAAGGGCCACGTCAACAAAGTAGAACGTGTTACCGTTTCTGGCAAGACCCAATTTGAGAGCCAGCTCACACACCCTTCGGGAGACTTCAGTGTCCTCTACAACGACCGAGAAATCCGACATTTCGGCACAGTCGCCGCACTGCCTCGTCGAGAAACGCGGGCACGTCCTGATCGTCACGATGAACCGCCCCGAGGCGAAGAACGCGCTGTCCGGCAAAATGATGGCAATCATGCGGGACGCGTGGGACCAGGTCGACTCCGACCCGGACATTCGGGTCGCCATCCTCACCGGCGCCGGCGGCGCCTTCTGCGCAGGCGCCGACCTCAAGGCCATGACGTCGCAGCACCCCGGCGACTCCTTTTCGGGGGGCGGCTGGGACCTGTCGAAGATCGAGGCGCTGCTCAAGGGTCGGCGCCTCACCAAACCCCTCATCGCCGCGGTCGAGGGTCCCGCCATCGCCGGCGGCACCGAGATCCTGCAGGGCACCGACATCCGAGTCGCCGGAGCGAGCGCCAAATTCGGTGTCTCCGAAGCGAAATGGGGACTGTTCCCCCTCGGCGGCTCCGCCGTCCGCCTCGTCCGGCAGATCCCGTACACCGTCGCCGCCGACATCCTGCTCACCGGACGTCACATCAAGGCCCCCGAGGCCAAGGAGATCGGGCTCATCGGGCACGTCGTCCCCGACGGCCAAGCCCTCGACAAGGCCCTCGAACTCGCCGACCTCATCTCCGCCAACGGCCCCCTCGCCGTCCAGGCCATCCTGAAGACCATCCGCGACACCGAAGGCATGCACGAGGAAGAGGCCTTCCAGATCGACGCCGCCCTCGGCACCGAGGTCTTCAAGAGCGCCGACGCGAAGGAAGGCCCCCGCGCCTTCTCCGAAAAGCGGGCGCCGAAGTTCGAGGGCCGCTGACCTCGACCCCTTCCCGCCGGGCGAATGTACCTTTCAGCGCATCTGAGGCGCCGAGAGGTACATTCGCCCAGCGTGTGAGGGTTATCCACAGCCTCTAGTTATCCACAGGCCACACCAAAACGCCTGGTGACCGGGACTGCCGCCGACGGCGGGTGGGCCATGATCGACTCCATGCGACGCGGAGAGTGGGGGCATCGCCTCGAAGACCTGTACGGAGTGAGCCGGTCCGGAATCATCCGCACCGCCGAGTTGAGGCGATGGGGTGTGTCGAATTCGGCGATCGACGCTCGATGCCGTCCGGGCGGACCGTGGCAACGCCTCCTCCCGGGCGTCGTGATGCTCGGCAATGGCCACCCCACTGCGCGTCAGCGTGCAGTGGCGGCGATCGTGCTCAGCGGTGAGAACGCACTCCTCACCGGTCGTGCCGCGCTGCACGAGTACGGCTACGGAACGTCGTACTCCGGTGAGGCCCACGTCCTGATCGCCACGCACCGGCGCGTGCAGTCCACGGGATTCGTTCTCGTCGAACGTACGACGAGGTTGCCGGTACCGGTGACGCGCAACGGACTTCCCTGCGCACCGCTTCCGCGCGCGTTGCTCGACGCGGCGCGACGGTGCCGCACCCTCGACAGCGCTCGATCCCTCATCGCCGAGGTGGTCCAGCGGGGCGAGGTGAGCGTCGCCGAGCTGATCGCGGAGTTGGACTCGGGCAGCGGCCGCGGCGCAGCACTCCCCCGCGTCGTACTGCGCGAGGTGAGCGCCGACGTCCACTCGGTGTCCGAGGCCGAGGCCCGCAGACTGTGGCTGCGTAGCGGATTACCTCCAATGGTCTTCAACCGCAGGATCGTCGACGCCGCCGGGCAGTTCATCGCCATGCCGGACGGGTGGATCGACGAGGTCGCGTTCGCGTGGGACATCGACTCTCTCGACTGGCATCTGGCACCCAAGGCGTACAAATCGACCGTCGAGCGCCGCACCCGGATGCAGAACCACGGCATCATCGTCCTTCCGACGCTGCCGAGCGCCGTCCGCGACGACCCCGACCGCGTGATCACCGACCTCCGGTCGCACTACGAACTGGCGTCGTCCCGCCCCCGGCCGGCGGTCCGGATGCTCGACGCGCGCAGGTGAATGTACCTTTCAGCGCCTCAGGTGCGCCGAAAGGTACATTCGCCCGGCGCGCGCGGGAGGTCAGGGGGCGGGGGCAGAGGGACGGAGTCAGCCGAGGACCGCGGCGGACAGTTCGCGGACGTGGTCGGCGTTGCGGCAGGAGACGAGGAGCATGGTGACGCCGGCGTCGGCCCAGCGTTTGACGTCGGCGCGGACTTCGTCGACGTTGCCGATGATCATGGTTTCGGTGACCATTTCGTCGGGGACGACGGCGGCGGCTTCGTCCTTGCGGCCTGCGCGGAAGAGGCGCCCGATTTCTTCGACCTGCTCGCCGTAGCCCATGCGGGTGTACACCTGGGCGTGGAAGTTGAGTTCGGGGGCGCCCATGCCGCCGACGTACAGGGCGGTGATCGGTTTGAGGCCGGCGATGGCGGCGTCGCGGTCGTCGGTGACGATGACTTGGCAGGTGGCCGCGACTTCGAAGTCTTCGCGGCTGCGCCGGGCGCCGGGGCGGGCGAAGCCTTCGTCGAGCCATTCGTTGTACATGGGGGCGAGGCGGGGTGAGTAGTAGATGGCGAGCCAGCCGTCGGAGATCTCGGCGGTGAGCGCGACGTTCTTGGGGCCTTCGGCGCCGAGCCAGATCGGGATGTCGGGGCGGAGCGGGTGGGTGATGGGCTTGAGTGGTTTCCCCAGGCCGGTGCTGCCGGGACCGGTGTAGGGCAGGGGGAAGTGCGGGCCGTCGCTGGTGACGGGTTCCTGCCGCGACAGCACTTTGCGCACGATGGAGACGTATTCGCGGGTGCGGGCGAGCGGTTTGGTGAACGGCTGCCCGTACCAGCCTTCGACGACCTGCGGTCCGGAGACGCCGAGTCCGAGGATCGCGCGGCCGCCGCTGAGGTGGTCGAGGGTGAGGGCGTGCATGGCGGTGCTGGTGGGTGTGCGTGCCGAGATCTGGACGACGGACGTGCCGAGCCGGACACGTTCGGTGCTCGACCCCCACCAGGCGAGGGGGGTGAAGGCGTCGGATCCCCACGATTCGGCGGCGAAGACGGCGTCGAATCCTTCGGCTTCGGCGGCGGCGATCAACTCCGGGGCGTTCGCCGGCGGCTGCGCGCCCCAGTATCCCAGTTGCAACCCGAGCTTCATCGTGTGCCTCCGCATCGACCGTCGTCAGAAGTGACCCTTGCCACAAACACTAGAACCTGTTCTACTCGAAGTTGTGAGCATGGGAAAGAGCGCGGTGGCCGAAAAATTCTCGAACGAACCGTTGAGCGCCCCGCTGAAACTTCAATTCGACTACACCCGATCGTTGGGCCCGACCGTCGGAGCCTTCGTGACCGCGCTGCGCGACCGTAAGGTCATCGGCGCCCGCGGCTCGGACGGACGCGTCTACGTCCCGCCGCCCGAATTCGACCCGAACACCGCCGAACCCCTCACCGACTTCGTCGGGGTCTCCGACGCCGGGACCGTGGTGAGCTGGACGTGGATGCCGGAACCGATTGCCGGACAGCCACTCACCACCCCGTTCGCGTGGGCGCTGATCAAGCTGGACGGCGCCGACACGTCGCTGGTGCATGCCGTGGACGTCGGCTCCCCCGCCGGGATGAGCACGGGCATGCGGGTGCGGGCGCGGTGGGCGCAGGATCGCGTCGGGCGGATCCAGGACATCGTGTGCTTCGAACCTGGGGAGTCGACCGGCGAATCCGGACCGGACTCGGAGTCGGAACCGGTCACGATGGTCACGATGCCGATCGATCTCGACTACCTGCACTCCGCGTCCGCCGAGGAGAGCTTCTACCTCCGAGGATTGAAGGAGGGCAAGCTGATCGGTGGGCGCTCCGGGCCGGGCGGCAAGGTGTACATCCCGCCGCGCAGCGCCAACCCCACCGACGGCGTGCCGACGAAGGAGCAGGTGGAACTGCCGGACCGGGGCATCGTCACGACGTTCTGCATCGTGAACGTTCCCTTCCTCGGGCAGCGGATCACGCCGCCGTACGTCGCCGCCTACGTGCTACTCGACGGCGCGGACATCGCGTTCCTTCACCTGATCCTCGACTGCGACGCCGCCGACGTGCGGATGGGCATGCGTGTGGAGGCCAAGTGGAAGCCACGCGAGGAGTGGGACTACACGCTCGAGAACATCGAGTACTTCCGGCCGACGGGCGAGCCCGACGCCGAGTACGACACCTACAAACACCACCTGTAAGGGCGCGGCACAATGACAGATATCGCAGTCGTCGGGTTCGCGCACGCTCCGCACGTGCGTGAGACCTCCGGCACCACCAACGGCGTCGAGATGCTGGTTCCCTGCTTCCAGCAGCTCTACGAGGAGCTGGGAATCACGAAGTCCGACATCGGCTTCTGGTGCTCGGGCTCCTCGGACTACCTGGCCGGTCGTTCGTTCTCGTTCATCTCGGCCGTCGACTCGATCGGTGCGGTTCCCCCGATCAACGAGTCGCATGTCGAGATGGACGCGGCCTGGGCGTTCTACGAGGCCTGGATCAAGATCATGACCGGCGAGGTCGACACCGCCCTGGTCTACGGCTTCGGCAAGTCGTCGGCGGGCAATCTCCGCAAGATCCTTTCGATGCAACTCGACCCCTACCTGGTCGCGCCGCTGGCCCTCGACTCGGTGTCGCTCGCCGGACTGCAGGCGCGTCTCGGACTCGACGCCGGGAAGTGGACGTCCGAGGAGATGGCGGCGGTGGCCGCGCGCAGCCGGGCCGCGGCCGAGAGCAACCCGAACACCCAGTTGTCGGGGCACGTCGACATCAACGAACTGCTCGCGAGCCCGTTCGTCGCGGATCCGTTGCGCGCCCACGACTGCGCACCGATCACGGACGGCGCCGCCGCAGTCGTGCTCGCGGCCGGCGACCGCGCGCGTGAACTGTGCGAGCGGCCGGCCTGGATCACCGGGGTCGACCATCGGATCGACTCGCCCGGGTTCGGCGCCCGCGACCTGACGGTCTCGCCGTCGACGACGGCCGCCGCCCGCGCCGCCACCGGCGGGGACGTCGGCGGTCTCGACGTGGCCGAACTGCACGGTCCGTTCACCCATCAGGAACTGATCCTCCGCGAGGCCATCGGACTGTCCGATGCGACGACGATCAACCCGTCGGGTGGCCCGCTGAGCGGGAACCCGATGTTCTCCGCGGGTCTGGAACGCATAGGTTACGCAGCCAAGGCCATCATGGACGGCAACGCCGGGCGCACGCTGGCGCATGCCACGAGTGGTGCTGTGCTGCAACAGAATCTGGTCGCAGTCTTGGAGGGACGCAACTGATGGCGAAGCAATTGGCCGCCGTACTGGGCACCGGTCAGACCCATTACGTGGCGAAACGGCACGACGTGTCCATGGCCGGGTTGGTGCGCGAGGCGATCGACCGCGCGATGGACGACGCGCGGGTGGGCTGGGACGATATCGACGCCGTCGTGGTCGGCAAGGCACCGGACCTGTTCGAGGGGTCGATGATGCCGGAGCTCGCGATGTCGGACGCGCTGGGCGCCAACGGAAAACCGCTCCTGCGTGTGCACACGGCGGGCTCGGTCGGCGGTTCGACCGCGTGCGTGGCGGCGAGCCTCGTGACGTCGGGGGTGCACAAACGGGTGCTGACGGTGGCGTGGGAGAAGCAGTCCGAGTCGAACGCCATGTGGGCGCTGTCCACCCCGATTCCGTTCCACATGCCGGTCGGCGCAGGCGCGGGCGGGTACTTCGCCCCGCACGTCCGCTCGTACATCCGGCGGTCCGGCGCACCCGATCACATCGGCGCGATGGTGGCGGTGAAGGACCGGCTGAACGGCAGCCTCAACCCGTACGCCCACCTCAAGCAACCCGACATCACCCTCGAATCGGTGCAGTCCTCGCGGATGCTGTGGGATCCCATCCGCTACGACGAGACCTGTCCGTCCTCGGACGGCGCCTGCGCGCTGGTGATCGGAAACGAGGAGGCCGCCGAGCAGGTCGTCGCGGACGGTCGTGAGGTGGCGTGGATTCACGCGACCGCGATGCGCACCGAGCCCACCACGTTCGCCGGACGCGACCAGGTGAATCCCCAGGCCGGCCGGGACGCGTCGGCCGCGCTGTGGAAGGCCGCGGGCATCAAGGATCCGCTCGACGAGATCGACGTGGCCGAAATCTACGTCCCCTTCTCCTGGTTCGAACCGATGTGGCTCGAGAATCTGGGCTTCGTCGCCGAGGGTGAGGGCTGGAAGCTCACCGAGGCCGGCGAGACGGCCATCGGCGGCCGGCTCCCGCTCAACGCGTCCGGCGGCGTCCTGTCGTCCAACCCCATCGGCGCCTCCGGGATGATCCGGTTCGCCGAGGCGGCGATGCAGGTGATGCACCGCGCCGGCGACCACCAGGTGAAGGACGCACGCAAGGCACTCGGCCACGCCTACGGCGGCGGTTCGCAGTACTTCTCGATGTGGGTGGTCGGTTCCGACCGGCCGAACAACTAGTAGTAGGGACGTCACCAGTGAAATTCACCGTCGGCATCGCCATGAATCCCCTCGATCAGTTGCCGGCTCTCGCGAAAACAGCCGAGGAGTGCGGGTTCTCGTCCATCGCACTCCCCGACTCGCTGTTCTTCATGGAGAAGCAGAGCGCGGACTACCCGTACACACCGGACGGCTCCCGGATGTGGACCGAGGAGACGCCGTGGGTGGATCCGCTGATCGCGGCGGCCGCCATGGGCGCGGTGACGTCGAAGATCGAGTTCTACACCCAGGTCCTCAAGCTGGGGTCCCGCAATCCGGTGCTCCTGGCCCGCCAGGTGGGATCGGTGGCGAACCTGATCGGCAACCGGTTCGGTTTCGGAGTCGGGATCGGCTGGGCACCGGAGGAATTCGAATGGTGCGGGGTGCCGTACGCGAAGCGCGGCGCGCGCGTCGACGAGATGATCGACGTCATCAAGCTGATCCTCGGCGGCGGGATGGTGGAGTATCACGGCCAGTTCTACGACTTCGACCGCCTGCAGATGAGCCCGGCCCCGACGAAGCCGGTGCCGTTCTACGTCGGCGGGCACACCGACGTGGCCCTGCGCCGCGCGGCCCGGGTCGGCGACGGCTGGACGTCGGCGATGATCAAGTTCGACGATCTCGTCCAGGTCATCGCGCGACTGCGGGAACTGCGGGAAGAGTACGGCCGCGCCGATCTGCCGTACGAGATCCAGACCGTCTGCATCGACCGTTTCGGCAAGGACGGGTACGCCGAACTGGCCGACGCCGGAGTGACCGACACGATCGTCGTCCCGTGGGTGTTCGACGGCATCGGCTTCGACGGACCCCTGGACGCCAAGCAGGAGTCGCTGCGCAAATTCGCCGACCAGTACATCGGATAGGAGTGTGGACATGACGACAACCGACCATCCTGCCCGCCTCGCCGGAGCGGCGTCCCGCGCGGCTGCCAGCGGCAGACGCAAGGACGAGTGGCTGGCCCTGTTCGCCGAGGACGCGTGCGTCGAAGATCCCGTCGGCCCTTCGGGTTTCGACCCCGAAGGGAAGGGTCATCACGGCCTCGACGCGATCTCCCGGTTCTACGACATGACGATCGCGACCACCGAATCGTTGGAGTTCCTCATCACCGATTCGCTGGTGTGCGGCAACGAGAACGTGAACATCGGGACCATCCGGTCCACGGTGGCGGGATCGCAGATCGACGCCGAGGGCGTGTTCGTCTACCGCGTGAACGACGAAGGCAAGATCACGTCGCTGCGGGCCTTCTGGGAGGTCGAGCGGGCGATGAAGACACTGCGCAAGGTCTGAGGGTGCGGGTCACCCCGCGGCCTCGTCGAGGTGCCGGACGAACAGGACGGCGTCGAGTTCGGCGAGGCACGCGGGCAGATGGCCGTTGTGGGCGAAGACGAACGTGGGGCCGCGATCGGCCTCCCTCCGCACCAGCGCGGACAGGTTGTCCGCCATGAGGGTGTCGCGGATCCCCAGGAGCCTCGTGATGCGGCGCGGGGAGTTCTCCGCCATCCCGGCGTGATAGCTGAGCAGGCGGGTGGCGACGCGGCCGTGCAATTCGGCCTCCCACCATGCGTCGCGCGTCCCCGCCGCGACGAGGCGAGGCGCCTCCGACGCCAGCAGCGTCATCAGGTCGTCGGCGATCAGACGCAACTGTCCGGCCTCGGCGGTGGCACCGACGGATCGGGTCGGGTCCATGGCGACGGCCGGGTCGCTCCAGCGGTCGTCGTCGCCGATCAGCGCGGAGATCCGGTCCGGAGTGCAGGGCAGATCCCGCTCGCCGAGGTGGGTCCGCAGGTAGGTGTCGAGGAAGATCAGGGCCTGCCGGGGACTGTCGGCCGACGTCATCTCGATGGGGCCGTCGAAACCGGAGAACCGCACCTGCTCGTCGGGGTCGCGTCGACTGTTGCACTCGGCCATCCATCGGACCAGGTCGTGGTTGGCCGAGGACTCGCCGAAGCCGTGGCTGAAACCCTGCGCCATGACCTCGTCGAGCGGCAGACCGCTCGCGCCCCGCACGAAGAAGTCGACGAGTATCCCCTTCAGGCAACTACTTTCGATCGCAATGGATCGGTACCCCTCGCGTTCGACGAGGTACCGGAACATCTGATTGCGGAGCAGCAGAAAGCCCTCCTCCCCGTGCATGGGCTCCCCGAATCCGAGCAGGCGGGGCGCGGTGTCCAGACCGCGAAGGAACGCGCCGAGGGCGGCGGTGACGCTCGGATCACCCGGGGCCGAGAAAACCGCACCCGCGTCGCGGACGGTGGACTGCACGGTCATGGCGGCTTGCACTTCCTGGACACACGCCGGCGAAAGGGAACAGCGGCGTCGGAGAGGATGAGGGTACCCTCCGACGCCGCTGAATCAGTGGGGTCGGTGTCTGACCGGGCAACCGCCTGACGCAGTCTTGTAATCGACCTGAAACTCCTTGATACCGTTGAGCCAGCCCGAGCGCAACCGCCGCGGATCTCCCAGCTTACTGATATCCGGCAGGTGATCCGCAATCGCATTGAAGATCAAGTCGATCTCGAGGCGCGCGAGGTTGGCTCCGAGGCAGAAGTGCGCCCCCGTGCCGCCGAAGCCGACGTGCGGGTTGTGCTCCCGCAAGATGTCGAACTTTTCCGGATTCTCGAACGCGTCCTCGTCGAAATTCGCCGAGCCGTACAGCATTACGACTCGCTGCCCCTTCTTGATGTGCACGCCGCCGAGCTCGGTGTCTTCCAGTGCGGTTCGCTGGAACGAGTTGACCGGGGTCGCCCACCGGACGATCTCGTCCGCCGCCGTCTTGGGACGCTCCTTCTTGTAGAGCTCCCACTGATCGGGATGATCCAGGAACGCCATCATGCCGTGCGTGATGGCATTGCGGGTGGTCTCGTTGCCGGCAACCGCCAGCAGGATCACGAAGAAGCCGAATTCCTCGGGAGAGAGCTCATTTCCATCGATGTCCGCCTCGATCAGCGTCGTGACGATGTCTTCGGCGGGGCACTTCTTGCGCTCGTCCGCCATTTGGTACGCATAGCCGAGGATCTCCATCGACGCGGCGTTCGGGTCGATGTCCAGTTCGGGGTCGTCGTAGCCCGTCATCTGGTTCGACCAGTCGAATACCTTCTGTCGATCCTCCTGCGGCACGCCGAGCAGTTCGGCGATCGCCTGCAGCGGAAGCTCACATGCCACCTGGGTGACGAAGTCGCCGGCGCCCGATTCGGCGGCGGCCTTCACGATCCGCTCGGCGCGTTCGGTGAGTTCTTCGCGCAGGCTGTTGATCGCGCGCGGCGTGAAGCCGCGGGAGACGAGTTTGCGGAGTTTCGTGTGCTCGGGAGCGTCCTTGTTGATGAGAATGAAACGCTGCATCTCGATGTTCTCGCGCGGAATGTCGTCGGCGAAGCGCACGATCGCGGTGTTCTCGTGGGTGGAGAAGACGTCGCTGCGCCGCGACACCTCCTTGACGTCCTCGAGCTTGCTGACGACCCAGTAGCCGTCGTCGTGGAAGCCACCGATCTCCGGCGGCTGCGGGTTCCACCAGATCGGCGCAGTCTTCCGCAGTTCGGCGAACTCCTGGTAGGGGATGCGTTCTGCGTAGATGTCCGGGTCGGTGAAGTCGAAACCCTCTGGAAGATTGGGCTGCGCCACTGCTGTCTCCTGCCCTAAGCCATACACCACTCAGTGATGTGGAACACGTTCTACTAGCATTGAAGCACAAGCCGGGCGACTAGCAAAGGAAAGCTCATTCAGACCTTGCCCGGATAGCAGAACCTGTTCTATTTTCTGAGGACAAGGAAAGGAGCCCGCCGTGGGCACACCCGTCATCGTCGAGGCAGTTCGCACCCCCATCGGAAAGCGCGGTGGCTGGCTGTCCGGATTGCACGCCGCAGAGATCCTCGGCGCCGCTCAGCGGGGCATCCTCGACCGCTCCGGCATCGACCCCGAACTGGTGGAGCAGGTGATCGGTGGTTGCGTCACCCAGGCCGGTGCGCAATCGAACAACATCACCCGGACCGCGTGGCTGCACGCCGGACTGCCCTGGCAGGTCGGCGCCACCACCATCGACTGCCAGTGCGGATCCGCGCAGCAGGCCAACCATCTGATCGCGGGCCTGATCGCCACGGACGCGATCGACGTCGGAATCGCCTGCGGCATCGAGGCCATGAGCCAGGTGCCGCTCGGGGCGAACGTCGGGGAGAACGCCGGCCCGCGCAGGCCCGCCGACTGGGACATCGACATGCCCAATCAGTTCGAGGCCGCCGAGCGCATCGCCCGCCGTCGCGGGATCACCCGCGCCGACGTCGAAGCCCTCGGAGTGCGTTCACAGGCCCGCGCCAAGCAAGCGTGGGACGAAGGACGCTTCGACCGGGAGGTGCTGCAGGTGACCGCACCCGTCGTCGACAAGGACGGCAACCTCACCGGTGAGACCCGGGTCGTGACCCGCGATCAGGGTCTGCGCGACACCACCGCGGAGTCGCTCGCCAAGCTGAAGCCCGTCCTCGAGGGCGGCATCCACACGGCGGGCACGTCCTCGCAGATCTCCGACGGCGCCGCGGCCGTCATGCTGATGGACGAGGCCAGGGCGCGCGCCCTCGGCCTGAAACCGCGGGCCCGCATCGTCTCCCAGGCGCTCGTCGGCTCCGAACCCGAATTCCACCTCGACGGACCCGTCCAGGCCACGGCACGCGTCCTCGAACGCAGCGGCATGAAGATCGGCGACCTCGACCTGTTCGAGGTGAACGAGGCGTTCGCGTCGGTCCTGCTGTCGTGGGCGTCGGTGCACGAGCCCGACATGGACAGGGTGAACGTCAACGGCGGCGCGCTCGCGCTCGGACACCCCGTGGGCAGCACCGGGTCCCGGCTCATCACGACGGCCCTGCACGAACTCGAGCGCACCGACGGGTCGACGGCCCTGATCACGATGTGCGCCGGCGGCGCGCTCGCCACCGGCACCATCATCGAGCGGATCTAGGGCCACCCGATGAATGCGCCCGCCCGACCTGAGCCAAATTCCCCTCGCTCCGCTCGCCCGCCGGGCCTCGACTCGAAGTGGACGGCCTCCGTCATCAAGTGGATGTCGAAGATCAACGTTGTGCTGTATCGGCGGACGGGCGGGCGACTGGGCAGCAAGTGGCGGATCGGCAGCGCCTTCCCCCGCGGGTTGCCCGTCTGCCTGCTCACCACCACCGGCCGCAAGAGCGGCGAACCCCGGATCAGCCCGCTGCTGTTCCTCGAGGACGGCGACCGCATCATCCTCGTCGCGTCGCAGGGCGGCCTCCCGAAGCACCCGATGTGGTACCTGAACCTGCGCGCGAACCCGCAGGTGACCGTGCAGGTGAAGTCGCGGGTCCGGCCGATGACCGCCCAGGTGGCAGATCCCGACGAACGCGCGCGACTTTGGCCGCGGCTCGTCGACATGTACGCGGACTTCGACAACTACCAGGCGTGGACGGAGCGCACGATCCCCGTCGTCGTCTGCACGCCCCGATAGCAGTTGTATGTACCGTCGGGTAACGCGTGCCATGTCGGAGGACATCTTGCAGTATTGACGCGTACGGACTTGTACGACGGCCGAGGGCGAGGAATTGCAGATGAGTACACAGGTTCAAGATCGGATACACGACCGTCGAGAGCTCACCGCGGTCCTGCTGCGCGCACTCGAGCAGCGGCACGAGGTTCTCGACGCCATCGTCGACAGTGAGGACCACGCCGAGGCCCTCACCACTGTCGCCGGGCTCCTCGAGACGACCGAGGCGTACGCGGAAGCCGTCCTCAACCTGACGTTCCGCCGCCTCACCAAGGTCGAGCGGCGCCGCATCCAGTCGGAACTGAAGGACCTCGACGCCACACTGGAGTGGACCGCGACCGACCGGCCTGCGAGCACGGGCCGCAACTTCCGCCTCCGCCCGTTCACCGAAACCGACGAGGACGCCGCCCTGTTCCGGCGCCGCTGCGTCGAACAGGTCGACGACGCGGGCACACCATGGTCCGAGGAGCGGGTCGAGAAGGAACGTGCGGAGGGCCTGAGCCGAGTCGACGACGAGTCCGCCGCGTGGTTCGTGTGTGAGGACACCGCGGAGAACACGGCCGTCGGCATGGTGTTCGGCGAGTTGTCGGGACGCGAGGTCGACGTCGCGATCTGGATCTCCCCCGACGCCCGGAAGAAGGGCTACGGCACCGCGGCCGTGAAGCACAGCCGTCAGGAACTCGCCGCCGAATTCCCGGGAACGGTCCTGGTCGTCCGCGCTCCCGCCTGACCCCAGGTGAGTGGCGAAGCGTGCGGGAGCACACTTCGCCGCTCACGTGCGGTGGTCGGGGTCGCGCTGCTTGGTGACGCCCTGGGCCCAGCGGTAGTCGGGTTTGCCGCTCGGTGTGCGCTGGAGGATGTCCTCCACCCACACCAGCCGCGGAATCTTGTAGCCGGCCAGGCTCTGCCGCACGTGGTCCTCGAGACCGGCGAAGTCGACGCCCCGGCCGTCGCGCGCCTGCACGACCGCGGACACCCGGTGCCCCCACCGTTCGTCGGGGACGCCGACCACGATGGCGTCGTAGACGTCGCGGTACGCCTTCACCGCGCTCTCGACCTCCTCGGCGAACACCTTCTCGCCGCCGGTGTTGATCACCATGTTGCCGCGACCGAGCAGGGTGATCGACCCGTCAGCCTCGATCCGCGCGCGGTCGCCGGTGACGACGACCGGTTGTCCGTCGACCTCGCGGAAGATCTCCCGGGTCTTCTCCGGGTCGTTGTAGTAGCCCAGCGGAACGTACCCGCCCTTGGCGAACCAGCCGTCGATCCCGGAGCCGGGTTCGACGGGACGGCCCGCGTCGTCGATCACCAGCGCGTACCGCCCCGCCGGGACCCGGGGACCTCCCACCTGACTCTCCCCCTTGGTCGCGAAACCGATTCCCCCGAAACCGGTCTCGGACGCACCGATCGAATCGGACACCAGCAGCCCCGGGAACGCCTCGAGGAACGCGTCCTTGATCACCGGGGAGAACAGCGCGGCGCCCGACGCGACGACACCGAGGCTCGACGTGTCGGTCCGGGCCGGGTCGAGGGCCTCGATCAGCGGCCGGCCCATCGCGTCGCCGGTGATGATGAGGATCTGCACCCGATGCCGCTCGACGAGTTCCCACGTCCGGTCGGCGTCGAATTTCGATTCCAGCAGCACCGTGTTCCCGCTGAACAGCGCGGTGAACGTCGGCATCATCGCGGCCGCGTGGATCAGCGGCGGCAACGCGAACCACAGCGTCGGCTCCCCCTGCGACCCCACCCGCGACTGCTGGTACTCGTCGTCGATCGCCTCGCCGGTGTAGAAGTCGAGACCACCGCCGAGGACGCGCCAGATGGCCTCGTGCGTCCACACCACCCCCTTCGGACGTCCGGTGGTCCCGCCGGTGTACATCATGAACAGGTCTTCGGAACTGCGTTCGCCGAAGTCGCGGTCGCCGCTGCCGGACAGCGCCTCCTCGTACGGGACGGAGTCGCTGGGCAGACCGGCGCCGCCGACATCGTCCTCGACGACGACGGTGTGCCGGATCCTCGGCAGCGAGGGCAGGACCTCCGCGATGCGCAGCGCGTAGATCCGGTGGTGGACCACGGCGTCGAGTTCCGCGTTGCCGTACACGTAGGCGAGTTCGTCGCTGGTGTACCGGTAATTGATGTTGACCGGCACCGCGCGAATCTTGTACGCCGCCAGCAGCGTCTCCATGGTCTCGATGGAATTGTGCAGGTGCACGCCGATGTGCGAACCGGCGGTCAGTCCCGCGTCCAGGAAGTGGTGGGCCAGGCGGTTGGCGCGGTCCTCCAGTTCCCGGTACGTGACGCGGCGAGCGCCGCAGATCAGCGCCACCCGCTCCGGCATCACGTCGACGGAGTGCTCGAACAGGTCTGCCAGGTTGTAGGCCACGGAGTGTCCTCTCAGACGACTGTGAGTGGGAGGGGAATTCCTCGATCGGTGAAGGCGAAGTCGGCCCCGGTGCTGAACCGGGTGAGCGCGACCTCGGGTGCCTCCTTCGCCGGCGGTTCACCGGTCACGACCTCCACCGTCAGCGCCGTGTCCGTCTCCTCGACCACCTGCACGGCGAACTTCGGCGACACTCCGCGCACCAACGCGGTCAACGGCGCCAGGTGCTTGCCGTCGATCATGGACGGCCATGCCCCGTCCGCCGACGCGCCGCACTCGCGGCCGAGAGTCAGCAGCAGTCGGTCGCCGAGGGAGATCGTGACGTCCACGTACTGTCGGGGATTCAGCGCCGGATGCACCGCGAGGACGACGGCCAGGCCCTCCAGATCCGCGGGCAGGCCCAGCGCGTTCCGGATCCGCTCCGACGTGAGGCCGGCGATGCCGGTGAGTTGCTTACGGGCGATGTCGAGCGCGGCGCCGGGATCGGTGCGTGCCCGCACCGCGAGCAGGAAACCCAGGGTCAGCAGGTGTTGCTGCACACACACCTCTTCCGCGATCCGGGTCAGCGCCGAATGGGAGAAGTCCGGGAACCGCAGGTCGGCGAGGAGCGCACCCGCGTAGTCGTGCCGCCCCGGCCCGCCGGTGTCGATCGGCGACAGCCCGACCGTCGCCGCCCGCGACTTCCCCACCGTCACCAGCCCTTCCGGGACCGGCGGCGGCTCGTGCGCGTCGTCGATGGTGACCGTCCAGAGGCAGTGCGGTGTCCGGTCCGCGGGCCGTCGCGGCGGACGGTGCACCGGACGCACCTGCGCGTGCGGGTTCGTGGCCAGGGCGGTGGCGTCGAACGTCGGGTCTTCGATGTCGTGGCACATGGCCGTGACGTACTCGTCGCCCATCGGTTCGACGTCCATCAGCGCCCCGCAGTGGTCCAGCCAGAACTCGCCGTGGTCGTGATCGGTGACGCGGTACCGGAAGTCCATGAACTGGGGCGGCGCACCGATGTCGAGTTGCAGGCCCTTGAAGATCGTCACGACGCCGTCGCCCTCGAACCCCAGTGCGCGTTGCATGCGCCGCGCGTAGATCGGGCTCGACGCCATCCATTCCTCGATCGCGACCTGCGTCATGCCCTCGCGGCCGAACGCCCCGATCAGGTGGGGCATCCCGGAGCGGTCGATGAGGTGACCGCACAGCAGCAGTTCCGGCACAAGGATCGCCAGATCCTCGCGGGACAGATCCGCGAACGACGCCGGCACCTTCACCGTGCTCACCACAGCGGGACCGGGGCCTTCCCGACCGGATACCACCCCGGCAGCCGACCGGACGTCACGCGCTGGATCCGCGCGTTCATGCCGTCGGACATCGCATTGTTCGTGATCATCTCGAGGAACAGGGCCGAGACGTTGCCGAAGTCGAAGAAGTCACGCTGCCAGGACCATTGGAAGTTGCCGCCGTACCGGAACCAGCTGCCGCCGATCCCGGTGACCTGATAGTGGGTGCCGTCGTCCCGGGTGCGTTCGGACACTTGTTTCCAGAATCCGATGACGTCGCCGCTGCGGTCGTCGACGACGAATTGCTGATAGGGATATTCCCAGCCCTCGAGGCCGTTCATTTCCTGCCCGAGCGCCAGTTCGCGGATCTCGTCCCGGCCCACGGCCATGAAGTCGTCCTTCGGTCCGTAGTTCCACCCGTATGTGGCGTCCTCGGTGTACATCTCGGCCAGCGGCTTCCAGTCGCCGAGCGCCTCGCACCGCTTGTTCTCGTCCACCCAGCGCTGCACCATCTCGTCGAGTTCGGCGCGGTCGAAAGGGGCCATCAGGATTCTCCTTCTGAGTCGGTGTCCGCGAGGATCCGCAGGGCCTGGGTCGGGCAGAAACGCACGGCGCTCTCGACCTCCGCGCGCAGGTTCCCGGGTGGGTCGGCGTCGAGGATTTCGACCTTGCCGTGCTTGGGGACGACGAACACGTCGGGCGCCTCCATCTCGCACACGGCATGGCCCTGGCACAGGTCGAGATCGGCTTCGACTTTCATCACGTGCTTCGCTTCCGGTACCTCACCGTGCAGGGCTGCTGCAGCTGAACCACCATTTTGCTGTGATCGTTGCGGTACGTCTCGGACGGTTGCGCCATCTCGAACTCCCAGTCCTGCAGAAGGATCGAGAAGATCGCCTTCAGCTGCATCAGCGCGAACGCAGCTCCGACGCAGCGGTGCCTGCCCGCGCCGAACGGGATCCACGTCCAGCGGTTGACGATGTCTTCCTGGTTGGGGTCGATGTACCGTTCCGGATCGAACGTGTCCGGGTTCGGGAAGTCCTCCGTGATCCGGTTGGAGATCGCCGGTGTCGCCGCCACGAGGTCGTTCTCGGCGATCCGGTAGCCGCCGACCTCGAACTCGCCCCGTGCGACGCGCAGCAGGATGATCAGCGGAGGATGCAGCCGCAGCGTCTCCTTCAGTACCGCTTCGAGTTTCGGGATCTGCCTGAGCGCCCCGAAGCTGATGTCGGAGCCGTCCGAATAGAGGTCGTCGAGTTCCGCAACCACCTGCTTGGCGTAGTCCGGGTGCCGCAGCAGTTCGATCAGCGTCCAGGCCGCGGTGCCGGACGTGGTGTGGTGCCCGGCGAACATCATCGAGATGAACATGCCGGTGATCTCGTCGGCGGTGAAGCGCTCGTCGCCGTTCTCGTCCTTGATCGAGACGAGCACGTCGAGCATGTCCCGATCCTCCCTGCCCTGCGGAGGATTCTGGATGCGCCCGGTCATGATCTTCTGGACGAGGGCCACCAACTGCACCCGCGCCTCGTCCCGCCGGCGGAAGCTCTCGATGTCGGCGTACGCGTCGACGTAGGCGATGGGATCGGTGCCCTGCTCGAGTTCGTGGTAGAGGTGCGCGAACCGGCCGTCGAGTTGCTCCCGGAACTTCTTGCCGATCAGGCAGGCGGAGGATGTGTAGATGGTCAGCTCCGCGAAGAATTCGAGCAGGTCGATCTCCCCCTCGTCGCCCCACTGCGCCACCATCCGGTCGACCTCGTGGGCGATCGTCGCGGCGTGCCCCTTCATCTGCTCACCGCGCAACGCCTGGTTGTGCAGCATCTCCTTGCGGCGCTCGGGGCTCGCGTCGAACACGACTCCCTCGCCGAAGATCGGCTTCATGAACGGGTAGGCGGCCTGCTGGTCGAGATCCTCGTCGGTGGAGCGGAAGAAGAATTCGTTGGCCTCGGCGCCGGACAGCAACACCACCTTCTTGTCCGCGAGCTGGAAGACGCCGACGTTTCCACACTCCTCCCGGACGCGGCGCATCAGCGCGATCGGGTCGGTGCGCAGCTCGTCGAGATGTCCGTGCTCGTGCTCACCACCGGACACACGTTGCGGGGTAACCAGATTCATTCTCCATCCTTTCGGAGGGGCGCCTCGGGCTGCACCTCGATCAGCACCAGGTGTGCACCGCGGGGCGCACTGACGGTCGCGACGACGGCGTCGGCGATCGCGGAGGCGCGCAGGAAGTACGAGTGCCGAGCGAATCCCCATTTCGCCCAGTCGTCGAGGACGGGTCCGATGACCTCCTCGGTGGTGTTCATTCCCATCGACGTCTGGGTGGGTCCCGGGCGCACGACCGATGCCCGGACACCGGTGCCCTCCAGTTCCATTCGCATCTGCCTGCCCATCATTTCGACCCCGGCCTTACCGGCGTTGTAGGCGCCCATCCGGGGCCGGGGCGTGTCCGCGCAGTCGGATCCGATGAGGACGAAGTCTCCGCGCCTGCGCACGATCATGCCGGGAAGGATGCGGTGCGCGAGACGCTGCGCCCCTACGAGGTGGACGTTGATCTGGTCCAGGAACTGGTCCGGGTCCATCTCGTGTGCGACGGAGAACTCCAGGTCACCGGCACCCGACAGCGCGATCTCGGTGGGGCCGAGCGCGCTCTCCGCCGCGGTGACGAAGTCGTCGACCGACGCGGTGTCGGTGACGTCGAGGAAGTGCGCGAACGCTTCTCCCCCGTTGCTGCGGATCTTCTCCGCGATCTCCTCGCACTCCGCGACCCGGCGGGCGCCGAGCGCGACGGGGTGGCCGGCCTCGGCGAGTGCGTACGCCGTCGCCGTGCCGATGCCCGACGACGCCCCGGCGACGATCGACGGCCGGCGCTGCGGGTTGGGCTCGAACCTAGGCATCGCGGACCTGCACTTTCAGGGGAAGGGTGGCGAAACCGCGGACGTTGGTCGAGTGGACCCGCACGCTGTTCGCCTCGTCGATGTCGTAATCGTCTATGCGGGAGACGAGTTCGGTGAGGGCGATCCGCGCTTCGAGCCGCGCCATGTGGGCGCCGAGGCAGAAGTGGGTGCCGCCGCCGAAGCTCGCGAGCTTGTTGGAGGTGTCCCTGCCGATCCGGTATTCGTCGGCGTCCTCGAATACCGCCGAGTCGCGGTTCGCGGAGCCGATGAGGATCAGCACCTTGTCGCCGGCGGGAATCGTCCGGTCGTGGAAGTCGAGGTCGACGGCCGCCGTCCGCGCGACCATCTGGCTGGATGTGTCGAAGCGGAGGGTCTCCTCCACCCAGTCCGGCACCCGGCTCGCGTCCTCGAACACGTGCCTGGCCTCGCCCGGATAGCGGAACCCCCAGTACAGCGCGTTGCCGAGCAGCTTGGTGGTGGTCTCGTTGCCCGCCACCACCATCAGGAACATGAAGGCGATGATCTCGTCGTCGGTGAGCCGGTCACCGTCGATCTCCGCCTCGAGCAGGGCGGACGTCAGATCCTCGGTCGGCTTCCTGCGCCGCTCTGCCAGCATGTCGGCGTAGTAGCCGACGAGGTAGAGCGACGCCTCCATCGCGGCGTGCGGCACGTCGAGGACGCCCTCCTCGCGGTGCACCACCAGGTCGGCGAGCCGGCGGAGTTCGCTGCGGTCGGCCTCCGGCACCCCCATCAGTTCCGAGATCACGTCCATAGGCAGTTTGCCCGCGAATTCGGCGATCCAGTCGAACTCGCCCGCCTCGAGCGCCGGGTCGAGGTACTGCCGGGTGAGGTCCAGGATCCGCCCCTCGAGTTCGTTCACCCGCCTCGGGGTGAACCCGCGGGACACCAACTGACGCATCCGCATGTGCCGCGGATCGTCCAGCGCGAGAAAGGACATCGTCTTGTGGGCGTGCGGACCGTAGGCCGCCGGGTCGAGCGACACCCCGTTCGCGCTCGACAGGCGCTGGTTGTCGCGGAAGGCCGCGACGACGTCCTCGTGCCGGGACAACGCCCAGAAGTCGAGTTCCTCGTTGTAGTAGGCCGGCGCTTCTTCCCGCAGTCTTCGATACGTGACGTACGGATCTTCGTGGAAGCCATAGTCGTACGGATTGAACGTCACCGGATTGTGTGACACCCCGGGCATCGAGGCTGCGGTCATGGCATCTACTCCAGAATCAGCTTGGCGGAAGTTTCGAGTCGATCGGCGAATTGGGCGTAGGACCCGTATCCCATGCCCGCGCGGACCAGGCCGCCGGCGTACAGCAGCTCGAGCGCCTCGAGGACGTCGGGGTCGTGGCCCTCGCCCAGTGCGGTGGCGAGGCGATCACGGATCTCCAGCCCGATGCGGGCGCGGAGGTGCTCCACGTCGGGGTCGCGGCCGAGTAGCGCGTTGGTGACGGCTCCGGCGAGTTCGGGTTCGTCCGCCACCAGCAGGGCGATGTGGCGGAGCACGGCAACGACGCGTCCAGTGCGATCGAGTCCGTCGTCCACCGGCTGCGGCGAGCCGGCGAGACGCCGCCAGAAGACCTCGGCGACGAGGTGCTCCTTCGAGGAGAAGTACGTGTATGCCGTCGCGGGCGCGACACCGGCGATCCCGGCCACCGAGCGGACGGTGAGCCCGGCGAATCCCTCTTCACGCAGTACTTCGACTGCCGCCCTGGTGAGGCGGTCGACGGTGTCGGCCTGCTTCTCGGTCAGACGGCGGCGGGTCGACTCGAAATTCATACTACTGGACACGTGTCTGGACGCTACTACAGTTGCTGGCGGCTGGCAACGAAAATCGGGGTCTCACACCGGACTGCGCGGGTGAATCCGCACCGGCATCGTCTTGAAGCCGCTGATGAAATTCGATCGCAGCCGGGACACCGGCCCGGTGGGTTCCACGTGGTCGATCCGCGCGGCGAGGGTCTCGAACAGGATCCTCAGTTCGAGCCGCGCCAAGTGCGCGCCGAGGCAGAAGTGCACCCCGCTGCCGCCGAATGCGATCTGCGGGTTGGGACTCCGGCCGATGTCGAACCGGTACGGTTCGTCGAACACCGCCTCGTCCCGGTTCGCGCTCGGGTAGTAGATCACCACCTTGTCGCCGGCCCGGACCAACTGGTCGCCGATGTACGCGTCCCGCGTGGCCGTGCGCCGGAAATCCATCACCGGAGTCACCCACCGCAGGATCTCCTCCACCGCGCTCGAGGCCAGGTCGGGCTCCGACTGCAGTCGCCGCCACTGATCGGGGTGATCGATGAACGCCTGCATCCCACCGGCGGTCGCGTTGCGCGTCGTCTCGTTCCCCGCCACCACGAGCAGGACGAAGAACATGTTGAATTCCATCTCGGTGAGCGTGTCGCCGTTCTCGTCCGGCTGCACAAGTTTGGTCACGATGTCGTCCCGCGGCTCGATGCGGCGTTGCGCGGCAAGCTCGTTCGCGTACAGGAAGATCTCGGCGGCGGCCATCTCCCCGTCGGCCTGGGTGGTGCCGTACTCGGGATCGTCGAACCCGATCATCCGGTTGGACCAGTCGTACAGCCTGTCGACGTCCCCGGGCGGCGCCCCCAGCAGTGCCGCGATGACCTCCAGCGGTAGCGGCGCCGCCGCCTCGGGGACGAAGTCGACGTCACGCGCCTCGAGGAGTCGGTCGACGATCCGGGTACAGATGTCGCGGATGTGCCCCTCGAGCACCTTGACCATGCGCGGGGTGAATCCGCGACTGACCAGTTGCCGTAACCGGGTGTGGTCGGGCGGGTCGAGGTTGACGAGCATGGCGGCCTGCTTCGCGCGGGTCTGCTCGTCGAAGTCGTCGATCTGGGTGGTGCCCACCGCCGACGAGAACGTCGCGCTGTCGCGGGACACGGCGACGACGTCGGCGTGCCTGGTCACCGCCCAGAATCCGGTGCCGTTCTCCTCGGGTTGCCAGTAGACGGGTTCGCTCGCCCGCAGGTGGTCGAAGAACGCGTAGGGCACTCCCTCGGTGTAGACATCGGGAGATTTCAGATCAATCCGAGATGCGGTCATTCACTGCTCCTCGATCGATAAACGAATGGGATGCGTCTTAAACTACATACTTTCATTTAAAATGGAAGACCGTATGCTGAGGCCATGGCGAAAGGGCAGAACGCACCGATCCGACGTCGCACCCTCACCCGCGACAAGGTCGTCGATGCCGCGATCGAGATCATCGACGAACTCGGCTGGGAGCAACTGTCGATGACGAGCCTCTCGGCCCGGCTGAACGTCGTCACCGCCTCGCTGTACAACCACGTCCGCAACCTCGACGACATCCGCGGCGCCGTCCAGGTGCGCACCATGACGGAACTCGGCGCGCATCTGCGCGAAATCGCCATGGGCCGAACCGGTCCCGACGGGCTCCGCGCCCTCGTCGACGCGCACCGCGCCTGGGCGACCGCGCATCCGCACCGGTATCAGACACTCACCACCAGCCCCGTCGACCGGGACGCCTTCATCTCTGCCGCACTCGACGCCAACACGGCACTCCGCACGATGCTGGCGTCGTGCGGACTGCCGCCCGAGGACACCCTCGACGCCGCCGTCAGCGTCTTCGCCGCCATGCACGGCTTCGTGATGCTGGTGAACACCGACTTCCTCGGCAACGAACTGGACCTCGACTCGATCTACGAATCCGTACTGCGCGGCGCACTCGCCAGCGTCGGATGGCCGGAGCACGCGCCCGCACGGTCCTGAGAGCAGCGGCCCGCGACGTCAATTCTCCGAAACCATTCCGATCGGTCGCTTTGTGCTGCACCATTCACAGAGGACGACCCACGGCCCGACGAACAGGACACAGATGCGCACGATCGCCCGCACCACCCTCCTCGCCGCAGCGACCATCCCCCTTGCAATCGCCGCCGCCCCGGCATCGGCCGCTGAAGCCACCGACGTCACCTACGCCTTCGGCGTCGACGGATCGACCGTCACCAACACGATCACCAACAACACCGGTGCCACCATCGGCTGCACGACCTCGCTCGCCCTCGCCCCCGACGGCGTGCTCCCACCCATCGCCGAAGTCGTCGGTCCCGGGCAATCCCTCTACCAGCAAGACGACATACCGCCCGGGACGACCACCCAGTCGGTGCTCGACGTCCCCGACGGCTCCTACGTCGCACTCGCCTCCTGCGGGAGGGAGGGCGAAGACCCAGCCCTGTGGGTGTCCGACTACCCCGGCATCGAACAATTCCTGGTCCAGTTCCCGATGCCCGCCTACACCGTGGAGCAAGCATCCTCGGTCGTCACGGTGCCGAGTGTCGCCCCCGCGCCACCCGCCGCAACCGTCCCCGACGCGAGTGATCTGGGCAAGATCTTCGGCAGTTGACCGCATTCGTCACTGAAACACCGCACTGATCGTCCGCGGCGCAGGCAAGGAAGGGTGAGGATGTTCGAACGGTTCTCCGACCACGCACGCAGGGTCGTCATCGTCGCCGCCGAGACCGCCCGCACACACCACCAACCCGCCGTCGGCACCGAGCATCTCCTCGTCGGGATTCTCGAGGCCGGCGGACCCGGCGGCGACGCCCTCACGTCCTGGGAAGTCACCACACACGCCGTCGAGAGCAAGCTCACCGACATCAGCCCCGACGAAGGCTTCGACCCCACCGGGCACATCCCGTTCACCCCGAAGACCAAGAAGATCATCGAATCCAGCCTGCGCCAGACGGCGCTGTTCGGGCACGAGGAAATCGGCACCGCCCACCTCTTGCTCGCCCTCCTGGACGACCCCGCCTCCACCGGGTCACGGATCCTCACCGAGATCGCCCCGATCGGCATCACCGAGATGCGCGAACACCTCCGCCGCGAACTCGAACAGCATCCGACCACCGGCCCCACGCACGTGATCCCCATCCGACTCAGCGACGTCGAACACACCCGCGCCGATCTCGCCGCCCGCGCCGCCGGACAACGCCTCGACACCTGGCTTCACGACCGCATCGTCGACGCCCTCGAACAACCCGAGTAGCCACCGCCGAATACTGCAGAGCCCCAACACCGCTGCAACACAGTCAGTCCGGGGCGAAGAACAACTCCATTCCGATGAAGAACCACGCCACCAAGGCAGCCGTCGGCACGAACGCGCACACCAACGGCAGAGCGAACTGCCGGGCCGCGTGCCACGGCACCGTCATCAGACCGCATGCCACGACCATCACCATCGGACCCGCCCAACTGACCCAGTACTCGACCGGAGGCGGATCAGATCCGAACGAGGTGAACGAGCCGTGCGGATACACCCGCGGCTGCGGAGTTTCCGCGAAGCGCTGCCACACCATCACCATCGGCGCATACGCGAAGAATCCCAATAGCAAGCCTGCGGTCACGCCCAGAGAAATCCGCCAACCCCTCCCCGACCCTGCGGGTGTCACCTCGTCCACACCACCCATCATCCGCGATGCGCCCAGCAGTAGCACCGCGACCGGGGTGGGACCGACCACGACCGGCCGTCGCCCCGTCGCCACGATCTAGACAACATCATCGACGAATTGCGTTGTTTGCAAACAACTCCGAAAACCACGACACCCCCGGGTCAGACCCGGGGGTGTCGTGATTCAGGCTCAGTCCCGCACGGCCTCGAGCGCGCTGTTGAACGTCGCGCTCGGACGCATCACGGCGGCGGTCTTCTCGCCGTCCAGCTTGTAGTAGCCGCCGATGTCGACCGTGGTTCCCTGCACCTCGATGAGTTCCCGCACGATGGCGTCTTCGTTCTCGTCCAGCGCCTGGGTGAGCGTGGCGAAACGTTCCGCCAGTTCCTTGTCCTCGCTCTGCGCGGCAAGTTCCTGCGCCCAGTACTTCGCGAGGTAGAACTGGCTACCCCGGTTGTCGAGTTCACCGGTCTTGCGCGACGGGTTCTTGTTCTCGTCGAGCAGCTTGCCGGTGGCCGCATCGAGCGTCTTGGCCAAGATCTTCGCGCGCTCGTTGTCGGTCTTGGTGCCGAGTTCCTCGAGGCTGACGGCCAACGCCAGGAACTCACCGAGCGAATCCCAGCGCAGGTGGTTCTCCTCCACCAACTGCTTGACGTGCTTGGGCGCCGAGCCGCCGGCACCCGTCTCGTACATGCCGCCGCCGGCCATCAGCGGCACGATCGACAGCATCTTGGCGCTCGTCCCGAGTTCCAGGATCGGGAACAGGTCCGTCAGGTAGTCGCGCAGGATGTTGCCGGTCGCAGCGATGGTGTCCAGACCGCGGATCAGGCGTTCCAGGGTGTACCGCATCGAGCGCACCTGCGACATGATCTGGATGTCGAGGCCCTCGGTGTCGTGATCCTGCAGGTACAGGTTGACCTTCTTGATCAGCTCGTTCTCGTGCGGGCGGTACGGGTCGAGCCAGAACAGGACCGGCATGCCGGAGTTGCGTGCCCGGGTGACCGCGAGCTTGACCCAGTCGCGGATCGGCGCGTCCTTGACGGTGCACATGCGCCAGATGTCGCCGGCCTCGACGTGCTGGGTGAGCAGCACCTCACCGGTCTCGACATCCACGAAGTTGGCGTCGCCCTCCTCCGGAATCTCGAAGGTCTTGTCGTGCGAGCCGTACTCCTCGGCCTTCTGCGCCATGAGCCCGACGTTGGGGACGGTGCCCATGGTCGTCGGGTCGAATGCGCCGTTGGTCTTACAGAAGTTGATGATCTCCTGGTAGATGCGCGCGAACGTGGACTCCGGCATCACGGCCTTGGCGTCCTTGGGCCGTCCGTCGGCGCCGTACATCTTGCCGCCGGAGCGGATCATCGCGGGCATCGAGGCATCCACGATCACGTCGCTGGGCGAATGGAAGTTCGAGATGCCGCGGGCGGAGTCGACCATGGCCAACTCGGGGCGGTGCTCGTGGCAGTCGTGCAGGTCCTGAATGATCTCCTCGCGCTGCGTGCTGGGCAGTGATTCGATCTTGTCGTAGAGATCACCGAGACCGTTGTTGACGTTGACGCCCAGTTCGTCGAACAGTGCCTGATGCTTGGCGAAGGCATCCTTGTAGAAGGTCTTCACCGCGTGGCCGAAGACGATGGGGTGCGACACCTTCATCATCGTCGCCTTGACGTGGAGCGAGAACATGACGCCCGTCTTGCGGGCGTCCTCCATCTGCTCCTCGTAGAAGTCGAGCAACGCCTTCTTGCTCATGAACATGCTGTCCATGATGTCGCCCTCGCCCAGGTCCACCTCGGGCTTGAGGACGACCGTCTCGCCGGCCTTCGTGACCAGCTCCATCCGGACCTTGCGCGCCCGGTCCAGCGTCATCGACTTCTCGGAGTGGTAGAAGTCGCCGTGCCGCATGTGCGCGACGTGGCTGCGCGAGGCCATCGACCACTCGTCCATGCTGTGCGGGTGCTTGCGGGCGTACTGCTTGACAGCCCGGGGTGCGCGACGGTCGGAGTTGCCCTCACGCAGGACCGGGTTGACGGCGCTGCCGAGGATCTTGCCGTAGCGCTGACGGATGTCGCGCTCCTCGTCGGACTTGGGGTCGTCCGGGAAGTCGGGAATTTTGTAGCCCTTGCCCTGCAGTTCCTTGATGGCGGCCAGGAGTTGCGGCACGGACGCGCTGATGTTGGGCAGCTTGATGATGTTCGTCTCGGGCAGCTGCGTCAGGCGACCCAGCTCCGCGAGGTTGTCGGGGACGCGCTGCTCTTCGGTGAGGTTCTCGGGGAACTCTGCCAGGATCCGCGACGCCACGGAGATGTCGCTGGAATCGATCTCGATGCCCGCGGCACCGGCGAAGGTCCGCACGATCGGCAGGAAGGCGTACGTCGCGAGCAGCGGCGCCTCGTCGGTCAACGTATAGATGATGGTCGGCGGCTTATGGGCGCTCATTTGTTTGTTGTTCTCCCGCGTCAGTTCGGTTAAATTCACAGGTTCAGCGTGCAGTTATCGGATCGCGACGAGTATCAGGTTACGTTGCGGCATCGCCGGCGACTTGTCCGAGCACCGCTACCCGTGAGTAACAAACCGCCCTGCAGCCTGGGGTCCAGTTCGGGTCCGGGACAGAAGTCCTGGCAGGCGACCGCGAGAAGATCGGCTGGACTGTCATCCGCACACTGTCGTGGATTTACTGCCTCCCGGACCACCGTCAGCGTATCGATCGGGATTGACATTCTTGCATCCCTTGGCATTACAGCCTTCATCGTGCACTTACGAACACCCCGACACCGGAACCGTGGGTGCGGGTTCCGGATCGGGGTGCTCGGGTGGGTTCTCGCTAGCCGGCGACGCCCTCTGCGCGAGCAGCGGCGGCAACTGCCTCCGCCACAGCGGGGGCAACGCGAGGATCGAGCGGGCTGGGAACGATCTTGTCCACAGCCAACTCGTCACCGACGACCGAGAGGATTGCCTCGGCGGCGGCGAGCTTCATGCCCTCGGTGATCCGCCGGGCACCGGCGTCGAGCGCACCCTTGAACACACCAGGGAAGGCCAGCACATTGTTGATCTGATTCGGGAAATCGGAGCGCCCGGTGGCGACGATCGCCGCGTGCTTGCGGGCGACGTCGGGGTGGATCTCCGGGTCCGGGTTCGACAGTGCGAACACGATGGAGTTCTCCGCCATGGTCGCGATGAGCTCTTCCGGGACGGTGCCCGCGGACACCCCGAGGAACACGTCCGCACCGTCGAGGGCTTCGACGACGCCGCCGCGGCGACCGGCCGGGTTGGTGCGCGCGGCCAGATCCACCTTGACGGCGTTCAAGTCCTGACGGTCCGTCGATACGATGCCCTTCGAGTCCAAAACGGTCACGTCCGCGATCCCCGCGGCGAGCAGAATGTTCGCGCACGCGACACCGGCGGCGCCGGCACCGGAGATGACCACCCGCAACCCACGGATGTCGCGGTCCTGGACCTTGACCGCGCCCTTCAGCGCGGCGAGGACGACGATGGCGGTGCCGTGCTGGTCGTCGTGCATGACCGGGCAGTCCAGCGCCTCGATGACGCGCTTCTCGATGTCGAAGCAGCGGGGTGCGGAGATGTCCTCGAGGTTGACGGCTCCGAAGCTCGGGCGCAGCCGGATCAGGGTCTCGACGATCTCGTCGGGGTCCTTGGTGTCGAGGACCAGCGGAATCGAGTTCAGCCCGGCGAAGTTCTTGAACAGCGCCGACTTGCCCTCCATCACCGGAAGGGAGGCGCGGGGGCCGATGTCACCGAGGCCGAGCACCGCGGAGCCGTCGGAGACGACGACCACCAGGCGGTTGGTCCAGGTGTAGCGGTCGGCGAGGGTTTCGTCGGCGTGGATGGCGCGGGACACCTGCGCGACACCGGGGGTGTAGGCGATGGACAGGGCGCGCTGCGAATCGAGGGCGGCCGTGGTCTCGACGGAGAGCTTCCCCCCGACGTGGCCGGCGAAGATCTCCTCGTCGGTCAGTTCGACCTTCTGCGATGCGGTGGGTTCGGACACGGTGGTCATTCTCTACCCATTCCCTTTCCGTATCGACAACCCACGTCAGCGTGTCGTCACAATCGATCGGCGTGGGCGTGCGCGGCCCAGGGAGCTCCCACCTCCCGTGGCGTCACTGCTCCACGACGACAGCGGGACAGATGCGATCGAATGGCTTGCAGACGTGCTGAATACTGGAGCAACTGGTCGTGGACGCGCTCGTCCCGCCACATGGCACGACGGTCACCGCGCGCGGGCACGAGTTGACGATCGACGAGACCCAACGGTGCGGCAGGCATGATTGGCGGCGCAAAACCATTGGAGTACATGCTCACCGGAATCGCAGCCTACGCCGCGGAGAGGTGTCGGTCCGCGAATCGGCGACTGCGGGGGTGTGACTGCAACTGTGGCGGGTGCTCTGTGGTGCGCCGCCTTAACTTACTTTGAGCCCCTCAAACGTAGTTATAGGCATCGCTGGTGTATCGAGCACCCTCTCGAGTCAGGTGACCGCACCCACCAGCTCCGCCAGGTCGTCGAGCGACCACGGCGGCTCGGTCGTGTGGTCGCGGTAGGCCATCAGGGTCGGAGTCGGTCGGTCGAATCTGCCGACGAAGCAACCTGATCCGGCGAAGATTCCCCCGGTGATGCCTGCGGCGAGGTCGCTGGCGAGGAAGAGGTACAGCTGGGCGACGTAGTCCGCGGGCGCGGGATGCAGTGAGCCGTATCGCGTTGCGTCGTCGAGCATTCCCCGCCTGTGTAGGTCCTCGATGTGCTGCTCGTACTCCTCCCCCTCGGACAGTCGCGTCTTCGCGCCGGGACATACGACGTTGGCGCGCACGCCGGATTCGGCCAGTTCGGCGGCGATGGCGAGGGTCAGGCTGTTGACGGCACCCTTGCCCGCGGGATATCCGGTTCCGCCGTAGTCGCCCAGGAATGCGAACGAACTCGTGTTCACGATCGCTCCGCTTCCTCGTTCGGCCATCAGCGGCGCGACGGCCCGGCACGTGCGGAACGTCGCCGTCAGGTGCGCGTCGATCAGTTCCCGCCACTGCTCGTCGGTGACGGTGAGAATGGACGAACCGGCGGGCTCCGCGACGCCCGCGCAGTTGATCAGGACGTCCACGTCACCGAACGCGCATTCCGCGGCGTCGACCAGCGCCTCCGCGACGCCGTCGTCGGCGGCCGAACCCGCCACCGCGATCGCGCGGCCGCCTCGGAGCACGATCTCGTCGGCCACCTTCTCCGCCGCGTTCCGATCGCGGCCGTTGACGACGACACCGGCCCCCTACGCTGCGAGCACGTGCGCCACCGCCCGCCCTATCCCTCTGCTCGAGCCGGTGACGACGGCCCCTCGCCCGTCCAGTCGCCTCTTCTCGCCTGTCGTCATCGCGCCTCCGGGAACTGATCATTGCGGCATCCAGTTGTTCAAACTATAGTCCAGACACATGTCCAGTTTTCAGAGATCGCTGTGACACTCACCCGACTCGGAAGCGAAAATCCATGACTCTGCGCCCCACCGACAGCTCTGCTCTCCTGATCGACGGCAAACTGATTCCCGGTTCCGGCGGCACGTTCGAGGTGATCAACCCTGCCACCGAGGAAGTGCTGGGACGGGCCGCCGACGCGACCGAGTCCGACATGGACGCCGCGATCGCCGCGGCCCGGCGAGCATTCGACCACACCACGTGGTCCAGCGACCACGCCTTCCGCGCCCGCTGCCTGCGACAGCTGCGCGAAGTACTGCAGTCCCACATCGAGGAACTGCGCGAGCTCACCATCGCGGAGGTCGGCGCGCCCGCCTTCCTCACCAGCGGACCGCAACTCGAGGGCCCGGTGGCCGACCTTGGCTATTTCGCCGACCTCGCCGAAAGCTATGCCTGGGAACAGGATCTGGGCGTCGCCGAACCGATGGGCATCAAGACCCGCCGCCGCGTCCTCAAGGAGGCCGTCGGGGTGGTCGGCGCCATCACACCGTGGAACTTCCCACACCAGATCAACTTCGCCAAGATCGGCCCCGCGCTGGCGGCCGGCAACACGGTAGTGCTCAAACCGGCCCCCGACACCCCCTGGTGCGCTGCCCTCGTCGGGCATCTCATCGCGGAGGAGACCGATCTCCCGGCGGGCGTCGTCAACATCGTCACGTCGAGCGACCATGCCCTCGGCGCGCAACTCGCAACCGACCCCCGCGTCGACCTCGTGTCGTTCACCGGTTCGACCACGACGGGGAAGGCCGTCATGGCGGCGGCGTCCCAGTCGTTGAAGAAGGTCTTCCTCGAACTCGGCGGCAAATCCGCGTTCATCGTGCTCGACGACGCCGACCTCGCCGGGGCGTGCGGGATCGCCGCGTTCACCGTGTCCACCCACGCGGGGCAGGGTTGCGCCATCACCACCCGGTTGCTGGTTCCCCGTGAGAAGTACGACGAGGCAGTCGAGGCCACCGCCCGCACACTCGGCGGACTGAACGCGGACGATCCTGCGAACCCCGGTACCATCTGCGGGCCACTCATTTCCGCCCGGCAACGCGCCCGGGTCGAGGAATACCTGCGACTCGCCCGGGAAGAGGGCGGCACGATCGTGGTCGGCGGCGGACGCCCCGCCGATCGGGAGCGCGGATTCTTCGTCGAACCCACCCTGATCAGCGGCCTAGACAACACCGCAAGGGTGGCGAGGGAAGAGATCTTCGGGCCCGTGCTAGTGATCATTCCGCACGACGGCGACGAGGACGCGATCAGCATCGCCAACGACTCGCCGTACGGGCTGTCCGGGTCGGTGTGGGGCACGGATCCCGTACGGGTGCAGCGCGTGGTCGAGGGCGTGCGCACCGGGACGCTCAGCGTCAACGGCGGCGTCTGGTATTCCGCCGACGCCCCGTTCGGCGGTTACAAGCAGTCCGGGATCGGCCGCGAGATGGGTGTGGCCGGTTTCGAGGAATACCTGGAAACCAAGCTGGTCGCGGAGCCGGCCCGATAATACGCCGGCGAGCCGGCCCGATAGTGCAGGGAGTCAATCGATATGGGACGTTTCGACGGTAAGACGGCCATCGTCACCGGCGCCGCACAGGGCATCGGCGAGGGGTACGCGCGCGCCCTCGCCCGCGAGGGCGCCAACGTGGTGGTGGCCGACCTCAACGCGGAACTCGGCGAGACCGTGGCCAAGCAGATCTGTACCGACGGCGGGATCGCGGTGTTCAAGGACGTCGACGTCGCCGACGAGGCCTCGGCACAGGAACTCGCGGCGTTCACCGTCGAGAAGTTCGGCGGAATCGATCATCTGGTGAACAACGCCGCGATCTACGGCGGCATGAAACTCGACCTGCTGATCACGGTGCCGTGGGACTACTACAAGAAGTTCATGGCCGTGAACTTCGACGGCGCCCTCAACGTGACGCGCGCCGTGTGGCCGGCGATGAACGAGCGCGGGGGCGGCTCCATCGTCAATCAGTCGTCGACCGCGGCGTGGCTGTACTCCGGCTTCTACGGCCTCGCGAAAGTCGGGATCAACGGACTCACCCAGCAACTGGCTCACGAGGTGGGCGGCATGAACATCCGGGTCAACGCCATCGCGCCCGGGCCGATCGACACCGAAGCCACCCGCACCGTGACGCCGGGAAATATGGTGGCAGACATGGTGAAAACGTTGCCGCTCAAACGAATGGGCACCCCCGACGACCTCGTCGGCGCCTGCCTGTTCCTCCTCTCCGACGAGGCCGCCTGGATCACCGGGCAGATCTTCAACGTCGACGGCGGACAGATCTTCCGATGACCACGACAGAACAGGTGTCCGTCGGCTACATCGGGCTCGGCAACATGGGTGCGCCGATGGCGAAGCGGTTGCTCGACCGGCCGGGCACACTCGTCGTGTGCGACACCCGGCCGGAGGCGCTGGAACCGTTCCGCAAGGCGGGCGCGACGATCACGACGAATCCGCGGGAGGTCGCGGCGAACGCGGACGTCATCTCGGTGACCGTGCTGAACGACGAACAGGTCCGCGCGGTGGTCACCGAACTGCTCGACACCGCGCGACCGGGCACGGTCGTGGCGGTGCACTCCACCATCAGCGACGTCACCGCCGTCGAACTCGCCGACCGGTGCCGGGCGCACGGCGTCGACCTGATCGACGCACCCGTCAGCGGCGGCGCCCCTGGGGCACACCAGGGGAAGCTGGCGGTGATGGTCGGGGCGAGCGACGACGCGTTCGAGAAGGTCCGGGAACCGTTCGGGCACTGGGCCGAACTGGTCGTGCACGCCGGCGACGTGGGCGCGGGCACCCGGATGAAGCTGGCCCGGAACCTGCTGCACTTCGTCTCGTTCACCGCCGCCGCCGAGGCGCAGCGACTCGCCGAGGCCGCCGGACTCGACATCACCGAACTCGGCAAGGTGGTCCGCCACACCGACGCGATCACCGGGGGCGCCGGCGCGATCATGCTCCGCGACACCACCGACGCGCTCGACGAGGACGACAATTGGTACCCGATCATGTCCCACGTCCGGGACCTCGGGGAGAAGGACCTGTCGCTGGCGATCGGGCTCGGCGCCCGACTCGACGTCGCGCTGCCACTCGCGCGCCTCGCGCTGTCGGGTCTCGGTCCGGGACTCGGCGTCGACAGCACCGTGAACGAGGACGAGGAGGAGCAGCCATGACCGACGACACCCGCACCCGTGGCCTGGCCATGATGGAGAAGGTCTACGGATTCGAGATGCAGGACGGCCCCGGCGCGCATTTCGCCGTCACCGCCGACCACCTGTTCGCCGACATCTGGTCGCGGCCCGGGCTGAGCATCCGCGACCGCCGGCTTCTGCTGCTCGGGGCGCTCACCGCGCAGGGACTCGTCGACGTCGCCGAGATCCAGGTGGGCGCGGCCCTGCACAACGAGGAACTGGACGAGGACCAACTCCGCGAGATCGCCCTGTTCCTGTGCCACTACGTGGGCTGGCCGTTGGGGACGAAACTCGACGCGATGATCGGCGGAGTGCTACACAAGCGGAAGAAAGCGGCCAGAGCGGCCGCCCCGGACGCAGAGGCCACATGAGCACCGAACATCTGACACCAGAGCTACTTCGACTCGCCGACTCCGTCCCCGGCTTCATGCCGGAGGACGAGGGGACGGCCCTGCACGAGGCCGCGATGCAGTACCTGACTCCCGGCGGGGTGGGCGTCGAGATCGGCACGTACTGCGGCCGCTCGACGATCTATCTCGGGGCGGCGGCGAGGGCGCGCGGCGCCCGCGTCGTCACCGTCGATCACCATCACGGTTCCGAGGAGCACCAGCCGGGCTGGGAGTATCACGAACCGGCGTTCGTCGACCCGCACACCGGTCTTCTCGACACGGTCGGCCGGTTCCGGCACACGATGGCCGATTCGGGGCTCGAGGAGTACGTGGTGGCGGTGCTGGGCCGGTCGTCGACGGTGGCGACGTTCTGGCGCACCCCCGTGAACTTCGTGTTCATCGACGGCGGGCACACGTCGGGAGCGGCGTCGGCGGATCTCGAGGGGTGGGCGCCGTGGGTGACCGTGGGCGGCGCCCTGGTGATCCACGATGTGTTCCCGAACCCCGCCGACGGTGGGCGACCGCCGTTCGAGATCTACGAACGAGCACTGGCGACAAGACAATTCAAGGAAACGTCCGTCACCGGGTCGCTGCGCGTCCTCGAGCGGGTGGGCGGTCAGACCGGCGAACCGCTGGCCTGACAGTAGTCGCCGCACCGGTCGAGGCCGATCGGTAGTCCCACGGGCAGCGCCGCGTCCCGGAAGATTCCGTGTCCGGGCGTGGTGCGGGACAACGCGTCCGCGGCGAGGATCATTGCCCCGCCCGTCCATGTGGTCTGCTCGACCGGCCACCGTTTGCCGTCGCTGTAGACGAGACCGGTCCAATACGAGCCGTCCGGGTCCCGCAGGTGCTGCATGGCGGTGAACTGCGCGAGCGCGCGGGTGTGCTCCCCCATCGCGTCGAGTGCCAGCACCAGCTCGCACGTTTCGGCGCCGGTCACCCACGGCCGGTGGTCCACGCAGCGGATGCCGAGTCCCTCGACCACGAAGTCGTCCCACCGCGAATCGATGCGGTCCGATGCGGTCTCACCGCGGACGGCGCCCCCGAGGATCGGGTAGTACCAGTCCATGGAGTATTCGTCCTTGATCGCGAACGACTCCGGGTGCTGCCTGATCGCGTGGCCGAGTGCGTATTTCGCGAACTCCCATTCCGGCTGCGGGTCGTCGACGAACCGGGCGAGCAGGAGACCGCAGTGCAGGCTGTGGTGAATGCTGGAGTTCCCGGTCAGCAGCGCCTCGGTGCAGTCCTGGCCGTTCTCGCCGCGGGCCCACCAGATTTCGCCGCTGAGCGCCTGCATGTCGACGACCAGGTCGAGGCCGCCCTGCACCGACGGCCACAGCCTGTCGACGAAGTTCCGGTCACCGGTGATCAGGTAGTGGTGCCACACCCCCACCGCGAGATACGCGCAGAAGTTGCTGTCGGAATCGTGATTTTCGACGGTTCCGTCGCGGAACTTCATCGGCCACGAACCGTCCGGTCGCTGCGTGCGCCGCGACCACTCGTACGCACCCTCCGCCTCGTCGAGCAGCCCGGCCGCCGAGAGGGCCATGGCGGATTCGACGTGATCCCACGGGTCGGTGTGCCCGCCGGCGAACCACGGCAGCGCCCCCGACGACTCCTGCGCTGCCGCGATCGACCGTGCCGTCTGCCTGACCTGGCTCTCCGACAGCACGTTCGGCACCGACGGGACGTCGGCGGCTCTCACCGCGGCGCCTTCACCACGCTCGGTTCCCTCGGCTTCTCGAGGTAGAACACGACGCTCTTGCCGACCACCGGGTTGAGCACCTTCTCCGCGGTGCGCGTCAGCCAGGGCGCTTTCATCATGTCCCACACCAGAACCTGGTGGTAGGCCTTCGCGAGGGGATTGTCGTTGTTCTCCACCCCCACCGCACATTTGAGCCACCAGTACGGGGAATGCAGGGCGTGCGCGTGGTCCCGGCCCCGGACCTCCAGCCCGGCGGCGGTGAGCTTCTCCGCCAGTTCGTCGGCGCGGTAGATGCGGACGTGGCCGCCCTCCACCTCGTGGTACGCGTCGGACAGCGCCCAGCAGATCTTCTCCGGCAGCCACCGCGGAACCGTCACCGCTGCAACACCACCCGGCTTGAGGATGCGGGTCAGCTCGGCGATGGCGCGGCCGTCGCGGGGAACGTGTTCGAGCACCTCGGAGATGAGGACGACGTCGAACGTCGCATCCTCGTACGGCAGGTTCAGCGCGTCGCCGACCTCCACCCGCGCCGAGGCGCCCGCGGGGACCTCACCGACCTCGGCCATCGCCACGAACATCTTCTCGACATCCGCGAGTTCGTCGGCGTTCTGGTCGAAGGCGATGACGTCGGCCCCGCGTCGATACAGCTCGAACGAGTGCCGTCCGGCACCCGCCCCGATGTCGATCACCTTGTCGCCGGGCTTCACACCCAGCCGGTCGAAGTCCACTGTCAGCACGATCGGCCTCCTTGACGGGTCTGCGCTATCGCTTCGGCATAGGTCTGCGCGGTTGTCGCGGCCACTGCGGCCCAGCTGTAGCGCTCGAGCACGCGGCGGCGGCCACCGCCCCCGAGCCGGGCGCGGCGCTGCGGATCGTCGAGCAACGCGCCCAGCACGTCCGCGAGTTCCTGCGGGTCGCCGGGCGTCACCAGCACCCCCGCCTCCTCGTCCGTTCCGATCACCTCGGGAATGGCACCTGCACGGCTCGCGACCAGCGGGGTACCGCACGCCATCGCCTCGACGGCGGGCAGCGAGAAACCTTCGTACAGCGACGGGACGCACGCGACGTCGGCCGACGCCAGCAGCGCCGCCAATTCGCTGTCGTCGATGCCCGACACGGTGCGGACGACGTCGCCGATGGCCAATTCCTCGATGAGCTTCTCCGTGACGCCGCCGGGTGCCAGCTTGGTGACCAGCACCAGTTCGACGGCGCGCTCGGTGTGCGCCTTCGCGACCGCCTCGAGGAGCGTCGACACCCCCTTCAGCGGCATGTCGGCGCTGGCGATGCACACGATGCGGCCCGGCACCCGCGCGGCGGACGGGGGTCGGAAGACCTCGGTGTCGACACCCAGCGGGATGGTCCGCAGGTTCGCGGCGGGAACGTCGAACGCGGCACTGATGTCGTCGGCGGACGACTGCGACACCGTCAGCAGCGCGGGGATGGCTCGCGCCACCCGTTTCTGCATGCGCAGGAAGCCATACCAGCGGCGGACCGTCACCTTGCGCCACCACTTCGCCGACGCGAGATCCAGTTCGCGGTCGCGGGTGATCGGGTGATGGATGGTGGCGACGACGGGGAGCCCGGCCCGCTGGAGTTGCAGCAGTCCGTAGCCGAGGCATTGGTTGTCGTGCACCACGTCGAACTCGTCGGCGCGCTCCTTCAGCAGTCGCGCTGCCCGGAGGCTGAACGTGAGCGGTTCCGGGAAACCGGCCGTCCACATGGTCGCGACCTCGAGCACGTCGACGGCATCGCGGAACTCGCGCGGGTGCGGCGTTCTGAACGGATCCGGCTCGCGGTACAGGTCGAGGCTGGGGACCTTCGTCAGCGTCACCCGGGGGTCGACGTCCGGGTACGGCTGGCCCGAGAACACCTCCACCTGATGGCCGAGTTCGACCAGCTCACGGCTGAGATGGCGGACGTACACACCCTGCCCACCGCAGTGGGGCTTGCTTCGGTACGACAAGAGTGCGATGCGCACGGACTTCGGCCTCTCCTCGAGCAACTGGCAAGCAATACTAGAACACGTTCTTACCCGAGTGTGTCCTCGTTCCATCCAACCGCACTCACTCACCCCACCGCGGTCGACTCGCGCAATCCCTCGAGTTTTCCCGCCAGGCGTCCGAGGTAGGCGAGGACCTCCTCCTCGCTGCGGTCGGGCACTCCGTACACCACTTCGGTGACGCCGAGGTCCTTCCAGCGACGCAACTTGTCGACGTCCGGCTTGCCGTCGAGCACGACGATCCGCGGTTCGCCGTCCCTGCCGGCCTCGTGCCACATCCGTCGCAGCGCGGCGACGCGGTCGTCGATGTCCTGCTCGATCGGAGTGGTCATCCAGCCGTCGGCGGACTTCACGATCCACTTGAAGTTCTTGTCGTTGCCTGCGGCGCCGACGACCACCGGCGGCACCCGCACCGGCTTCGGCCACGCCCAGCTCGGACCGAAGCTCACGAACTCGCCGTCGTAGGACGCCTCGTCCTGCGTCCACAGCGCGCGCATCGCCTCGAGGTATTCCCGCAGCATCGTCCGGCGACGCCCCGGCGGGACGTTGTGGTCGGTGAGCTCGTCCAGATTCCACCCGTACCCCACGCCGAGGATCACCCGCCCGCCGCTGAGGTGGTCGAGCGAGGCGATCGTCTTGGCCAACGTGATCGGATCGTGCTCGACGGGCAGCGCCACCGACGTGCCCAGTTCGATCCGCTCGGTGACCGCCGCCGCCGTGGCGAGCGCCACCCACGGGTCGAGGGTGCGCATGTACCGGTCGTCGGGCAGCGACGCGTCGCCCGTCTGCGGATGCGCCGCATCGCGTTTCACCGGAATGTGCGTGTGCTCGGGCACGTAGAACGAGTCGAATCCATTGGCCTCTGCACCCCTCGCGGCCGAGGCCGGCTCGATCCCGCGGTCACTCGTAAACAACGTTATGCCGAATTTCACGAATTCTCCTTGGCCGAGAGCCATTTCCTTCATGCACAGTAACTTCTGGACACCTGTTTATCAATGTGTCCAAACAACTCTCCAGTTCTCCGCGCGGCCGGACGAACGGGACGCTCGTTGGATCTGACGCAACGGGCGTCCCGTTCGTCCGGGGCAGGTCGGGCAGGTGAGCGGCGATGTGTGCTGGGGCACGCATTGCCGCTCACCTGCTCAGGCGCCGTAGACCGGGACCGGGTCCTCCGCCTTCGCGAGCAGGTCGGCGACGACGGGCCCGATCTCCTTCGGCTCCCAGCGCGCGCCCTTGTCCTGGGTGGGACCGTGCCGCCAGCCCTCGGCGACGGTGATCTTGCCCCCCTCGACCTCGAACACCCGCCCGCTCACGTCCTTCGACTCCACACTGCCCAGCCACACGACGAGCGGGGAGATGTTCTCCGGCGCCATCGCGTCGAAGCCCTCCTCGGGGGCAGCCATCGCCTCGGCCATCGCGCCGCCGGCGCCGACCGTCATCCGGGTGCGGGCGGCGGGTGCGATCGCGTTGACGGTGACGCCATAGTTCCTCAACTCCGCGGCCGCCTGGATTGTCAGCTCGGCGATCCCCGCCTTCGCGGCGGCGTAGTTGCCCTGCCCGATCGAGCCCTGCAGTCCGGCACCGGAACTGGTGTTGACGATCCGGGCGTCGACCGGATTGCCCGCCTTCGCCTCGGCCCGCCAGTACGCGGCCGCGTGCCGCAGCGTCGCGAAATGTCCCTTGAGATGCACGCGCACGACGGCGTCCCACTCCTGCTCGCTCATCCCGACGAGCATGCGGTCGCGCAGGAACCCGGCGTTGTTCACCAGGACATCGAGCCGCCCGTACGTGTCGATCGCCGTCCGGATCAGGTTCTCGGCCCCGGCCCAGTCCGCGACGTCGTCGCCGTTGACGACGGCCTCGCCGCCCGCGGCCACGATCTCCGCGACCACCTGCTCGGCGGGGCTCTCCCCCGTCGCGGAACCGTCGAGTCCGGCCCCGATGTCGTTGACCACGACCTTCGCCCCCTCGGCGGCGAACGCCAGCGCGTGGGCGCGTCCGATTCCGCGCCCGGCGCCCGTCACGATGACGACGCGACCGTCGACCACTCCACTCATGCCTTCTCCTCTGTAGATACCGTTGCTGCCGCCAGGAAGGCGGGACGTTCCCCGCCGCCGTGGACGGTCAGTGTCGAACCGCTGACGTACGCCGCCAACGGTGAAGCCAGGAACACCGCGCAGTTGCCGACGTCCTCGGGGCAGGCCATCCGGCCCAGCGGGACCGTGTTCCCGACGGCCGCGATCCCCGCCTCGTCCCCGTAGTGCAGGTGCGCGAGTTCGGTGCGGACCATCCCCACGACCACCGAGTTGACCCGCACCTTCGGCGCCCACTCGACCGCCAGGCTGGTGGTCAGACTGTCGACCCCGGCCTTCGCCGCCCCGTACGCCGCGGTGCCGGGCGAGGGCCGCGACCCGCTGACGCTGGAGATGTTGACGATCGCGCCACCCGAATCCTGCGTCTGCATCTGAGCATTCGCGACCTGCGAGACGAGCAGCGGGGCAAGGAGGTTCAGCTCGACGATCTTCGAGTGGAACTTCGGGCTCGCGTCCGCCGCGAGGGCGAACGGCGCCCCGCCTGCGTTGTTGACCAGCACGTCGAGGCGGCCGTGGCGCTCGACGATCCGGTCGACGAGACCCTGCACCTGCTCCGGGTCGCGGATGTCGCACGGCAGGAATTCGGCGGCGCGTCCGTCCACCTCCACGGGGTCGTCGCCCGGCCGTCGAGCGCAGGCGACCACCGTCGCCCCCGCGCGCAGGAAGGTGCGGCTGATGCCCGCGCCCACCCCGCGAACTCCGCCGGTCACGAGCACGACACTTCCGGTCATGTTGGAACCTGTTTCCATCGTGCTACCCTACCAAGCAATTGCTTGGTGCGTGAAGTGCGGATCTGACGAGGAGAAATGCAGTGGGAATTCGGAGCGAGACAGATCCGGGGGGCATCACCACGGTCACCGTCGACTACCCGCCCGTGAACGCCATCCCCTCCCGGGGCTGGTTCGAGCTGGCCGACGCCGTGCTCGACGCGGGCCGGAACTCGGACACCCATGTGGTGATCCTGCGAGCGGAGGGACGCGGGTTCAACGCCGGCGTCGACATCAAGGAAATGCAGGCCACCGACGGGTACGGCGCGCTGGTCGACGCCAACCGGGGCTGCGCGGCCGCGTTCGCCGCCGTCTACGACTGCGCCGTGCCCGTCGTCGTAGCCGTCAACGGGTTCTGTGTCGGCGGCGGCATCGGTCTGGTCGGCAACGCGGACGTGATCGTGGCATCGGATGACGCCGTCTTCGGACTGCCCGAGGTCGACCGCGGGGCACTCGGCGCCGCCACCCACCTCGCCAGGCTCGTCCCCCAGCACATGATGCGCACCCTGTACTACACGGCGCAGAACGTCACCGCCCAGCAACTCCAGCACTTCGGGTCGGTGTACGAGGTGGTGCCGCGCGAGAAACTCGACGACACCGCCCGCGACATCGCCGCCAAGATCGCGGCCAAGGACACCCGGGTCATCCGCTGCGCCAAAGAGGCGATCAACGGCATCGACCCCGTCGACGTCAAGACCAGTTACCGCCTCGAGCAGGGCTACACCTTCGAACTCAACCTGGCGGGCGTCGCGGACGAGCACCGCGACGAGTTCGTCGAAACCGGCAAACCCCGCTCCAACTCGAACAACAGGAAAGGCTGACATCGATGGCGAGCAAGCGCGACAAGAGAATGTCGCTCGACGACGCGGTCGGGGAACTGCGCAGCGGAATGACCATCGGCCTCGGCGGCTGGGGTTCGCGCCGTAAGCCGATGGCACTGGTCCGGGCGCTGCTGCGCTCGGACGTCACCGACCTCACCGTCGTCACCTACGGCGGCCCCGACCTGGGGCTGCTCTGCTCGGCGGGCAAGGTCAAGAAGGCGTACTACGGCTTCGTGTCCCTCGATTCGGCCCCGTTCTACGACCCGTGGTTCGCGAAGGCGCGCACCGGCGGCGAGATCGAGGTCCGCGAAATGGACGAGGGCATGGTCAAGTGCGGACTCGAGGCCGCCGCTGCCCGGCTACCGTTCCTGCCGATCCGCGCCGGACTCGGCTCCGACGTCCGGAACTTCTGGGGCGACGAACTGCGCACCGTCACCTCCCCCTACCCCGACGCGTCCGGAAAATCGGAGACGCTGATTGCGATGCCGGCCCTGAATCTCGATGCGGCACTGGTGCATCTGAATCTGGGCGACAAGCACGGCAACGCCGCCTACACCGGAGTCGACCCGTACTTCGACGACCTGTACTGCGCGGCCGCCGAGAAGCGGTTCGTCTCCGTCGAACGCGTGGTGGAGACCGAGGAACTGGTGAAAACCGTTCCGCTGCAGAACCTGATCCTCAACCGCATGATGGTCGAGGGCGTCGTCGAGGCACCGAACGGCGCCCACTTCACCCTCGCAGGCGACAGCTACGGCCGCGACGAGAAGTTCCAGCGCCACTACGCCGAATCCGCCAAGACCCCCGAGGGATGGCAGCAGTTCGTCGACACCTACCTGTCCGGCAGCGAGGACGACTACCAGGCGGCCGTGAAGCGATTTGCAGAGGAGTCCCAGGCATGACCGAAACGACCACCGCCGTCACCCGCGCCGAGTACTGCGCGATCGCGTGCGCCGAGATCTTCTCCGGCGCAGGCGAGATCATGGCCAGCCCCATGGCGACGCTGCCGTTGATCGGCGCCCGCCTCGCACGACTGACCACCGAACCGGATTTGCTCATCACCGACGGCGAAGCGCTGATCTTCGCCGACACCCCCGCCGTCGGCGCGAAGGCACCGATCGAGGGCTGGATGCCGTTCCGGAAGGTGTTCGACGTCGTCGCATCCGGTCGCCGCCACGTGGTGATGGGCGCCAACCAGATCGACCGGCACGGTAACCAGAACCTCTCGGCGTTCGGCCCGCTGCAACAGCCGACCCGGCAGATGTTCGGCGTCCGCGGCGCGCCCGGCAACACAATCAACCACCCCACCAGCTACTGGGTGGGCAAGCACACGTCGCGGGTGTTCTGCGACAAGGTCGACATCGTCTCCGGCGTCGGCTACGACCAGATCGACCCCGACAATCCGGCCTACCGGTTCCACCACCTGCACCGGGTGGTGAGCAACCTCGGGGTCTTCGACTTCGGCGGACCCGGACACACGTTCCGGGCGCTGTCGCTGCACCCCGGCGTCACCGCGGAACAGGTCGCCGAGAACACCTCGTTCGAGGTCGCCGGTCTCGACGACGCACCCGTCACCCGGGACCCGTCCGAGGAAGAACTGCGGCTGATCCGCGAGGTCCTCGACCCCCGCAGCCTGCGCGACCGGGAGGTATCGGTATGAGCACGCTCCGCACCGCACTGACCGAACTGGTCGGTGTCGAACACCCGGTCGTGCAGACCGGAATGGGCTGGGTCGCCGGACCGCGTCTCGTCGCGGGCACCGCCAACGCCGGCGGTCTCGGCATCCTCGCGTCGGCCACGATGACGTACGACGAACTCGCCGCCGCGATCACGAAGACGAAGACACTCACCGACAAGCCTTTCGGGGTGAACATCCGCGCCGACGCCACCGACGCCCCGCAACGCATCGACCTGCTCATCCGGGAGAACGTGCGCGTCGCGTCGTTCGCTCTCGCCCCCAAGCAGGAACTGATCGCGAAGCTGAAAGCCGCCGGGGTGGTGGTCATTCCGTCGATCGGTGCCGCGAAACACGCGAAGAAGGTGGCGTCCTGGGGCGCCGACGCCGTCATCGTGCAGGGCGGTGAGGGCGGCGGTCACACCGGCCCCGTCGCCACCACCCTGCTGCTGCCGTCGGTGCTCGACGCCGTCGACATTCCCGTCGTCGCCGCGGGCGGCTTCTACGACGGCCGTGGACTCGCCGCCGCCCTCGCGTACGGCGCCGCCGGCGTCGCGATGGGCACCCGCTTCCTACTCACCCAGGAATCGACGGTCCCCGACTCCGTCAAACAGGAATACCTCGCCCGCGGACTGCAGGACACCACCGTCTCCCGCAAGGTCGACGGCATGCCCCACCGGGTCCTCAACACCGAACTCGTCGACAGCCTCGAACACTCCGGCAACGTCCGCGGGCTCGTCGCCGCCGCCCGCAACGCGTCGAAATTCAAGGCCATGACCGGCATGAAATGGTCGACGCTCGTCAAGGACGGTCTCGCCATGAAGAAGTCCGGCGACCGCACCTGGCAGCAGATCATCATGGCCGCCAACACCCCGATGCTGCTCAAGGCCGGACTCGTCGACGGCAACACCCACGCCGGCGTCCTCGCCTCCGGTCAGGTCGTCGGACTGCTCGACGACCTGCCCACGTGCAAGGACCTCATCGACGGCATCGTCGCCGACGCGATCAAACGCATCGACGCACTCGGCGGCCTGCGCGCCTGAGGACTGAGCTTGAGCCCGAACGAACGGGACGCTCGTTGGATCTGACGCAACGAGCGTCCCGTTCGTCCGGCTAGGAAGAAGCGGCCTTCGCCGCGATGCGCGCCCGGACCTCCGGCCGTCGCAGCGGGGGCACGGTCTGCGGTGGCTGCTTGCGCGCAGGCAATGCGGCGAGGAGTTTCGTGGTGGCCTCGGTGACGACGGCAACCGCCTCCTCGAACGGTTCACGGTTGGCGTCGGAGAGCTTCTGGATTCCGCTGACCTTCCGGACGTATTGACGCGCCGCCGCCTCGATCTCCTCCGCGGTGGCCGCCGGTTCGAGTCCGCGCAGCTCGGTGATGTTTCGGCACATGACTCGACGATAGCGCCGCCCGGTCGTCCGCGCGGCTCGTCGGCGCCGGGCGAATGTACCTCTCGGCGTTGCCGAGGCGCCCGAAGGTACATTCGCCCGGCGGGAAAGCGGGGTGTCAGCTGCGGGCAGGCTCCAGGGCATCGGCGTCCGCGTGCACGGCGTCGGTCTCGACGTCCGGGAGCGGGGTGCGCGACCGCGCGGCCACGACGGCGGCGCCGAGCAGGACCAGGGCGACGAGGCACTGCGAGCTGCCGATCACCTCGCGGACGGCGGCCTCCACCCAGCCGGACGAGGACGACTGCAGCACGAAGTTGGGGCCGATCAGGAAGATCAGCGTCGCGGCGCCGATCAGCGGCCGCCAGCTGCGGTACTGCGGTGCGATCAAGATCGGAATCAGCAGGATGCTGTACGCCCAGTGGTGGGTGACGGCGAACGGCGCGGCGAGCAGCGACGCCAGGGCCACGACAGACAGTGCGATCAGGTGTTCACCCGACCGGGTGAACCGGTACGCCGACCACGCGGCGGCGGAGACGATGACGGCCGCGCTGAGCACCCAGAGCATGCTGGCCATCCTGCCCTCCGCCCCGAGCCGGGCGATGACGCCGGTGACGGCCTGGTTGCGGAAGAAGTCGGGCGCGCCCGCACGGCCGGTGGCGAAGAATTCGGTGGTCCAAAACCACACCGACGACCGCGGCAGGAGCCAGAAACCGAGTCCGACGGTGACGAGGATCGTGGCGAGCGACCGTCCGATCGAGCGGAAGTCGCGGCGGACGAGCAGGACGAGCAGGAAGGCTGCCGGGGTGATCTTGATTGCCGCGGCGAGGCCGATCGCGATTCCGCGGAACCTCTTCGGGATCACCCCGGTGCAGTCGGCGACCACGAGCGCCATCAGGATGATGTTGATCTGACCGAAGTCGAAGTTCGAGCGCATCGGCTCGAGGAGCAGTACCGGCCCCATCGACAGCAGAGCGAGAAGTTCGGGGCGGCCGACGTCGAGTTTCGACAGCGCCACCTTGACCATCCACCACACGAGCCCGAGGTTGAGGGCGCACCACAGCGCCTGCAGGACCGCGGGGTCGATCTCCGCCATCGGCGCGAAGAGGATCGCCGCGAACGGTGCGTAGATGAACCTGAACCCGGAACTGCTCGGGAAGTCCGCGGAGTAGAGCGGCAGCCCGCTGACGAAGGCGTGGCCGGCGTCGCGGAACACGGAGAGGTCCATCAGGTAGCCCGTTGCCGCATCGAACTCTCGGTAGGCCACCACCCCCACGGAGAGGACGCCCACGAGGAGCGCGACGGCATGGAGACGATAATCCCTGAACTTCGATTCACTCTGTAACAAGAATTTGTTCTTTCATGATCGGCGTCGTGGTCAACGATCCACCGTAGCGGGCCGTGACCCAATCGTGACAAAGGCGAGGTCGTGCCGTCCGAAACGCGTGCTTCGTCATAGTTTATTTAGACTGGTATATTTCGACCATGCCTGGACGCGTGCTCGACAACCCCCTCGTCCTGCCGGTGCTCGGCCTGCTCCTCGAATCGCCGATGCACCCCTACCAGGTGGAGGTCACGCTGCGCGAGCGCAGCGAAGACGGACAGTGGCCGCTCAACCGTGGGTCGCTGAACAATGTGGTCGCCGCCCTCGCGGCAGCGGGCTGGATCGAGGAACACGAACGTGCACAACGCGAAGGGCGGCCCGCCCGCACCGTCTACGCCCTCACCGATGCCGGGCGCACGGAACTGGTGAGCCGACTGGACGTCCAGATCCGCAGCGCCGCACGGGAGTTCTCACCGTTCTTCGCCGCGATCAGCTATCTCGGTACACTGGGACGCGAGGGCGCCGTCGACGCGCTCACCGAACGCGCGCAAAGTCTCACCGCGAGAATCGAATCCGACCAGGACAAGCTCACCCGAGCGCTCAACGACGGAGTGCCGGCCCTGTTCGTCGTCGAGGCGGATTACGCGCTCCATACGGCACGGGCCGAACTGGACTGGATCGCGTCGACGATCGCCGGTATCCGCGACGGTCGCCTCGCGTGGCCCGCACCGCCGATCCACGACGTGATCGCGTGAGCCTCCCGTCCGGCATCCACCCCGGCAGCCCAACGGGCGACGCGCCGCAGTTCCTCATACGTACGTATGTGTCGGTGGGCTAGGGACCGGTCCTGAACCCACCGACACGGACACCCTTGCCGACGCCGCACCACCTTCCCGCCGACCTTGTGGACTCGTGAGGGAGTCTCACCGCCGGCTGCTCGGGGCGACAGCGGTGTTCTCCTGGTCGCTGCCGGACTGAGTTTGGTGCAACCGGTGCCGGTGGCCGGATCATCACGGCAAGTATGTCGCTCTCCGGAGGTGGGGACGTGCTTGCATCGGTCACAGTTCCATTGTTGCAATCTCGACCAATCCTCTGTCGAGGACTGACACATGGTTTCCGAGCACCAATCGGGGGTTGAACGGCCCGCCCGCCGAGGCGCACGTGGTGCAGCGCTGGCTGATACGGACAGCCCGTTCACGGAAAGGCTCGGGGTGAGGCTGGGGAAGGGCGACATCCCCAGGAATAGGCCTCGCGATGGCGTTCCGAACAGGGGGCGGTGTTTCAGTGGGGTGCGGGGTGGGGCCCATCCGCTGTGGGGTGTTGGAGTTCGGCGTTGAGGCGTCGGGCCTCGGCGAGTTGGTCTTCGAGGATGATGATGCGGCACGCGGACTCGA
>NZ_WXYH01000089.1:0-9737 GCF_009872365.1 Rhodococcus sp. T7
CAGGGAGGCCGCAAGCCGGCGGGCCGTCCCCGTTCTCGCGGCGCCGATGGTCAACGTGATGCTCTTCCATCCGCGGATCACCCTCGGCACACTCGCCGGGGAATTTCACGTAGTCACCTCCGGGCCGGTCGATGACCTGCTGGTCAACGTGTATACGACCGGAACACCTGAGAAGACGATGGTCGAGTTCCGGGGCAATCCCGGTCGCTACACCGACGACGACCTGCAGTCGCATCAGCGGGCCTTCGTCGGATTGTTCGAGGAGTTCCTAACCGCGGATCCCGCGACGGGCACGGCGGATCTCCACGCCGAGACCGCGGCGGAGAGAGCACGACTCCGGCGACGAGCGGTGCAGCTGGAATTCTGGAGGAGCGTACTCGACGGGCTGTCCGCCGAGCCGATCCTCCGAGCCGATCATGTCCGCCCCGGCCCCCTAGCTGATCTCGACGGCCGCGTGGTCATGCGCGTGCCCGCTGACGTGCACGGCAAGATCCGGGACCTCGGTCAGGTCGGCGCCTTCACGAATTACTCCGTCGTACACGCCGCCCTTGCCGCGCTGCTGGCCCGGCTGAGTGGTCGAGCCGACGTGGCGGTCGGCACCCCGGCAGGCCCGCACGGCTGGCCGCTGATCCTGCGGTCCCGGGTCGACACCGCATCGACCTTCGAGGACCTGCTTGTTTCGGTGCACACCACTGAGGTGGCTGCTTTCCGCCATGCTGAGGTCCCCTTCGACGAGCTCTCGACGACACTGGGTCTGCCGACGGCGCCGGGCGCGTCGTACCCATTTCAGGTCGGCTTCGTGTTCGCCCGCACGGGCGGGGCGGACGCCGCCGCTCGCATGCCCGCCGGCGGTGGAACCGATCTGCAGGTGATATGCACGGAGCACGGTACCGAATCAGGTATCGACGTCGAGGTCGTCTACTCGACCGCGTTGTTCGACCCGGCAACGATCGAGATCTTCACCGATCAACTGGTCCGCATGCTCGAGGCCGCGACCGCCGAGCCCGACGTCGCGGTCGGGGATCTCGTGTTCGCTGCGCCCGCCGTACTGGCCGGGCTCACGCCCGCAGTCGGTGAACCCGCCCGTCCGGTGCAGCTGTTCCCCGATCTTCTGACCGCCGCCATGCCGGCCGAGCCGACTACCGTCGCCGTGGCGGACGGCAGCGAGAAGCTCACCTACCGGGAACTCGATCGACTCTCGAACAGGCTCGCCCGCCTACTCGTCGAACGCGGATCCGGTCCGGAAACTGTTGTCGCCCTGGCACTCCCCCGATCGATCGAGTTCGTGATCGCGGTGTGGGCGACCGCGAAGTCGGGCGCCGCCTTCCTACCGGTGGATCCAACCTATCCGGCCGCACGCATCGGCCATATGCTGACCGACTCCGGCGCACAGATCGGAATCACCGCATCCTCGTACCGTGCGGCGTTGACGCAGGCCTGCTCGGCGTCCTGGATCGAACTCGACGACGCGGCCACCACCGCCGACATCGAACGATGCCGCGCCGACGCCCTCGTGGCAGCGGACCGGTGCCGGCCGCTGCGACCGGATAATCCGGCGTATGTCATCTACACCTCCGGGTCGACGGGAGTCCCGAAGGGCGTGGTGGTGACTCATCGTGGCCTCGTGAACCTGGTGGTCGCGGAACGCGAAAGCCTCATGGTTGATCCCGCGGCCCGGGTCGCGCAGTTCGCGTCGCCGAGTTTCGACGCCTCGCTCTTCGAATCGCTGGCGGCGTTCGGGTCCGGAGCGCGGCTGGAGATTGTCCCACGGGGGGTGTTCGGCGGCGTCGAGCTGAGCCGGTTCCTCACCGAAAGACGGGTCACTCATGCGGTGCTGACTCCGTCCACGCTGGCGACCCTCGACTCCGGGAATCTGCCCACCTTGACCCATCTCGTCGTAGCTGGAGAGGCGTGTCCGCCGGATGCAGTGGTGCGGTGGTCGCCAGGCCGCCGCATGTTCAATGCGTACGGACCGACCGAGGCCACCATTATGTCCACCCTGACGGGGCCGATGCCGTCCGGTGATCCGGTGACGATCGGCGGTCCGGTGCGCGGTATGTCCGTCGTGGTTCTCGACGAACGACTCCACCCCGTTCCGCCGGGGGTCTCGGGCGAGCTGTATCTCTCCGGTCCGGCCCTCGCCCGCGGTTATCACCGCCGCCCCGCCGTGACCGCGGCTCGGTTTGTCGCCAACCCGTTCGGGCGTCCCGGTGATCGGATGTACCGGACCGGGGACGTGGTTCGCTGGACGAGGAGAAGTCACGTCCTCGACTACATCGGACGCAGCGACTCTCAAGTCAAGGTGCGGGGATTCCGGATCGAACTCGGTGAAGTCGATGCGGTGCTGACAGAGCATCCGGACGTCGGGTTCGCGGCTACGGTCGACTACGACACCGGGAGCGGGGAGACCACGCTGGTGTCGTACGTGCGAGCGGCGACCGGTGAGGTGCTGGATCTCGCCGACGTCGAACGTCACGTTCGGCAGACCCTTCCCCAATACATGGTGCCCCTGCTCGTACCCATCGACATGATTCCCCTCACCCCGGGCGGCAAGCTCGACCGCAAGGCGCTCCCCTCACCGTCCGTCCGCCCGGGTAACGGCCGACGGACACCAACCACACCGACGGAAGAGACGATAGCGAGGGTCTTCGAGTCCGTGCTGGGTGTCGAGGGTATCGGAGTCGACGACGACTACTTCGACCTCGGCGGTAACTCCCTGACCGCAACGCGGGTCGTCGCCCGGGTGAATGCTGCGTTGGGGACGGGGTGCGAAGTCGCCGAACTGTTCGACGCGCCGACTGTTGCGACGTTCGCCGCCCGGATCGAAAGTGCCGGCCCCCGAAGCGCGGACCGACCGCGGCTCCGCCCGTTTCCGCGACCCGAGCGGGTCCCGCTGTCTCCCGCCCAACAGCGGATGTGGTTCATCAACCAGTACGACACCACGTCGCCCGCATACAACATCCCCCTGGTCGTGCGACTCGCCGGTGTGCTCGATGTCCCGGCGCTGGTGGCCGCGGTCACCGACGTGGTCGAACGCCACGAAACACTCCGCACCGTCTTTCCCGCCTCGGTCGACGGCCCCCATCAGGTTGTCGTGAGCGCGGCGGAGGCCGTACCCGAGATCCACCCCGTTCCGGTGCGCGACGAAACGGACCTGGACCGGCACCTTGCCGAGATCTGCGCCTCACGATTCGATGTCAGCGAAGCAGCTCCGCTGCGCGTCGCCCTGTTCGAGCTGAGCGACACCGAACACGTGCTGGCGCTGGTCATCCATCACGTCGCCGCCGACGGGGCGTCCACGGCCCCGTTGGCACGCGACGTGACGACCGCGTACACGGCACGCTCCGCCGGACGGCCACCGCAGTGGGAGCCCCTCGAGGTGCAATACGTCGACTACACCTTGTGGCAGTACGAATTGCTGGGGAGCGAGAGCGATCCCGGTAGCACGGTCTCCCGCCAACTCGATTACTGGTCGGAAAACCTGAGTGGGCTACCGGAGCTGCTGGAGTTGCCGACCGACCGCCCCCGTCCCGCCGAGCAATCGCTGCGCGGAGGACGCGCGGAGTTCGACATCGGTGCGGCGCTGCATGGCAGGATCCGGGCGCTTGCCCGTCACCACACCTCCACGGTGTTCATGACCATGCACGCAGCCCTTGCGGTGTTGCTGGCGCGGTTGAGCGGGTCCGACGACATCGCCATCGGCACACCTGTGGCCGGCCGGGGTGAGGCGGCGCTCGACGACGTGGTCGGCATGTTCGTGAACACTCTGGTCCTGCGCACACGGATAGATCGCGCCGCGAGTTTCACCGAAACCGTCCAGCAGACCCGCGGGGTCGACCTCGCCGCCTTCGGGCACGCCGACATCCCCTTCGAGCAGTTGGTGGAAGCGCTGGACCCTCAGCGGTCGGCCGCGCACCCACCGCTGTTCCAGGTGCTGCTCGAATTCCAGAACATCCTGCCCTCGGGTCAGGGACTGTACGGCCTCGCGCTTCCCGGCCTGCACATCGATCCGGTGCCGTACGACGCGGGCGTCTCCAAGTTCGACCTTCAGTTGTGGCTTACCGAAAACCTTGCGGGCGACGGAACACCGCTCGGCATGCAGGCCGGCCTCATCTACGCCGCCGACTTGTTCGACCCCGACACCATCGACACCTTCGCGGACCGATTCGTCCGGATCCTCGAGGCCGTGACGACCGATCCGGGCGTTCCGGTGGGAGACATCGACCTTCTCGACGTCGAGGAGCACGACGCTGCCCTGGCCGCGTGGCGCGGTCCCCCCGCACCGGTGACCGGCACGCTCGTGGACGAGTTCACGCGCAGCACCGCGCGGTATGCGCGTGCCGCGGCGCTCACCTTCGCTGGTGAGACCCTCGGATACGCCGACCTCGCGGCCCGCGTCAACCGATGGGCCCGCTATCTGAAACGCCGCGATGTCACCTCCGAAACCGTGGTGGCGGTGGCACTTCCACCCTCGATCGAATCCGTGGTCGCGACTATCGCCGTGCTCGTCGCTGGTGGCGTCTGCCTTCCGCTCCAGGTGTCCTGGCCCGCTGCTCGCATTGCGCATGCCCTTACCCAGGCGGGGCCCGCCCTCGTGCTGACCCGACGCGCCGACGCCGGCGCGCTGCTCGGTCTCGGTGCAACACCGGTTCTCGTCGATGCACCCGACGTCATGGCGGAGATCGCCGGGATCTCGGCGGCACCGGTCACCGAGACGGAGCGGGCCCAGGCACTGCGGCCGGACTCGGCCGCGTACCTCGTGTTCACTGCCGGGTCCACTGCGCGCCCGAAACCGGTGATGATGACGCATCGCGGCCTGATCTCCGCATTCGCGAAGACACCCCGCACGTGGCGATCAGACCGAACCGACGTCTGGGCGATGGTGCCGTCCCACGCCGTCGACCTCACGCTGTGGGAGTTGTGGGGTGCACTTCTGCACGGAGCTCGCCTGGTGATCGTCGACGCCGGGACCGCACGCTCACCGCAGGATCTGTGTTCCCTGCTTCGATACGAGCGGGTGACCGTACTGAGCCAGAACCCCACCGCGTTCGAGCAGACGGCACACGCATGGACATCCACGGCCGGTGACCCCCCGCCGCTGCGGTTGGTCGTCCTGGCCGGTGAGCCCCCCACGAAGGATCTGATCTCGTTACTGTCCTCCTGGGTGGAGACCACGTCGGCCGTCGTCGACCTGTACACGGTCACCGAAACCCTCACGTGCCTCGCTTCCGTGACGGCAACCACGGCGCGCGAGGTGACCGACCTCGCCTTGCGGCCCTGCCCCGATCGACGCACCGTCGTGCTCGACCGCAGGCTGAATCTCGTGCCGAACGGAGTCATCGGCGAGTTGTACGCCGGCGGTGACGAACTGGCCCGCGGGTACCACAACCGGCCTGCACTCACTGCCACCCACTTCGTGGCCTGCACCTTCGGAGACCCGGGCCAACGCATGTACCGCACGGGCGATCTCGCGCGAGTCACCCGGGACGGGCGGCTGGAGATACTGGGGCGCTGCGACTTTCAGCGACAACTTCGCGGTTACCGAGTCGCGGCCGACGAGGTGGACACGGTTTTGCGCCAGCATCACACCGTCGACGAATCGGTCACCGTCGACCACACTCGCACCTCCGGCGAGCCGATGCTGGTGTCCTACGTCGCGGCGACACCCGGCGCGTCCGTGGACCCGGCCGCGGTCCGAACGTACGCTGCGACAACCCTGCCCTCTCACCTGGTGCCGACCGCGATCGTCGTCGTCGACGCGATTCCCCTCGACGCCACCGGTGCCGTCGACCATGCAGCACTGCCCGTGCCCGAGTTTCTCATGGACGTCGCGGAGTTCCGCGCCCCCCGAACAGTGCACGAGGAAACGGTCGCCGGAGTCTTCGCTCGCGTACTCGGCATCGCCGGCGTGGGGATCGACGACAACTTCTTCGAACTGGGCGGCACGTCCCTCATCGCGACGAAGGTGGTGGCCCGGCTCAACTCCGCTCTCGGCACCAAAATCGGAGTACGCACGCTGTTCGAGGCGCCGACCGTAGAGGCCTTGGCGGCAGTCCTCGACACGGAGGAAGACCTGCCCGCCGGCCGACCGGCACTCGGTCCGCGCCAGCACAGTGAGCCCGCGCCGGTCTCCTTCGCGCAGCAGCGGATGTGGTTCGTCAACCAGTTCGACACCACAGCAGCCACCTACAACATTCCCATGGTCGTGCGTATCAAGGGACCGCTCGACGTCGATGCCCTCCGCGCGGCACTGCGGGACGTCGCCGGCAGACACGACGCACTGCGTACCGTCTATCCCCTTACCGAGAACGGTCCCGTCCAGGTCGTGTCACCGCTAGAGGACATGCCTTTCGAGCTGTCACCGATTCCGGTAACGGACGAGTCCGACCTCGCCCCGCTCATTCGCCACGCGGTGGTCGCCGGATTCGACGTCACGACGGAGCTCCCGCTGCGCACCTTCCTCTGGCAAGTCGACCCACACCTCCACGTGCTGGCCGTCATCGTCCACCACATCTCCGCGGACGGCTCGTCACTGGCTCCCCTCGCCCGCGATCTGACGGTCGCCTACACCGCCCGCAACCGCGGCCGCGCGCCGGAGTGGCCGCCGCTTCCGATCCAATACTCCGACTACGCGGTGTGGCAACGCGACATGCTCGGATCCACCGACGATCCCGATTCACCCCTATCGGCACAACTCCGCTACTGGCGCACGACACTTGCCGGCCTCCCCGACCGGCTCGAACTTCCCCTCGATCATCCCCGACCCGCGACCGCCTCCACTCGGGCCGCCGCGGTCCGGTTCGACATTCCACCGGCCATCCACCGACGGATCGACAGGTTCGCACTCGGACACGGCGTGACACCTTTCGTCACCGTGCACGCCGCTCTCGCGGTCCTGCTCTCCCGCCTCGCCGATTCCCGTGACATCACCATCGGATCTCCGATCGCCGGTCGCGGCGAAGAGGCTCTCGACGACCTCGTCGGAATGTTCGTCGGCACACTTGTCCTGCGAACTCGCATCGAATCGGCAGCATCGTTCGACGAGGTGCTCGCTCGCGTCCGTGACACCGACATCGAGGCATTCGCCCACGCCGACATACCGTTCGAGCGACTGGTGGAGGAACTCAACCCGGCCCGCTCGGCCGCCGTTCACCCCCTCTTCCAGGTCATGCTCTCGTTTCAGAACATGGAGCAGCCGAAACCGGAACTACCCGGACTCGACGTCTCCGTCGTCGACCTCGATGCGCACCTGTCGCAGTTCGACCTGAACGTGGTGCTGCGCGAGCACGTCGACGGCGCCGGATCCGCAGCCGGAATCAGCGCACAGATCATCTATGCCACCGATCTGTTCGACGAGCACTCCGTTCAGCGGTTCGCCGACCGATTCCTCCGCGTGATCGACACCGCCCTCGCCGACCCCACCGTCGCCGTCGGTGACCTCGTACTCCTCGACGACACCGAGCGCGATCTCGTACTGGAGCGATGGAACGCGACGGCACACGAGAGTCCAGAGGAGACGATCGTCGACCTGTTCGATGCGCAGGTCGCCCGCACTCCCGACGCGGACGCAGTGGCATTCGAGGACCGCTCGATGACGTACCGGGACTTCGACATGTGGGTGAATCGGCTCGCTCGTGAACTGATCTCACGAAATATCGGACCGGAGAACATTGTTGCACTCGCGGCGCCGCGGTCGTTTGAGCTGCTGGCCGGACTCTATGCCGTCACCAAGACCGGGGCCGCTTTCCTGATGCTCGATCTCGCCAACCCCCCCGAACGCCTCACCTACCTTCTCGAGACCTCCACTCCGGCGCTCGTCCTGATCGGCGGCGATACCGACGTCCCCCTGCCCGACGGTCTGGTCGGTCTCCGGCTCGAGAGCCTCGACGTCTCGGGCCGCGACTGCGCGCCAATCACCGATGACGATCGAGTCGCGCCGTTGCGGGCGGCCAACAGCGCCTACATCGTGTTCACCTCCGGATCCACCGGTACCCCGAAGGGGGTGACGGTCTCACACGCCGCGATCGCCACTCAGTTGAGATGGTCGCGATCCCGGCTGCCGCTCGGCCCCGGTGATCGCACGGTCCAGAAGGCGCCGATCGCCTTCGACGTAGCTGTCTGGGAGTGCCTTGCGCCCCTGTGTGCCGGTGCTGTCCTGATCCTTCTGCGGCCCGACGGTCACCTCGATTTCGACTACCTGACGGCCACGCTGGCCACCGGAAAGGTCACCGTCGTCGAGTTCGTTCCGTCGATGCTCGCGATGTTCGTGGACGACAGACGGGGCGCTCTGCCCGCTTCGCTCCGGCGCGTCCTCTCCGGCGGTGAAACAATCTCCCGTCGGACAGCGGCCAAGGTGCTCGAGCTCGGGTTGGGACTGGGCAACATGTACGGTCCCGCCGAAGCCGCCGTCACGGTCACCTACTGCGACGTCGACGTCGACGCCGGCGACGAGAACCCGATCGTGCCGATCGGGGCGCCGGTGTGGAATACCCGCGCGTATGTCCTCGACCGTCGCCTGCACCCGGTGCCTCCCGGAACTGTCGGCGATCTGTACATCGCCGGAAAGCAATTGGCCCGAGGCTATCTCGAACGTATGCCACTGACCGCAGCGCGTTTCGTGGCGGATCCGCACGGCGCACCCGGGACGCGGATGTACCGCACCGGCGACCGCGCCCGGTGGACTGACCGTGGACAACTCGAGTACCGGGGTCGCAGCGACTTCCAGGTGCAATTGCACGGTTACCGGATCGAACCCGGAGAAGTCGAGAACACCCTGCTCCGGCATACCGGTGTCGCGCAGGCCGTTGTCGTTCTCCAACAAGACACCCACGGCACCGCGCACCTGATCGGTTACGTCGTAGCCACAACGGGAACCGAACTCGACGGTGCCGAGCTGATCACCCATCTCGCGGCCGCCCTGCCGGCCCACATGGTTCCCACCGCGGTCATTCCCCTTGCCGCGCTCCCCTTGACAGCGCACGGCAAGGTCGATCGTGACGCGTTGCCACAGTTCGACTTCGCTGCACGAACATCGAGCCGCATGCCGGCCACCGATATCGAACGCGTGCTCGTGGCGGTCTTCGCCGACGTCCTGGGACTCGACGAGGTGGGCATCGACGATTCGTTCTTCGCTCTGGGCGGCGACAGCATCATGGCCATCCAACTGGTGGCGCGGGCCAGAGAGGCCGGAGTCGTCCTGGCGCCACGAGATGTGTTCGAGCACAGGACCATCAGTCGGCTCGCGAGGGCCATCGATTCCGCCGGCACGCAGTCGCCGGTCCTCGAGGAACTACCCGGGGGCGGAGTGGGCAAGATGCCACTGACCCCGATCGTGCACTGGCTCCTCGACCGGGGCACGGACATCGACCGGTTTTCGCAGGCTGCTCTCTTGACCGCGCCCGCCGGAATGAACCCGGAGTCGCTGGCCGACACGGTGCAGACCGTCCTCGACCGCCACGACCTTCTCCGTGCGCAGCTCCGCCGGGCGGCGTCGCCTCGGGAGGCGGCTGTGGAGGTCTTGCCGGCCGGCTCCGTGGCCGCTGCCGACCTGCTGCGCCGAGTTCCGGTCGACTCGCTCGCAGGTCCGCGGTTCCATTCGATCATCGACTCCGAGTTACGTTCGGCCACAGCACGTCTGGATCCCTACACGGGGATCATGGCGCAGGTCGTCTGGTTCGAATCCACCGAGGACCGCCCCGACCGGGGACGGCTGCTGTTCGTCATCCACCACCTCGCGG
>NZ_WXYH01000009.1:0-27269 GCF_009872365.1 Rhodococcus sp. T7
TGCCCTCGATCCCCGCGACCCGTCTGATCTTGCCCGCATCGTCGAGAACCAGGGCGAGCTTGTCGCCTACGCGGACACGTGCCATGACCACACTCCGGCCGAGCCCGTCGAGTACGTGATCCTGGAGATCACGCTCGCCACTACGTCACTCTCTCTGTAATCGACAAGGCCCATGCGCAGTGACGCCACGGTGATATATGGGCGTCACACTAATGGGATGAAGCTTGAGCTCGGGGAAGAGGCGCGCGCGGGTGCTCGTCGGGGTCGACACGAGATCCGCTCCCAGCTCACCGATCGCAGCAGGGGCGGAGTTCCCTTGCCCGCTTCGCAGGCAAACCATGCCGCCGCTGCTCTCGGAGCCGATGTGTCTGACGTCCGCGTGCATCAACATCCCGACCACCAGCGGTTGGCAGCGGACGCTGGGCTCGCTGCCGTCACTGTCGGTCGTGATGTCTATATGGGCCGCGCAGCGATATCTGCGCCCGCGAGCATCCGCGACGCGATTCTTGCCCATGAACTCGTTCACGCAACACAGCAGCGCCGCGCCGCCGCCGAGTCACCCCGCCCCGAGCGCCTGCTCACTCATGGGTCGGCTGTAGAGGAACGTGAGGCAAACGAGGTAGCACCGCACGTGTTTGCAGCAATGGCACGCGGGGGTGCGCCGACTCGGCGGAGCCTCAACCACGGCATATTGCCGGCTCCGTTAGGACTGTACGGATGCTCAGAGGATGCCGTTCAGAAAATGAAGAACCGCAAACACGAACTCGAAGACGTAACAAAGCAAGGGTCAGGAAAGTCGTTCGGCGAGGTCGGAGCCGCGTATACCGAAATCGTTGACCTAGAACACGATTTAGCCGTGAAGGAGACTGGCCGAGGACTCTACAAAGGCGGAAAGTCGACCGACACCAGTTCAGCCAAGGCGACCGACTGCACTCTGATCGTATTCCAGATTTTGCGCGACACCTTTAATCAGCAGGGACGTAGCGCTGAGTGGGCGAAGGTCGAGAAGAAGTATCACGCGAATACCAAGAATCGAGGAGGACAAGCAGGACACGGGTCAGGAGTCGACCTTCAGGCGGCGCTACAGTCGGAACTTGGCTGGAAAGGGATCTACTGGGCGCCCGACCCCACATTCGCCTACAAGGACGAGGATGTTTCGAGAGTTAAAGGATCGGAGGCTAAGTACTCGAGCGATATCGCGAAATCGAAGGGCACGTACTACAAGGGCTTCGGAAAGAAGAAAGGCTATCCGGGTGTTCGAGTCGATGAACTTGTCGTCGGGTACGCACCAGAGCCCGGGAGTACGACGACGGCTGATTCAACCGGACTCAACAAGTTGAAGAGGCTCCCGTTTGGGGTCATGTCAGCTCACGGCGGGTATCACATGACTCTGATTACGTCGGGCAAGGTGACGGAAGTCCATTGGGAATCCCCTTCGACGACTCCAGACGTCATAACGAGAGAAAATCTTGAGTCGTGGGCGATAGGCCCGAGGAGCGGTATTCACTATTTCGCCAGCGGTGCCATCGTTGCGCCCGCGGAAGACGTCGACGCCGCGTTCAGATAACCTCATCGAGCAGAGGTTCTACTGAAGCGTCGAGGTCCCACCTCAGCGTTGTGTGCTGGTCGGTTAGACGGCAGGTGCCGTTATGCAGGGGTTGGCTGGCCACGATCGCGCCGCCAATTCCTCCCCTGCAGACGTAGACGCCGACGAGTTGTTGCTGCCAACGGGGCTTGTGTGGTTTCAAAGACACGGGCAATGGCCGGGCCAAATCTGTTAATCGCCATCATGCGAGGTCGCCGTCTCAGCGGGATGACACGGTGACGCGGAGGTGACGTGCAGCCTTGACGCTCGAAGCGTGCACTTGAGTACGTACCCCAGGGTCGAGCGGTGACCGACATGCTACTCACGACGTTCCGTTTCGAGGTGACATTCGATCGGGTGACCGGCGACGGCCCGCAGCGGCTCGGTGACGGCGGCTTCCAGGAGGTTACCGGCCTCGAGGTTGAGATGGAGATCGCGGACCTTGGCGAGGGCGGCCGCAACGACGCCGTCACCCGCCGGATCGGGCGGGCGAAGTTCCAACCCCTCGTATGTAAGCGGGGAATGTTCGGCGCGTCGGGCGGTGACGCGGAATCTGAACTGTGGCAGTGGTTCCAGGACATCGTCTCGGGTGTGCGGCCCGTCCGCCGCTACGACGGCTCGGTCCGGGTCCAGGACCAAGCCGGGGCCACGATGGCCGTGTGGCGCTTTTTCCGGGCAGTCCCGAGCAAGATCGTGGGCCCCCAGCTCAACGCCAAGAGCGGCGAGATCGCCGTCGAGGAACTCCACCTGGCCGCGGAGAGCCTGCATCTCGAGGGCACGACATGAGCGCGTTGGAGAAGGCGGTGCTCGAAGCACTCGACCGGCAGGGCAAGGTCACCGACACTGTCCGGGTTCAGTTCAACCCGACAACAATGCAGCTGCAGATGTCGAACAGCATCGACGGCGGCAGTACCCGGGGGCGCCAAACCCAGCAGTACAACGGGACCTCGAGCACGACGCTGAGCCTCGATCTGGAGTTCGACACCGCAGACGAGGGGACCAACGAGCGGCCGGTCGATGTGCGGACCCGAACCACGCAGGTGGCCCAGTTCGTGTTGCCCGGCGGCGAGGCTTCCAAGCAGGCCCCGCCGCGGGTGAAGTTCCGCTGGGGAACATTCGAGCTGACCGGTGTGATGTCGAGCCTCACCGAGGAGCTCAGCCTGTTCGCAAGCGGCGGTGCACCCTTGCGCGCGAAGGTCAGTGTCCAGATCAAGGAGCAGGACCCGAAGTTCGAGGCATTGGAACGCGGCCCGGGCGCCAACAAGGACAACAAACCGCCAGCGGCGGGGGAGAGCGGCCCGGCGGCAGCGGGCGCTGTGGGGACGAGCGGCGGCGGCCTCGTCGACAAGGCGGCATCGGCGCTGGCGGGGGAAACCCCGGCAGACTTCCTCGCCCGCAACGGGCTCGCGCCGGAGGCGTGGCGCGCCTTGGGTGGTGCGCTGGACGACCTTGCGAACGGTGTCGAGTTGCGGGCCGGCGTCAGTGTGGAGTTCGCCTCGTCACTCTCGGTCGGGGCGGGCGTCGGTGTGTCGGCGGGGTTCCAGGCCGGGATCGGTGCCTCCGTCGACGTGTCCCTCGGTTTGGCGGCGGGCATCCGCGGTGGTGCAGGTCCCGGTGCCGGGCTCCTGCAAGGATTCGCACTCTCCTCGGCTGGCGGGCCGACTGCTGCCGCAGAGACGGCGAAGGCCTCCGCGGCCACCGCGGCAGCCGACGCCGCTCGCGCGAGCTTCGGCATCACGGCAGCGGAAGCGATGCCGACGACCGCCGGAACTGTCAGCCGCCGCCCCCTCGCCACCGCGGTGTCGAGCCGGACCCAGCCGGCGACGGCGGCCCCGCCAGCCCCACTTCCACCCAACTCCGACCGCCGCAGCACCTCCTACGGGTGGGGCGTCCCGCTGCGTGACCAGGTGTCCGTGCCAGGATCACAGGCCGCCAGTTACGTTGTCGTCGGGTCGACCTCGCCCGTCGACGTCTCCGGCCTGTCCCGCCGCCGCGGCCGGGCCGCACCGTGGGAGCGACTCGCCCCGACCGCCTCCCGTGACGTTGCCGACCGCGAGCAGCACCGTCGCCGCCCGAGCTGCGGGTGCCATCGTTGTGACCCACTACGGGGAGGTATGTGATGACCGTCCATATCGGCCAGATCACCTCCGAGGTGGACGCGACATCACCCGCCACCGCAACGGTCGCCGCCGGTGACAAGGCCGACGAATGGGAAGAACGGGCACGTCTAGCCGCGATGCTCGACAGGCTCGAGCGAGACCGTCGCCGCACATCCACGGGGTACGGCGATGACTGAGACCGCAGTCCACCCATATGCGTCGCGCGCGCCGGTGTTCGCGGTCGACGACCGCACCGAGGGTGCGCTCGGGCGTGATCTGCTCCGGCTCGACATCGAGGAGGGCGCGCTCGGCTTACGGACTCTGGTTGCCCATTTCCACGCGATCGGCCCCGACAGCGACGGTTCCACCGAACGGCTGTCCTACCTCGACGGCGGAGTGATCGATCTCGGCCGTGCGATCGAGGTGATCCTCGGTCCGCCTGGCGGTGACCGGCAGCTGTTCAAAGGAACCGTGTCCGCGATCGAGACGTCGTTCGCCGAGGGCAGCGCCCCCTACATCACCGTGTTCGCCGAGGACGCGCTGATGCGCCTGCGACTGCGTGAGCGCACCGCGACCTACACCGACATGTCCGACGCCGACATCGCCGCCGACATCGCCGCCGACCACGGCCTCGGCGCGGCTGCCGCCGCCACCGGCCCGACGTATCCGATCGTGCAACAGTGGGAGGAGTCCGACCTGTCGTTCATCCGCAACCGGGCGCTGCGGCTCAACGCCGAAGTCTGGGTCGACAGTGACGACGTCCTGCACTTCGCAGACCGCGATCAGCGCGAAGGCGCCGAACTGCTGCTCGTGCAGGGTAATGAGCTGATCTCCGTGCACACTCGCGCCGACCTCGCCCACCAGCGTTCGGAGGTGAAGTTCCGCGGGTGGGACGACCGACAGGTCGCGGCGATCGCCGAGACAGCGGGGCCCGATGTCGTTGCTGCCGAGGTCGCCGGTGGACGAACCGGTCCCGACATCGTGCGGGACGCCTTCGCCGAGCCTGGGCTCTCGCGTGCGCGACGCGACGTGCTGAGCACCGCCGCCGCCGGCGCCTACGCGGAGGCGGAGATGCGCCGCCGGGCCCGAGCGTTCGTGACCGTCGACGGAATCACAGCGGGCTCGCCCGACCTCGTGCCGGGCGCCCGGCTCGACCTACGCCGCGTGGGGCAGCCCTTCGAAGGCGATGGGTACCGGGTCTGCCACGCGCACCACAGCTACGACCTCACCCGTGGCCACCGAACCCGGTTCCGGGCCGAGCGACCGACGGTGTCGAGATGAACGTACCGACAAGCCACCTGCCGCCCCGGCCCGACTCGGTGCTGCATCACGGGCTGCACCCGGCGACGGTTGTGGCGCTTGCGGGCGATCCCGAAAACAGGCAGCGGATCAGGGTCCGGTTCGACTGGCTGGCCGCGACCGAGGGCGGCGACCCGCCCGAGGCCTGGGCCGTGCTCGTCACCCCGTACGCCGACGCCGACCAGGGCTACCAGATGCTGCCCGAAATCGACTCCACCGTCGTCGTCGGATTCCTCGCCGGTCACCTCGACCACCCCTACGTGGTGGGCGCGGTGTGGAACGGCAAGGCGCTGGCCCCCGAGAGTTTCACCGATGCCAACCACAAGCGGCTCATCCAGACCCGCTCGGGCAGCCGGCTGGAGTTCGACGACACACCGGGTGCGGTCGCTGTGCGGATCACCACTCCCGGAGGTCACGACGTGATGCTGGACGACGCCGGCAAGAGCATCGAGATATCGGCGTCGAGCGGCGCGCGGATCACGCTCACCGCGGCCGGCGGCGTGACGATCGACGCGGCCTCCACGGTCGACGTCACGGCGGCGATGGTCACCGTCGATGCGCCGGTGAGCCAGTTCAACGGCATCGTCGTCTGCGAAACACTCATCGCCAAGGGCGGTGGAGTAGCGTCGCCGATGTACACCCCCGGCGCAGGGAACATCTGGTGAGCGCGTCCCTGGCCGCGGCACGGCGGCACGACTGGCGCATCGTGGCGCCCTGGTACCGCTGGGAGCGCGCCGACGGACTCGAGCCGGAGCGTGCCGCCTCCGCCGTACGACCCGTGTTCCAGAAGTACGTATCGACCGACTTCGTCGCAGACTACCTGCGTGACCCGCAGCGCTCGGTCGTCTTCGATGACGACATCGACGTCTATCAGACCGTCAAGGCGATCCCATCGGCCGAGCTGGTCGCCGACGACGGCCGGCTCCGGTCGCTGTCTCGGAGTCGACTGGTTCCCTCCGACACCCGAAAACTGTTCCTGCCCGCGCATCAGCGCTTCTACCTCGTCGCCGTCGGGATCCACTGCGACCGCCCAGGCTTTCCGAAGGTTGATCCCGACTCAATCTCCGAGGTCGGCTTCGTCGTCCGCCGGCACCGGGTGGAAGTGCCATCCGATGAGCGCGCACGCGGCGCGGCGCTGCTTGCGGAACTCACACAGTCCCGCGCCGTCGCCGGGTCCAGGCTCGAGCTCGACGCGGCAAAGGCGCGGTCACGAATTCTCCACCCGTTCAAGGCCAACAGCCGCGACCGAGTCGTCTCCCCACGCGCGGCGACCGTCGCCGCCCACCAGCAGCTTGAACTCGCCCGTCGGCGCCTGCGGGTGTGGGCTGACCAAGTCGGCGTCGCACATCGTACCGAGGCGTGGATCACTACCGGTGAAGGCGCCTTCGGTGAATGGGTAGCGACCGCCGACGAGCCGGAGGAGCTCATCGAGCGGTCATACCGGATGCGGCTGCTGACCCCGCCCCCCGACGAACCCCACCACGCGGCCCACGACGGCACGATCTACTTCGCGTCGGTTCCCACGGCGAGCGACGAGATCACGGCGGACGGCACGAGCCGCTTCAACGAACTCGACACGTACGAGGTCCGGGTGTTCGCGCGAGTGGACTGCGGAGACTGCCCTGGACCACTCGTGTGGTCGAACCCCACGCAAGTGTTTCGGCTGGCCTCGTTCTACGACCCGATGGGCAGCGCTCAGCGACCGGTCGAGGTACGGCTACCCGACTTCGCCGAGCTCGAAGCGACCGCGGCGATGCCGTCGGTGCGGATGTCAGCACCAGCGGGATCCAGCCTCGAGTTCTCGAAGTTCGGCGAGATCCCTACCAAGGGCAAGGTCGGTGTCGGGAAGGAGATCTGTTTCTTCTCCATCCCGCTCATCACGATCATCGCCCTGTTCGTGCTGAACCTGTTCCTGCCGATCGTCATCTTCGTCTTCCAGCTCTGGTGGATGCTCAAACTCAAGTTCTGCATTCCGCCGTCGATCGAATTCGAGGGTGAATTGGCGGCCGAGCTGAACGTCGAGCCACCCGAGCTGGAGGCCACCGCCGAACTGGACATCGACGTATTGACGGGGGTGGACCAGGATGCTCTCGCCGCAGTTCTCGCCGAGATCTTCGACCCGGCGGCCGACCCCGCGCTCGACCCCGTCCCCGCCGCCTGGAGGCTCGGCAGCCGGGTTATCGCCGGGTTCACGAACGACCCCCTTGCGAAGCTTGCGGTTCGTCGGGGCTACGGTTCGTCGGCCGACGGCGCCCCGACCTTCACCGCACCGATCACGGTAACCACCGCAGTGCGACGCGACCAGGTGGTGCACCCGTGACCGCGGTGACAACCCGGCTGGGCCGCGGAGTGGCCTTCCCGGTGCGCCCCGACGTCGTCCGTGGCGCACTCGCCTATCGCGCCGGCGCCGAGAAGGTCCGCGAAGCCATCGAACTCATCCTGCGGACCGAGCCCGGTGAGCGCGTCATGCGACCGAGGTTCGGCTGCGGCCTCCGCCAATTCCTCATGGAGCCGAACACCGTCGCCACGCGGGCGCGGCTCGAGCGCACCGTCGCCGCCGCCTTGGCGACCCACGAGCCTCGCATCTCCCTCGCGGCCGTCACGGCGACGCCGGGCGAGGACCCGGCCCTCGTCCACCTGACGATCCGCTACCAGCACCGATTCGATGCCACCCAGGGGCTGCTGGTCTACCCGTTCTACCTGGAGCGCTGAGCCATGCCGCTGCAGATCCCCGTGCTCGACGACCGCTCCTACGCCCAGCTACGCGACGAGCTGATCGCCCGCATCCCCGTCTACGCGCCTGAGTGGACCGACCACCACCCGAGCGACCCGGGCATCACGCTCATCGAGCTGTTCGCCTTCCTCGGCGAGAACCTGCTCTACCGGTTCAATCAGATCCCCGACGCCACCAAACTGGCATTCCTGGACCTGCTGCACGTTCCGCTGCGCCCGGCGATGCCATCCACCGGACAGGTGCGCTTCGAGGTCAAGGATGCCGGCGGCACCCTGGTGCCGCCGTCCACCAGGCTGCTCGCCGGCGAGGTCGCGTTCCAGACCCTCGACGAAACGACCGTGTGGCCGGTGTCGGCGCGGGCGGCCATCCGCGCCGCTGCCGACGTGGCCCTCGACCCCGACACCGAGGAATACCTCGCCCGGTCCGCCGCCGCGCTCGGCGCGTCGCGGGAGGCGGTGTCGTCCTACCGGACCTCGTTCGGTGCGCACGAGCCGATGCGCTCAGGTGGCGACGTCCTCGATCCCGCGCACGCCATCGACGGCAGTCTCTATGTGGCGCTGCTCGGCCCGGCCCCTGGCGCGGATCTCACCGCGATGGCCGGGGGCGCGCTCTCGGTCGGCGTCGTCCCCGCCTCGGATGTGCCGTCGATGCAGGTGCGAGCGCAGACGCCGTGCCCCGGCGCCGGGATGGCACCGCCGTCCCCGCCGATGCAGTGGCAGGTGTGCACGACCGATCCCGTCGCGGACGCGCCCGACCCCGCGACCGCCGACCCGGTGTGGCGGGACCTCGACGTCGTCGGCGACACCACCGCCGGGCTGACCCGTCCCGGCGTGGTGCGCCTGCGGCTGCCCGAGGATCTCACCGACATCGGCGTCTACGAGCCGACATCACCGGACGCCCTCGGCGCCGGCGACCAGCCACCGCTGGTCGAGGACCCCGAACTCCGCCAGCTGCTGGTGGCGTGGCTGCGCGTGTACCGACCCAAGGGCGGGGTCCTGCCGGCGATCGAATGGCTCGACACCAACGTGTCCCGGGTCGAGCAGGCGTCATCGGCGAGGGCGGAGTTCCTCGGGACCGGCACCGGCGAGCCGGACCAGCGGCGGCGGCTCGTCCACCCGAACGTCGTCGGCGAGGTCGAACTCGACGTCGAGGAGCTGGGTGCCGGCCGGTGGGTCGCGTGGACGCAGGTCGAGAATTTTCGGTCATCGACGGTCGACGACCGGCATTTCCTCGTGGACCGCGAGGCCGGCACGGTGAGCTGCGGCGACGGCCGGCGCGGACGGGTGTGGCAGATCGGCGAGCGACTGCGCGTACGGCGCTACCGCTACGGCGGTGGCGCGGACGGCGACGTCGCACCCGGTGCGATCGCTGCCGCTCCCGACACCGCCGGTGTCGCCGTCACCAACATCCTCCCCACCCGTGGTGGAGCCGACGCCGAGCCGCTGCCCGACGCCGTGGCGCGCATTCCCGACGAGTTCCGCCGCCACGACCGGGCCGTGACGGTCTCGGACTTTCGGGAGCTGGCCGAAGCCAGCCCCGGCGCCGGCGTCGGACGGGCCGAGACTCTGCGGCTGTTCCATCCGCGCACACCGAACGTGGAGGCGGCCGGAGTCGTCTCGGTGATCGTGTGGCCCCGCCGCGACCGCGATCACCCGAACGCCCCGCGACCCGACCGGACGATGCTCGATGCGGTGTGCCGGCACCTCGATGAGCGGCGGCTGATCACGACCGAGCTGCACGTGATTCCGCCCACCTACCGGCGCATCGCCGTCTCGGTCGGTATCTCCGTCAAGCCGGGATACGGCATCGAAAGCGTGCGCCGCTGGGTGGAGCTGGTCCTGCGTCAGTACCTTGCACCGCTCCCACCCTATGGACCCGAAGGGCGGGGCTGGCCGCTCGGACGGCGGGTGTTCGCGCCCGAGCTCGAGGCCGCCGCGCTGCAAGTCGAGGGGGTCGAGTTCCTCAATCAGGGAACCGTTCCCGGTTCCCCGTGCCTGCTCGGCCTTCGCCTCGCCGAGGAAGACGCCAACGGAACCTGGGTCGAGCCGGGCTCGCGCGCGGTGGACCTCGAACGATGGGAAGTACCCGAACTCACCACGATCTCCGTGGTGGAGGGGGCGCCGCTGGCACCGGCCGAGGGGATCGACCCCGCGGCACCCGCACACCCCGCCGTTCCGGTCCGTGCACCACGGGAGGTGTGCTGATGGATGCGGGCCGCCCGGCGTCGCTCGTCGCCACGTGTGATCAGTGGGTCCGCGCCACCCACCAGCACACGGCCGTCGACGGCATCCGCGGCGAGCTGCTGCTGTCCTGGACCGACCCCCCGCTCGTGCCGTCCCCGGGCGGTGACGCCTGCCCCGCCCGGGGACTGACGGTCGATCGTCTCTGCCGTGTGTACCGGTTAAGCCGCGGCGCCATCGACCGGCTCGTCGTCGGCCCGACTACGGGAGGTCTCGACTACGTCAAGCTGCCAGGCCCCGTCGTCGTTGTCGGGGGCGAACCGGGGGACGAATCACCGGGGCCTGAGTTCCGCCCACCCGCGACTCGCCCACTCGACGACGCGGTGGGGATCACGGTGGACGGGAACGACCGGCTGTTCGTCGCAGACCGCTCGTCCCGGTCGATTGCAGTGATGGACCTGTGGAGCCGACGGCTGCTACGCAGAATCGCCATCGCCAGCAGCCGACACTCCACCCGGCACCCGATGGGGCTCGCCAGCTGCGGCGCTGTCGTCCACGCCGCGGTGCGCGAGCCGGTCGGACTGCTGCGACTCACGGCCACCCGCGGACCAGTGGAACAAGCGCTCCCGTCGACGGTGGCCGACCTCCCGCCCGACGCCGTGCCGACCCGGGTCGCAGTCCTGCCCGATGGTCAGCCCGTGCTGCTGTTCCACGACGGTGCAGGTGAAGGCTGGCTGGTCGCGGGGCAACGCCCCGTACGCAATGTCGGGCCGGCCTCGGACATCGTCGTCGACGCCGAGGGGGCGTTGGTCATCGCGCCCTGCCGGTCCGATGACGGTCGCGCCACCTTGCGGCGGCTGGCGCCGACGGCGACCGGGTGGACCCGGACGCACCCGCTCGACGCGTCGGGCTACGACGGCAACGGCCTGGTCGTCACCCGCGACGGGCGGGTCGGCTACTACACCCCAGCCGGTTTCCGCCTTGCCGTCATCGCGCCAGTCGCCTACCACACCGACGGCTTCTGCGTTACCTACCGGCTCGACAGCGGAACGCCCCGGAATAAGTGGGGCCGGCTGTTCCTCGAGGCATGCGTCCCCGACGGGACATCATGCCTCGCCGGGACATGGACTTCCGACGACGAGTACGTGACGGAGTTGCCACACGTGCCGCCCGAGCCCGCCGCCTGCGTACCCGCTACGCCGACGGCATCACCGCCGTTGCCGCCCGCCGGCATCGTGACCGATCCAGCAGCGACCGTTGCCCCGCTGCACCGTCGGCCGGCGCCGATCACGCCCTGGTGGCCCGGCGTCGACCGGTTCGCGACGTTCGAGGCGCCGGTCACCGCCCCGCCCGGGCGCTACCTGTGGGTGACGCTGCGGCTGCGAGGAAACCAACGCCGCACACCGCGGGTGCGTGAGGTGCGCGTCGAGCGGACCTCACACACATTGCTACGGCGCCTTCCCGGGGTCTTCGCGACAGAGGAGCCCCAAGCAGACTTCCTCCACCGCTATCTCGCCACATTCGACGGGTTCCTCCACGACCTCGATGTCCGGTCGCAGCGCCGCGATATCCTTCTCGACCCGTTCGGGACACCCGCAGAGGCCCTCGACTGGCTCGCCTCGTTTGTCGGGCTGGTGCTCGACGGCCGCTGGGCGGAGGCGGCGCGGCGCCGACTCGTCGCCGAGATCGTCCCGCTCTATCGCCGGCGCGGGACGATGTGGGCACTCGCTCGCTACATTGCCATCTTCCTGGCCGGCGACAACGCCGCCGACACCACCCGCGCCTGGGTCGAGCCGATCATCGTCGAGCATTTCCGGCTGCGCGGCGTGGGCGGGCCGCTGCTCGGCGACGACCCCTCGCTGTCGAGCCGGTCGGTCGTGGGCGCGGGGTTCCGCGTCGGCGGGCAGGTCGGTTCACTCGATGACCAGCCGCTCGACACCGCCGACGAGCGCACGTCGATGTTCGCCAGCCACGCTCACCGATTCACCGTTCTCATTCCGCGGCCCCTCGGCGGCGAGCAGACCGAGGCGATCCGCCACATCCTGGACACCGAACGGCCTGCCCACACGGCGTACACCCTGTGCACGGTCGACGCCGGCATGCGTGCCGGCAGTGGACTCCATCTTGGCCTGTCGTCGATCGTCGGACCGACAGGAACGTTCGAGGCGGCGGTTCTCGACCGCACGCTGTTGGGGCGTGGCGGCATCCTCGGCGGCGCCTCCACCGGCATCGCCGTCGAGGCCAGCCGCCTCGGCACCACCGCGAGGGTGGGCTGACGATGACCGTTGTCGAAGTGGATCGTCTCCACGCCCGCTACCACGGCACCGAGAGCGGGACAGCGGCGCGGCTGGACGAGGCGCTGCGCGTCGTGGCCGGGAAAGGCCTCGCGAACGCACTCGTCGGCCGCGCTATGCCGACCAGCCACGCCGTGTGCGTGCCCGAGCTGAACGTGCACGTCGATCTCGATCCGCTCCGCCCAGTCGACTCGGTGTCAGGTGCCTGGGCAGCCGCCATCGCGGATGCGCTGGTGCGACGCCTGGCTGACGGCCACGAGGTCGTGGTGTACGCCCGAGAGCTCGACCTATTTGTGGACATGGTGCGCTCGCTCGTCGCGGGTGACGGCACCCGGACATGGGCGTGGCAGCAGGCCGGGGGGCTGGATCCACGGGTCGCCCGACCGCGTCCGGCCGACCTCGCCGAGGTCCTCGCCCGCAGACCCGCGGTGGCTCCGTCGGTGCTGATGGCGACCGTCGACGTCATCGACGTCGCGCTGCAACCGGCTGGGTGGCACATCGTCGCCCGCACGGTGCGAGGCATGTTCGGTGGCCGGACAGCGAGCTCGAAGGCCGCCGCCGGGCCCGGCGTGAGGGTCGCGCGAACGCCTGCCGTGCTCGAGGCCGTGTCCGCAGCACGCGCGTTGATCCCGCGTGCGGCGTGGGCCGCCGCCAGATCGGACGAGGCCCGTGCAGATCTGGCGGTCCTCGCGCTCGCCTGCGTCGCACCTGCCCTGTCTCGGGACCCGGTCGCGATCGAGGCGGTCGCCGACGGCGGCGCGTCGCGAGGCCGTCACGGGCTGATCCAGGAGCGTCCGGCCCGGGACGATGAGTCGGCCCCGGGTGGTGCGGCTGCCGACAGCGACGAGCCGCCCGAGCCGGTTGAAGCAGAGTCGACCGGCGCCGGCCCCGTCTCACCCCAGCGCGCCGCCCTGTCGGACGAAGTGCCCGAGCCCGAGCCCGAGCCCGTGCCCGGGCTGGGTGGGTGGGCCGCCGACAGAGAGGAGCCGGTGGTCAGCCGTGTCGGCGGTGTCCTCTTCCTGATCCACGGGATCACGGCACTCGACCTGCCGATGGAGCTGCTGAACGGACCCTTGGCCACGCGCACTGCGGGGGACGCGCTCGCGCGGGTCGTGGCCGCCGCAACCGGCGCCGCCGTGGACGACCCGGCGACGCTGGTCGTCGCCGGGGTCCGACGCGGTGAGGCGACCGAGCGGCTTCACGATCCACTAGGGTCCGCGCAGGCCGCCGCCGTCGAGGACCTGAGCCACCGGCTGACGCAATGGGTACGCGACCGTCTCGGTTCGGACGACGAGGACCTCGCCTGGGTATGGCGCCGACGGACCACGATCGATGCCGAGCCGGGATGGGTGGAGGCGACCTTCTCCCTCGATGATGTCGATCTGCGAATCCGGGCCGCCGGCCTCGACTTCGACCCAGGTGTCGTCTGGTGGCTCGGCGGCGTCGTGAGGTTCCGCTATGTCTGACGCCACGCTGTCCCAGCCGGCCCATCAGGTGCTTGGCGACCTCATCCGACGGCTGGCCGAGCTCGCCGGTGATCCGACCATGGAACCGGCAACCGACGGGATCGCCGTCGCGCTGCAAGAGGAACCGCCGGCGAACAGCGCCGGCTTCGATCGCATCTGTTCGGCGTTCAGGCTCTCCGCGTTCGAGCGCGAGCTGGTTATGCTCGTCGGGCTCCCCGAGGAGCACGAAACGATCACCCACCTGGCAAGGGTTCTGCACCCGCGCGGCGAGCCACGGATGTCGTTCTCGACGATCGCCGAGGTTCTGGGTCTCGGCCCGATTGGCAGACGCCACCTCAGGGACGCGATCCTCGCGGGACCGTTGCACGTGCACGGGCTTCTCGTGGCCGAAGGGTCCGGCCCGCTGCCGGAGTCCGGGCTCCGGCTCGCCGCGGGGTTGTGGAGCGTCCTGCGCGGCCACGACCACTGGCCCGCCCAGATTCGCAGGCGAACGATTCCCGCGGTCGCATCGCCGTCGCTGGACGGGGCGCGCTTGGCGAACGCCCTCGACGGCGGGCGCCGCATCGTCGTCGTCACCGCCGCGACGCGACCGCCGACCGAGCTGGCGGCCGTCGTGCGCGGTGCGGCAGAAGCGGTCGGCACCCGGGTCGTCGTCGTGTCGTCCGACGACGTTACCGGGGAAGCTCAGGAGCTGCTCTCGGTTCACACCGTGGCCCGAGAGGCGCACCCCGTCCTCATCGGCCGACCGCAGTCGCCGCCACTGACCACCCATCCCGGCCCGGTCGTGATCTGCGCCGAGGAGTCGACCGGCCTCCCGCTCGATGACCGTCCAGTCGTCGTGATCGAAGTCGGCGAGCGGGATCTGGGCGAGAGCATTGATATGTGGACCGGCCTCGTCCCCGAGCTGAACGGGGGCGCCGAACACCTGGCCAGTCTGCTGCGGGTCGACCATCTGCGGGCCAGCCGCGCGGTCGATGATGCGCGGGTGACGGCCCGAGCCGATGCCGGCCCGATCACGGTGGCCGACATCGTCCGCCATGCGCGTCGACGTACCGGCTGCGACCTCCCGGCGAGCGGACGGATCGTGCGTCCTACCGTCGGCTGGGACCAGCTCGTCACCACACCGGACAACACCGAGTTGTTGCGGTCCATCCTCGACCGGGTCCGCGGTCAAGTCCGCGTTCTGCATGACTGGGGCTTCGAGTCCCGAGCCTCTCGCGGGGTGCACGCGCTCTTCGCCGGACCGCCCGGCACCGGCAAAACCCTCTCAGCGCACATCGTCGCCTCGTCACTGGACCTCGACCTGCTTGTCGTCGACGTTTCGACGCTGGTCAGCAAGTGGCTGGGCGAGACCGAGAAGAACATCAGCGAGGTGTTCGCCGCCGCCGAGCGATCGCAGTCCGTGCTGTTCTTCGATGAGGCGGACGCGATCTTCGGCAAGCGCACCGACGGCAACGATGCCCAGGCCCGGTGGGCCAACCTCGAAACCGCGCACCTGCTCGCGAAGATCGACGGCTTCACTGGCCTCGTCGTTCTCGCCACCAACCTTCGGGGCAACATCGACGAGGCCTTCGTCCGTCGCCTCGACGTGATCGTGGAGTTCGACGAGCCCGGGCCCGCCGAGCGGCTCCGGCTGTGGGAGACCCACCTTCCCCCGGCCGCACCGCTCGCTGACGACGTCGACCTCCGCCAGCTCGCCTCCGTGTACCAGCTGACCGGCGGCCTCATCCGAAACGCCGCGCTGGCCGCGGCATATCGGGCAGCGGCGGGCGACCGCTGCATCGACCAGCGGGGCCTCCTCGATGCCGTCGAGCGGGAGTACCAAAAGGCTGGGCGCTCGTTCCCCGGGATCCCCCGAGCTAGGACCGGAACCCATTCAGGAGGTATGTGACATGCCAACCGATCTCCGCGCGCGCGCCAAAGACCAAGGGGAACTCCTACGCGCCGCAGCCGACCGTGTGACCTCGGCCCTCATGGCGGCACGCACCGAACTGCAGACCCAGCATGCCGCCCCCGCCGAGGTTGCCTGGGCCGACTGGGGACGCGATCTCGGTGCCGCCCAGCATGAGACGGTAGCTCGTGACGCGCTCGACGACGTCCGGTCTGGGCAGGCAACCGTGCGGGAACAGATCGCCGCCGTTGCCAATCCCGCGGACGCGGAAACGTTCGAGGATCAGCTCCGCGAACTCATGGTCGCCGAGGCGGCGTTGGGGGTTCAGCTGCGCCACGCTCGTGAGCGGATTGCGGCGGCGAAGGCCACGATTGCCGCGCTGTCGAGTCTCTCAGCGCGGGTCGAATCCGAGCTGCAGGCGGCCGCCAGCAGAACGCAGTGGGGTGAGCAGCATGCCGGCCTGGGTGAGCAGCTCCGCGACGCCCTGACGCAGCCGCCGCTCGACACGATCGTGGCCGATGCGCAGGCGCTCCTGGACAGCGCTGCCTTCGCGGCCGCCAACGATCGTCTCGACACGCTCCTACCCGCTGAATTGCGGACTCGCGCCGAGCAGCGCGCCAAGGAGGCTGCGGCCGTCTCCGCCGATGCAGCAGCCGCGATGGAAACGGTCATCGAGCACGCCGACACAATCGAAACCGCGGCGACGCCGGTCGCGGGAGCGGTAACGATAGGGGAGCGCAATCTGCTCGACGCCGAGGATGCGGTCGCCGCCTACTCGTCCGCAGCAGCGGGACGTCTGGCAGTCGCGTCGGCGGTCCTGGGAAGCGTCGCCGCGACACCAGACCTGTCGGCGGTGCAGGCGGCGGCGATCGACGCCGCCAACAATGCCGACGGAGTCACTGCGGTCGAACACGAGACGGATCTCGGCGCAGCGGTCGCGGCCTGGATCACCGCGCGGAGCGCCGTCGACGATGCCGTCCTCGATGCGGTTGTCGAAGACCCCGACAGGGATCCCGAGACGGCCAAGGCGGTGATCGACGCCCGCGCCGCCGTCGCCGACGCGAGCATCCAAAACCCGCTGACCGCAGCCCGGGCGGCCTACGACACTGCTGTCCGCCAGGCACTCGACGAGTGGGAGGTCGAAGTGCCGCCGCCCCTGTGGGACGCGCTCGCCGACTTCGTATCCGCTCGCCGCACGCTCCAGGAGCTGTCCGACCAGTCGGCCCGGGCCGCGCTGGTGCAGGACCTCGACGACGCGGAGCACACCGTGGCTGCCGCGTTGAACGCGCGCGACCGCGAGCTGCGGGTGCGCTGGGCCCTCGGTATCCAGCAGGCGGTCCGCGCCGGAACACACGCCGCGGCGAGCGCAATGGACACCGACCGCCGCCGCCAATACGTGGCCGGCGACGGCCCGGCGGGCCGTACGCGCGCCGAGCTGTGAAGCACACAGGTGAGGAGGAGGACGTCCCAATGGCCAGCCCTGATCTGATCGTCGGCGAGCAGCGATGCGGTGACGTGTCGTTGCCCGTCAACCCGTTCGTCTCGAACCGCTACCACTTCGGCATGTTGCTTGGCGTCGACGACCTGGAGACCGAGCAGGCGTACCACCGGGGCAAGGGCTGGTTGCACAACGCATGGCTGCACGGCATGGGCGTCATCTGGGGCCTGCGGGTCGAGGTGCGGGCAGACCGCCATGAGGTCGTCGTGCACCCTGGCCTGGCGATTGACGGGCACGGCCGTGAGCTACGTGTCGCCGAGGTGATGTGCGTCGACATCGGTCGCTGGTTCGACGAGCGCAGACCCGAAGATCTTGAAGTTGAGGACTATCCCGACGGCGGGATCACCTTCACGGTGCATGTGGAACTCTGCCACGACAGCTGCCTCGACCGTCCGGTGCCGTCGATCGCCGAGCCCTGCGGGGAGGCCAGCTTCGATACCGCCTACTCGCGAGCGGTCGAACGCGGGCTCCCTCGCATCGTTGCCGGTGCCGTGCCCGAGGATCCGCCCCCTAATTATCCGCGGCTGCGGCAATTCTTCGGCCAGCTGCCCGTGACCGACGAGCCCGATGATCTGGTCGGTACCGCGCTCGAGGAGATTGAAGCGGCCGATCCGGTCGACAGACCGGCATTGTGTCTGGTGTGGTTCCGCCGCCTCGCAGCCGAAGACACCATGGGGCTCGGGCCCGAGGACGGCAGCGGCTGGTCGCCGGTGACGGGAGATGGCTGCGTCCCGCTCGCACAGCTGCAAATCCACCTCGATGCCGACGGTGCCGTGATCGACGACGACGCGACGACGGTCGACAACTGGGTACGGCCGTCGCACGTGCGCACGCGCACGATCCAGGAATTGCTGTGCCATACGGGCCATGGCCCCAACGCGCCGCACGAGGAGTGAGGACATGACACATACGAGGATCAGTGGCCCGATGGAGCTGCTCGGAGCGCACCCTGGCATCAGCGTGATCGACCCATCGTCGGTGCTGACTCGGCTCTGGTACTTCGACGGGAAATTCCTTCGCGCGGAGGGCTTCCGGCTCGACCAGGAGTACGTCCGATCGCTTGTTGCCCTCTCCAACCAGGCTGTCGGGTACGGCATTGTGCACGGCTTCGATGTTCGGCGTCGTGGCGGCGACGCGGTGCGGGTCGACGGTGGAGTGGCGCTCGCACCGTCTGGTCGCGTGATCCATCTACCCGGTGAGATCGACCTCTCCGTCGCCGAGCTCATCGAGCGTTCGACAGGTGAGTTTGACCCCGGCGTGGCCGTGACCCCACGGACGGCCGAGTTCGGCCCGTGCCCACCGGAGAGACCGGATGCACCCGTCACCGGTGTGCCGCCCCGGGCGCTGTACGTGCTCACCGTCGCGGCCGCTGAGGCGCTCTGCGGTGACGAGGAGCGATTCGGCCAGCTGTGCGAAGATGCCTGCGCCAAGGAGACCGACCGGTCGCTGGCGGTGGAAGGGGCACGTTTCCGGGTGCGTGAGCTGAGGTTGTCGCTGCCGGTCAGTGCCCGGGTCCCGTTCGACCGCACGCACATCCGGTCGCGAGTCGCCACGGCATACTTCGATAGCGAGCAACGAGCGACCCCCTCGATGATCTCGGGATCCGGACTCCGCTCGGGCGTGTGGTGTGCCGGCGCGGAGGGAGTCGGCGGTGAGGAAGTCCCGCTGGCCGTATTCGAGCGGTCCGGCAAGACAACGACGTGGCTCGACATGTGGGTCGCGCGGCGGGAGTTGGTTGAGACGACGCCGCACCGGTACTGGGGGTGGCGCCTCTCGATGCGGCCTCTCGACGTCTTTCTCGCTCAGCTCCTACAGTTCCAGTGCCAACTCCTGGACGGGCCGAACGGAAAGGGCGGTTCCGGCGTCGACGATCCGTGTGCGGAGAAGAGTTCGGTGCTCACTGAGGCCGACGATGTGCTCGCTTCCCTTATCGCGAGCGACCCGGCGGCCACCGCGCTGGTGGAACTGCGCGAGCGGATCTCCGGTGCGCTGTCGGGTCCAGTCCGCTCCGTGAGCGGATCCCTCTTCATCGACTGGGGCATCGTGACGCTGCCCTCGGGAGGCTACGTGCCTATCGACCCTACCCAGCCGCTGGAGGCACAACTGCACGCCATGATGGGCCCCGGGGTGGACCTGCGCTTCTGCGCTGTGCGTCCTGACTACATCCCCGAGGCCCTGCAAGAGGCCCAGCACATGGAACGCATCTCGCTCTTCCAGGGGATCGACAACCCGAGCGCCATCGAGGAGGTCGACATCCTCGTGCCCGGCGGATTGGTCACCGAAACGAGCACCGCGGTCGAGGCGTTCGAGGGCCGGCTCAGGATCCTGCCCGCGGTCAGGAAGGACGATCGGGGCTACACCCGCGGCTCGGTCCTGACGCTCGCCGCTGTCGCGAGGGATCACATACAGCCTGGTTGGTCGTGGACGCTTGCCGCTCATGGCGAAGTACCGCCCCAATTGGCTGTCGGCGGCCTGGTTGCCGCCGTATTCAATGGATTCCGGTTCGCCGACGAAGACGGCGATGCGCGACGGGAAGCGAATGGCGGGCTCCACGTGGAGGTGGACGATGTGCACGACGCCATCCTCGCCGACGTCGCGTTCTACCAGCGCTTGACACGCGAAGGTGTACGGGCTCGGGAACGCCACGAACGTGCGGTCATCGGTGCTGTAGCCCCAGATCGACGCCTCAGGGACGAGCGCCGACAACTCATCGGCATTTGGTTCGATGTCGAAACCGATCGCGACCTGCGCGAGGTGCCGATCGGAGGACAGGCTGCACTGCGCTTGCGGGCGACGACCTATGCCCGCGGGAACACCGAGCCGCTGCTGTTAGATGCCCAGATCACCGGGTCGCTGGTCGTGACAGATAGGAGATCCCGGCACGCTCCTGGGGGCTCTCGTGTCATCGACCTTGTGACTGAGGTCAACGGAGCCGTTGATCCCCTCGCCATCGTCGCCGGGCAGGAGCATGATTTGCCGCCGCAGCGTATCAAGGGCGTGTCACTCGACTGGCGAATCGGCGTATCGAGTCTGGGCGTGCGCATCCTCAACGTTTCCCTTGGCAGGGGTCATGGCGGAGCCCGCGCCATGTTCGATGACAGAGGAGACCCCCGCCAGGTCCATGGGCTCTTGTCGATGGAGCGGCGAGGCGATTCGCCAATGTTCGCCGGGGACTGGACCCCCCTCGCCGCTGCGGCCAGTGGTGACAGCGACTCCACTCGTGCGGTGGGGCTGGAACTGGAGCTGAGCGAGTCACCGGGCGCACTCGACATCGGAGCTCGGGGACGCAGCCTCGGTGAGGCAGTGATCGACATCATCGGCGCCGAACTCGCTGATCGGGATAGAGACGCGAGCTTCACCACTGTTGCCCGATACCGACTGTTCGACGCCGAACGCGGCAGCACAAGCGCGGTTACGCCGCAAACCGATTGGGTGATGTTCCATCGCCGGCGGACCAGGATATGCGCCGGACCAAGCGAGCTTCCCAAGGCCATCCGTCGAATCCGATGGCTCCATGCCGTCACCGACGACAGAAGTGATCTGCAACGGTTCGCCTCGTTGGCGGGGCGATGGGAAGAACATGGCGACACCGGCCGGGTGAGAGTGCAAGACCGGGTCGACCAACTCGGCTTCAAGGAAGTTGCTGTAGCGGAGTTCCTCGAGCAGAGCACCGAGCTCGCGTCGTCGCGGGTCGCGCTCCGCGCGGCGTGGAGTGCCGCGCCGCGCGGTAGTCACCTCATCACTGGGGTGGTTGCGTCACCGCCCACGAGCGACGGCGAGCAGGTCGACCTCGGCCGCCTCGGGACCGCGACCTCGGCCGTCGCCGATCTCATCGACACGAGCCACATGCGGACGTCGGTGACCTCGGCGATTCCCCCAGAGTTCCAGGTGACCGGCATCGACGGAGTCTTCTTCACCGTCGGCTTCCAACCGCCCGAGGCTGACTTTTCCCGGGTATTGCTCGTTCGGCTGTCGGAAGACGAATTCGACAAGATCGTGACTGGGCTGCAAAGGTTCGACGAGGTGACGCAACAAGACCTTGATGACCTCCTGAGGGAGCGACCGGAGGACGTCTTCGTGGCCGTGTTCGTTGGCACCGAACTCGAGAACCCGGACAATCTCGGCGAGTGGGCAGAAACTGGGCCGCCGGTCGACTTCGGCGTGTTCGGGTTGGCCTCGTCGATCCAGAACACGCCCGACGCCGACGCCGAGCTGGTCACCGGGTGGACGGAGGCAGTGCAGCGACCCTTCGGTCTGCAAAGCTTCCAACCGATCGCCCCCGTCGGAGACCTCCGGTGGTCGATCGACGACTGGGTGATGATCGTCTTTCTCGTTGGAAAAACTATCTGACTGACTCGATCGACACGTGGGCTAAGCGCAGAAGCCCACGTGTGAGGAACTTCGCCAGCCACTTGTCACACGAGGGTCGGTGAGAACACTTGGCGCACGTCGCCGAAGACCGCCGCTACATCCCGGTTCCCGCCGAGCCGGACACGGGGTGACAACCGTACGCTGCCCTGCGCGCCTCCGTGGAAGCGAAATAGGCGTCGCCGGCGAATCCGGCGATTATTCGTTCGGTCCCCAACGCCGACAGGTGCCGGTGGCCAGCGCCGGCGGTGCCGAAAGAGGAGCGGTGCAAGAAGTGAATTGCCGCGGCTCTCGGCGAGCGACGTTCGTCGACTTGAGAGTTCACCGGATGGGTCAACCGGGAATTGCCCATAGTTTCAAAACAGGAGGGACTTCAGTGATATTTGTATTCGTCCGGCATGGGGCGCGCACCGACCAAAAACTGAGCGCAAGGGGAAGTTATCAGATGCATATCTTGGCCAAAGCACTTGCCGTCCAAGAACTCTGCCCGACCCACATCTTCTCGAGCGAGGCGGATCACGCGCTTGAGTCAGCCAGGATTCTTTCAAAGGAACTGTCCGACAAGGTGGACCCAATAAAACTAGAGGCACTCAAGCCAGAAGGTGGGCCAAGCGGGATCGACGTACTAGTCGGGCAGATCGAAGGCACGGGCGCAGCCCTTTCAGGCGCAAGCGCTGTGGTGATAGTGGTAGGCCACGAAGGTCGGCTTAGTGATCTCGTCACCGACGTGTCCGGCAATCGGGAGCATCCCATCGCGCATGGCGGCGCGGTGTGCATCCAGGGGTCGGCTCTCGCCGATTTTCAAGCTGGACGCGGCAGGGTTCACTACCGGTATCCGACGGTGGACTACCAGGAGGACAAGTTGCGCCCAAAGGTGCAGTCAAAGATGGTGGTGTCTACTTTCCTCGCAGGATTCGTGTTCACGGCATTGAACGCACTCCTGCTCGAAGAGAAGGAATGGCCGTGGCACCGGGTAGTGGCAGCGGTAGCCCTGACCGTGTCCCTGGCGCTCTTCGTCGCAGCGGTTTACGCGTACGACCAGATCGGAACACCATCAGGTTTCTTGACAGACAACAATCCGCGAGGATTACAAAGGAAGCTGAGCAACTGGCGCGAGCGGCGACTTGACAAGAAGTGGATCAAACTTTACAAGATGAATTCCTGCAGAATGACGGAAGAGGAAAAAGGGCTGTGGGCGGACGATGACCGGGCCTTCTCTTGACCCGCCGAGACGGGTTAACTTACTGGCTGATGGTTCGAACATCAAGGCTCGTTTTCACGCCCGCAGTCCTCGTGGCCCTGGCAGCGTTCGTGTTCGTTCTCGTGGGAACCGGAACGTTGGTCGTGACCGTAGTCAGTGGCATCGCCCTGCTGCTGGCACTTGGCTATGCCGCGTTCCGTAGACCAGACCTGGGTGCCGACTGACGCACTCGAGAAATCCACCGGCATGCAACGCAGGGTAGAACCGCCCACGACGACACGTCAGGGCGGCGATCCTCGACACCCAGTCCGCGGCGCTGAACGCGCTTCTGAGGGCGGTGGGCCCGGATCGGGACCTGGAAACGGCCCTGTGGGCGCTGCCGGGCATCGGCCAGACGAAGGCAACCAAGCTGATCGCCCGCAAACGCCCCCGGCTCTACCCGATCTGGGGTGCGTCCAGCAGAACACGAGAGGAGTGGCTATGAGTTCGAGGTAGTCGATCTTGTCGTGTTCGTAAGCTCGTCGTCGCTTGCCGGTGAAAGTCCGGTCCGGGTAGCTGCCAGGAGGCCCGGTAGCAGACTGGCGGCTCGGTCTGGAAACGAGTCGGGTCGGAGCCCAGTGTCGAAAGCCCTGTAATAGGGGGAGCGAAGATGCGGCCGGTGGCATGAAGCGAAACCTGCGGCGTCGTTAGGGTAGCCCGCCCTTTGGGTGGGAAAGAGAGAGTGCCGAGCCCGCTCCATCAGGGTGAAGGCCACGGAAGGTGCCCAAGACCTTTCAAGTGCAGGCACCGAAGGACTCCTCGGCGTATGGGGTGTTCGAACGTATCGATAGTGGCGGCGGGGTACCGGGGGAGGCCCTCCCCGGCCCGGGGAACCTGCGGATTGGTGTTACCCGGGAGCAACGCGCCCTATAACCGGTAATCGAAGGAAGTGGGTGGCGTGCCGGGTGGGCGTCGGAGGCGGCCGTAGTACTGCTTGAGCCGCGCGGACAACGGTGAGAGAAGGGCCGCTGCTTCGTCGATGTGTATTTCTGTTTTGGAGGGGCTCGGTGAGTTCGCCGGTGCGGGATCTTCTCCCGCAAATCAGGTTCGTGCCTTGCAGTATGCGCTGTACCGGGCGGCCAAGGCCGATCCCAGGCGAGAAGTTTCATGCGCTTTGGGACAAGGTCTGTCGCAGAGACGTCCTGTGGCGTGGGTGGTTGCGGTGTGCGCGACGGCCAGCAGGTACTCATTGACGAGTCCTGGCGGGGCCGACGGTGGGTGGTCGAGACGGACATCACCACTTGCTTCTCGGCGATTCAGCACGAGAAGTGGACGTTTTCGGTCCTGACATGTGGCTGCCTGGATGGGTGCTCCGTCAGATTCCCATGCGCATGGCCGTGTCCTTCCCGAGAACGACCACGAGGACGCGACGGACTCCCTTCGTGACGACATCGGTGAGTGGCGGGAAGGCGAGATCGCGATATGAACTGTGTTCGAAGAACTTGTAGACGAGGATGGGGATCGTTGACATCGAGGACAGTATCCAGCGGACGGCGAGCGTGGTGCCGGATGGTGCGGTGACGCTCGCCGACGTATGGGCGGCCGCTGCGGCCAGCGTGACGGCGGCGAGCAGCAGACCGGCCACGTATACCACGGCCGTGATCTTGCTCTTGTTGCGGTGTAATGCCATTGCGACACTGATGCCTACCGTCGCCGCCGCGGCAAGTGCGGTGGCAGGGATCTGTGGGTCCGATCCCCATATTGCGCAGACCGCGAGAGCTCCGGTGGCCAATGCGGTGAGCAACGCGATGTTCCATGGGGCGTGGAGCCTGCTCGCGTATTTGAGCCATTTCTGGCTTCGTCCGTCCACCTCGATGATCGGCTGTAGGGGTTCCTGCGTCGGTGCCGGCAGCGGTGCGAATCTCCGTGTCGTGTTCAGGAGCAAGAGCCGAAGGTGCGGTTTCTGGGCGATGTCTCTGCGGTAGTAGTAGGTGCTCCCGTCGTGCTCACGGACGAACGTGCCGCCCTCGAGACACCACGTCATCGAGACGAAGAGGATGCCCAGCGAAAGCGTATACAACGCGAATACGGCCAGGAACATTGTGTCGACGGGTAGGGACATGTGAAAGGGGTTGCCCAAGGTCCAGTTCCACGGCCAAGTCCACTGCCACGGGATGTCCCGGGTTCCGGAGCCGCCGGTAGCCGGCAGTGTGATGCCGAGCACCGTTCGCAACGGATACCCGAGTCCGACGACCAGTGACACGAGCACAGTGACGGAGGACGGCGACGTCTGTAGAGGGCCTTGAGTTGTGGGTACGTACCCGTTCCGTTCCATGCCTCGGAGAATCTCGTAAACAGCGGCGAGCCCGAAAACCCCGAGCAGCATCGGAAGCATGTGGTGGAAGAACGAGACAAACGGGAGTGCGCATGCGAGCACAGCCAGAAAGAGACGTACCGAGATGACGCACGAGACGAGGATGACGACAGGGCGAATGTCGGATGTCGTGGGGTCGAGCGGTATCCGACCGCGCTGTCCCGCGGCCGGAGCCTGCATGTCCTCGCCCAGGCCTCGCAGATCGTTCCACTGATAGCGGGCTTGGTAAACAAGCACTTCGAGCACCAGCCACAGGACGACGACTCGTGGCCAGAAGTATTCGAGCTCGGCGGTCTCGGGTCGTACAGCCACGAGAACCAGGGCGCCGATCGGAAAAAACGGCGCCTTGGACAGGTCTGCCGGCCGGGGGAGAATCAGGTACGACGCGAGGCTTCGTCTACGCGACGTCGAAGCCGTCCCGTCTACCGAGGGAGTGAGTGGTTCCAACGATCGGCGATGCGCATCGTCGACGAGGTTCTGGAAGTACCGCTTTCCTCTCACGGTGGCGTTGACGGACTCCATCAGAATCAGGGCCGTGGCGGCGCCGTAGAAGACGATCATGGTGAATTTCAGATAGATGTCGAACGTGCTGGCCATGTACATGACGAGTCCGATGAATACCGCGCCGACCGAGAAAAAGATGATCATCGTCAGTATGCGCGGGATTCGCGTACCTTGGCCTAGCGATCGCAACGTCACCTGTATTTCCTGGTAGGACATGACCGTGAGCCGGGGGTAGTTGTCGAGTGTGGGCGGTGAGGGTAGTTCCTTACGGAGCTGACGTTCCAGTGCACGAATGTAGAAGCTGCGCACGGCCGCCTGGGAGCCGACGATCTGTAGCAAACAGATCAGAGCCAGTGGCACGAGCGGTGCCGCTGCCGAGATCCAGTCAGGCATCCGGAGCGTTGGGTTCTCACCGCTGATGCTGGCGACGAGCGCGCCGAGCAGGGTCAATGTGGCGACCACGGCTCGGAAGAGGGTGGTTTGCTGGTTGAGGAGCTCGCGTTCGTCATCCCGCGCCGAGGTGTAGTCGGCGAGTAGTACGTCGAGATGCCTGTCGCTTCCGTTCATCGGCACCTTTCGGAAGGCGTGGCGAACGCAGTCTAAGCAGGATGCTAACCGGAGATTCGGGGTCGGGGAGGGGTTGGCGAATTTCTCCGGCGTCATCGTCTGTCTGCTGCTTGTTCTTCTTCCCGGACTGAAACTGCCGGGTGTCTTCGGCCCTGCAGCACCTCTGTTCGTTAACACCTCTGTTCGTTGGCGCCTTTGTTCGTTGGGCCCCGGGTGCTATTCGGGTTGGTTGAGGGCGTCGGTGATGCGGTCGTGGACCGTAGGTTTCGAGGACCTTCTTCGTCTTCGGAGTGAATGGGATGTGCCCGGCGGAAGGGGCGGAGCCCTCCGGTGCGCTGACGCCCTGGAGTTTGCTCTCGAGGGCCGGGGCGGTGACCCCCCATGAGGTCAGCGCTGCCGTTCCGGGGCCGCCGGCGTCGAGGATCCCGACGAGCAGGTGGTCGGTGCCGACGGAGTTCTGGTAGTGGGTGCGGGCGGCGCCGGCGGCGAGGACGACCACCTGACGGGCTTGATCGGAGAATCTCTCGAACACCATGACGCGCTCCCTCCCCAGGCGTCGCCGCGAGCGACGCGATCCGCTGCTGAATCTCTGCTGTTCATTCTGGGTGGTGTGCAGGTGGTGATGGGTGGGACCGATGTGACCTCGGCACCCGTGGGCGTAATGGTGCTGTGACCTGGTGTGATGACATGTCCCCGGTTTGTGATGTGGAGGTGTCGGGGGAGTGCCGGCACCGGGGTGCCGGCGGGCGCGCGGGTGCCCGTTTCGTCCGATTTCGAGCTATTTTTGAAAGGTGTTGATTGACAACATGTTTCGGTAACTTATTGGTGAATAAGTGTTTACGTGTGTTGTGCACAAACGTCAGGTTGTAAGGTTCGTAACTCGTTGTCGATGAACAATTTTGGGTGTTATTAGACTTTCGACTGTTTTGGGTTGCGTGGGGGTGGGGTGGTATGCTGTGGGTATGACATGGAGCGGCGCGGGAAGGCGAGTGGGCGGCGGGTCGGGCACACCCTCCCGCCTCCCCAGCTTCGTTGGGGCGTGGGGGACCGGATCGAACGTTCCGAGTAAAAGTGAGGTGAGAAACCTAATCTCGGGAAATTCAGAGGAGCGGAAGCGACTCGATCGACGGAAACGGGAATGGACCCACCGCGAGCCGCGCAGCGGCTCCCTGGCGGGGAGCGAAGCGAAGTGGAGCCGACGGCCGGCGCGCAGAGCCGGGAGAAGCGAGA
>NZ_WXYH01000090.1:0-9724 GCF_009872365.1 Rhodococcus sp. T7
TCCATCGTCGGGAGACCTCGACGTCTATCTGCGGACCGACGCGCCCGGCCGACCTACACCCTCATCTGGGAAGAGCCAGCAAAAGACCGCTATTCAAAGCCGGGTACATCCTCCTTTTCATGTGCTCGGCCAACAACCCCGATTCTTACTCCTTATAGGGGGTACGAAAAAGACGGAGAATGCGGGTGCTGTAATCATTAGCCACATCTGTTCCGCTACCAGTCATGCGATTTCAGGGCATCGAGCTTTCCTTCTGAGGGAACTCCGCACGGCTGGCCCAGCCGTCCGATGACCCCACCCCGCCAGCTGTCGATCTCCTGCCGTTCCAAGGCTTCTACCGATGGACCAACAGATCAACCACCTGAGTGTTCACGATCCGCACCGCAGCCTAGCGGCGGGGTTGGCCGGTAGAACCCTTTCACATAGGCAACCGGACGATTTGTCGAGTTGCACCTGAACACCCGAAACGTCTGTCCGCCCCACCGGCCCGGTGTTCGCCAAAGCTGACCATGCCACGGCCATTACCGCTCAGGCGATCCGGTCCGCGACCACTGGGGGCCACCGGGGCTCAGTACCCGGCCCTGTGGCACAGGCCGTCAGATAGAAGAAACCCGGGACTGTAATCCCGGCAGGAAGGCCTCGCCGTCTACCACTGGGGGACCACGCAGGCAGTTCGTTGCCGTGTGTGATCTTGATTACCTCCACCTTGGCGTCACCTATTAGGACGGTAATTGATCGACGGGAAATACTTATTTCAGCCTTATTGAAGAATTTTGCATATGAATGCGAGCTCTACCTGTCCTACCAGAGCCTGCTACTGGGGCTCATCGATGGCGGACGGGTGCTTAGCCAGCGGCGTCACCTTGATCGCCATGTACCGAAACAGGGGAAGGTCGGAAAGCAGGGCGTGCAGTTCGTCGTTGTCTGCCACCTCGAACACGGAGTAGTTGGAGTACTCCCCCACCACCCGCCACAAATGCACCCAGCGGCGATCACGCTGCAGCTGCTGGGAATACTCCCGTTCCTCGGCCCTGATGGCCTCTGCCTGCTCCCGGGGCATGTCCAGCGGGATATTGACGTCCATTCGGACCAGATAAAGCATGTGTTTCTCCAAGCGGTCAGGGTAGGAAACGGCCGGGGCCGCCGGGATGGTTAGTTTTGCCGGTACCTTTTCAGTTTGTCGGTGTCGATTTGCGCTCCGACGCCGGCCACCTCGCGGACGCGGATGGCGCCGTCGCGGATCTCAAGAGGTTCGGCCAAAAGGTCGTCGGTCATGTCCAGGAAGTTGGATAGCTCCCCCGCGCGTCTGGAAGTAGCCTCGAACGCCGCGCCGAACGTCACCGTGGCCAGGCTTCCCACCTGAGTATCGATCTGGTTACCCATGGTGACGTCCACACCCAGACCCTCGCACAGGCCAAGGATCTGCTGGGCCTCGGTGAAGCCGCTCCGTGCGGTCTTGATGCAGATAGCATTACTGCCCCCGGACAGTAGTTCCCGGGAGACGTCACCGAGGGTGGGAACGCTTTCGTCGCCCACAATCGGAATTTTCGACTGCTCCACAAGGCGTCTCCGGCCCATGACTTCACCGGCGTCGCACGGCTCCTCCAACATGGACAGACCAAGCCCCTCGGTCCGTCGCAGCACCTCAAGGGCTTCGTTCGCCGTCCAGCCCCGGTTGGCGTCGAGATAGATCTCTGTGTCCTCGCCCAGGCCTTCGCGCAGCACGTGGCACGCCTCGACGTCCAGGGACAGCGGCCGCCTCCCGGTCTTGAGCTTGAAGGTGTTAATTCCGTATGACTCCCGTACTCGCAGGGCTTCCTGCAACAGTTCGGCGGCCGGTTTGAATCCGAGCATGTGCGAAACGCGCATGCTCTCCGTGAAGCCGCCCAGCAATTTGTGGACGGGAGTGTCAAGGGAAATTCCGATGACATCCCAGAGGGCGATGTCCAGGGCACCCTTTGCCGTGCGATTGTGGACCGTGCGGCGGAGAATCTGCTGGACCTTTGAGCGGTCCAACGGATCCAGACCGATCAGTTGCGGGGCGAAGACCTTGGTCACCACCGAGATGATGGAGTCTTGCGTTTCACCGTAGGTGTAGGGGCGTGGAGGAGTGTCCGCCAGTCCGCAGATGCCGGTGTCCGTGTGGATCCGGATCAGCACATGTTCAGCGGTGTCCACCTCGCCGCTGGCGAATTTCAGCGGCGATGCGTAGGGAATGGCGTAAGGGATCGCCTCGATACGTTCAATTTTCATGGGAAGAATCCTTTGCGGCGCCTGCAGGCTGGAAAGTGGGGAGCGAATCAAAGAGGGTCAGGAAGCTTCGCAGCAGCGGCGTCTCGTTGTTGCGGTTCCACGCCACGGCGAGGTCAACCGGCAGCGGGTTTCGCAGCGGCCGGAAGACCACGCCCTGAAAGGAAAACAAACGGGACGTCATGGGCACCAGGGCGACCCCCATGCCGGCCGCCACGAGCGAGAGGAGGGTGGAAGTTTCCTTGGCTTCCTGGACCAGCCGCGGCTGGAAACCGGCCTTGCGGCAAGCGTCAACGAAGATACTACTGACCGCCGAGTAGCTGGGGTAGCTAATAAAATCCTGCTCAGCCAGATCCTCGAGTTCCAGGGTGCCCTTCTCCGCGAGCATGGAATCGGCAGGAAGTGCGGCCACAAGCTGGTCCTGCTCCAGCAGCTTGAGTGCCACCATGCCGGATCGGACCGGCGGTCGGAGGACGGCGATGTCGAGGCGCCCTTCCTCGAGGGCTGTCTCCATCTGCGGCGTCAGCATTTCGCCTTGAACTGTGATCCGCAGCCCGGGCAGACTGCGCCGGGCCGCCTGCACCACGATGGGCATCAGACGATAGGTGGCCGTCCCGGTAAAGCCAGCCCGGATAACGCCGGTTGCGCCTGCACCCACCTGCTGGACGTCCGATTCCAGTACTTCAAGTTCATCCAGCAACACCCGGCCCCGGTCCAGAAGCAGCCGTCCGGCAGGCGTCAGCTCCACCTTTCGGGTGGTGCGGAGCAACAGCGGCGTCCCCAACTGGTCCTCAAGCTGCCGGATCTGCTGGGAGAGCGGCGGCTGCGCCATGTGCAGTCGGAGCGCAGCGCGGCCGAAATGCCGTTCTTCAGCCACGGCAATGAAGTACCTGAGGTGTCGCGTCTCCATCGAATCCTCTCAGCGGGCTCTTCCCACGGCGAGTTGCCGTATCGAGACCAGCATATGAAGGATTTTTAGTAAAAAGAAATACTTATTTGCGCCTCGCTGAGATGATTCAAGTCCTAAAAGGTGTTCTGCGCTTCCAGCGCGGCCCGCTGTCTCGGCCAAGAAAATATCGCGAGAGGACCCGTTTTGGCCGCCGCCGGCGGCATCTGCGCGGCCGGCGTCTGCCCGACACGTGCGGCCGGTGTTCAAGTCTCCCCAGGCTATGGACAGTTTCCTGTGTGCGACGAAATCCTGGTCTCCTTGACGTATCAGGCCTGCAGGTGGCGGCAGCTTGCCACGGCTCATCGTGTGATTGATGTTTATCGCGGATTTACCGCCCCTCCCTTTACCCAGCCGGATGGCGTTTTGTCGTTTCCTGCGCCAAGTCAGTGACATATCGTCCGCGCAGACCTTATTCATATTCAGAGGATATCAATCAAGCGCAAATGAATATTTCTCATTGAATAATTCCCGGTCTACTATCGCAGAACGTCCGCATGTGATCCGTACCACGGCAGCGATTCGAAATCACGGGGCGTTCCAGTCCGCCCCTGCACGGAGACCGTGCATAGACAAAGGAGTCAGTATGACGACGGAAACCCATGCCAGCGCTGCCGCTTCCGGCGCAGGGGCCACCGCCCGCTTCAGGGAGAACAAGCAGTTCACGGCGACCTCGAGTCAGGAGCGGGTCAGCACCCTCGCCGGCCGGGTCATTAAGGCCATCAACGACGCCGTTCTGGACGAGAAGGTCACCTACGAGGAGTACAACGCCTTCAAGGCCTGGCTCATCCAGGTCGGCGAAGACGGTGAGTGGCCGCTGTTCCTCGACGTCTGGGTAGAGCACTCGGTCGAGGACGTCGCCAACGCCAACCGGCACGGCTCCAAGGGCACCATCGAGGGCCCGTACTACATCCCCAACGCACCGTCGCAGCACACCCCGGCCACGCTGCCCATGCGTAAAGACGAACCGGGCACCCCGCTGCTGTTCCAGGGGCAGGTCCGCAGTGTCTCCGGCGAACCGCTGGCCGGCGCGCTGATCGAACTGTGGCACGCCGACGACCTGGGCTTCTACTCCCAGTTCGCCCCCGGCCTGCCGGAATGGAACCTCCGCGGTACCGTGATCGCGGACTCCGAGGGCAGGTACCAGATCAACACCATCCAGCCCGCGCCGTATCAGATCCCTACGGACGGCGCCTGCGGAGCCCTCATCGCCGCGGCAGGTTGGCACGCCTGGCGTCCCGCCCACCTGCACTTGAAAGTAGCGGCTTCCGGACACCGGCTGATCACCACTCAGCTGTACTTCGTGGGCGATGAACACCTCACCGACGACATCGCCTCGGCGGTCAAACCCGAGCTCATCCTGGCTCCCACAGATCGGATTGACGGCGCCGGACGCGAAGTCACCTACGACTTCATCCTGGATCCAGCCTGATCGAAGAAGGACCCAGGGATCCTGACGTGATCGACGTCCAGATCTAAATTAACCTCGCGAAAGGAAAAATTGTGACCGATACAATAAATAGCGACGTACCTGTCGGGCCGAAAGTGAAATGGTCCGACGCGGACATTGCTGCTCTCATTGACGATGAGACCGGCCGGATCGACCCCCGCATCTACACCGACGACGCGCTGTACCAGCAGGAGCTGGAGCGGGTATTCGGCCGGTCATGGCTGCTCTTGGGACATGAGACACAGATCCCCAAACGCGGGGACTACATCACCAACTACATGGGTGAAGATCCTGTCATTGTTGCGCGTCAGAAAGATGGGGGAATTTCGGTTTTCCTTAATCAATGCCGCCACCGCGGCATGCGGATCTGTCGCGCGGACGGAGGTAACGCCAAATCCTTTACCTGCAGCTATCACGGTTGGGCGTATGACACGGCCGGCAACCTGGTAAGTGTGCCTTTCGCGGATGAGGCTTTCCCGAACCTGCAGAAAAGAGACTGGGGCCCCCTTCAGGCCCGGGTCGAGACCTACAAGGGCTTGATCTTTGCCAACTGGGATGCCGATGCCCCTGATCTGGACACCTACCTGGGTGAAGCAAAGTTCTACATGGACAATATGCTGGACAGAACCGAAGCGGGCACCGAAGCAATCCCGGGCATTCAGAAGTGGGTCATTCCATGCAACTGGAAGTTTGCTGCGGAACAGTTCTGCAGCGATATGTACCACGCCGGCACAACCTCCCATCTTTCGGGCATTCTGGCAGGGCTACCTGAAGATGTTGAATTGAGCGACCTGGCGCTGCCGACGACGGGTATGCAGTATCGCGCCCCCTGGGGCGGCCACGGTAGCGGGTTCTACCTCGGCGACCCCAATATGATGATCGCCATGATGGGCCCGGTTATCACTGAGTACTGGACGAAGGGGCCCGCCGCCGAAAAGGCGATTGAACGCTTGGGAGCCGCAGATCGCGGCGACCCCATGATATTCCAGCACATGACGGTCTTCCCGACGTGCTCGTTCCTACCCGGCGTCAACACCGTTCGCACCTGGCATCCCCGCGGACCTAACGAGATCGAAGTCTGGTCCTTCACTATCGTCGATGCAGATGCGCCTGATGAGATCAAGGAAGAATTCCGTAAGCAGACGCTGCGCACATTCTCAGCCGGCGGTGTTTTCGAGCAGGATGATGGAGAAAACTGGGTCGAAATCCAGCACGTACTGCGTGGACACAAGGCCCGCAGCCGCCCTTTCAACTCGGAAATGGGGCTTGGACAGATTGACACAGACAATCCTGACTACCCAGGCGAGCTGAGCTACGTCTACAGCGAGAACGCGGCTCGTGGTCTGTACAACCAATGGGTCCGGATGATGACATCCCCAGATTGGGCTGCATTGAATGCCACCCGGCCCGGGGCAGCGGAATAAACCTTCACTGAACCCGCTGCGGGCGCCGGACTGACGCCCGCAGCGGAACGTTCACTAGCTCAATCCATCTGTAATGAACCCCAGAATGAATACGGGAGAAATCATGCTTGACGCCGCTAAAGACTATGCATCTTTCCAAACAAAGCCCGCCCCGGTTGACCTCGCTCTGCAGCAGGAGATAGAGCAGTTCTATTATTGGGAGGCGAAACTTCTCAATGACCGACGTTTCCCAGAGTGGTTTGAGCTGCTGGCGGAAGATATTCACTACTTCATGCCAATCAGGACTACACACATTATGCGTGAAACCGACCTGGAATATACCGGCGCCAGGGAGTATGCGCATTTCGACGATAACGCTCACATGATGCGTGGACGTCTTCGCAAGATCACCTCCGACGTCAGCTGGTCAGAGAACCCGGCCTCGCGTACGCGCCACGTGATTTCAAACGTAATGATTGTTCCCGGTGAAAATCCGGGTGAATATCACATTTCTAACGTCTTCATCGTTTACAGGAATCGGCTTGAACGTCAAGTCGACATCTTTGCAGGTGAACGCAAGGACATCATACGCCGCGTGGATACAGAAGCGGGGTTCGAACTTGCCAAACGGACGATTCTTATCGATCAAAGCACAATTATATCCAATAACCTGAGTTTCTTCTTTTAAGTAAGGAGGGAGAATTATGGCTCTCACGAAAGTCTGTGATCGCAATGATCTGCCGCCAGGCGAGATGCTTCGTTATGAAGGCGGCCCGGAACCGATACTTGTATCCAATGTCGACGGAGAATTCTTCGCGGTTCAGGATGTGTGTTCCCATGACAACTGGGCCCTTTCGGAGGGCTTCCTCGAAGACGGCATAGTGGAGTGCACACTTCACTATGCGAAGTTCTGTGTGCGGACAGGCAAAGTCAAGGCGCTGCCGGCTAGTTCTCCGTTGAGAACTTTCGTCGTCAAGGTTGAGGGGAACGACGTGTTGGTCGATCTTGACAGCGGAGTGACGAACTGATGGGGATCTCCGATGTCGTGATCATCGGCAGCGGTGTCGCAGGTGTGAGCGCCGCACAGTCGCTTCGCTCGGAGGGGTACGAAGGCCGTCTTCTGCTAGTCGGCAAAGAAAACGTGCTCCCCTATGACCGCACCTCGCTCTCCAAAGCTGTACTTGGGGGTGACCTCGCCGATCCGCCACCGCTGTTGCCCGCCGGCTGGTATGAAGACGAGCAAATAGAGACACTTTTCGGCAGGCGCGCCACACGGATTGATCTCACTAGCAGAGAGGTTCTTCTGGATGATGGCAAGTCTCTCAAGGCCGATCGCGTCCTGATCGCGACCGGGTCCAGCCCGCGCGTGCCCTCCTTCCCGGGAACCGACATCTTGGGCGTAGAAACCCTGCGAACGTTGGAGGACGTCCAGCGGCTTCGCCAGGACTGGGAACCGGGGAAACGCCTTGTGATCATGGGTGGAGGCCTGATTGGCTGTGAGGTCGCAACCACGGCCCGGAAGCTCGGGCTCGAGGTAACGGTCTTAGAGGCTTCAGATGAACTACTTGAACGTGTCATGGGACGCCGGATCGGCAGCTGGTGCCGGGCCCGACTCCAGGAAATTGGCGTTACGGTCGCGCTCCGCACCGGTGTGGCCGGATTCGAAGGGAAGGACCGGCTGAATGCAGTGATCGGTACCGACGGCCGTCGTTTCCCTGCGGATAGCGCACTTATTTGCATCGGAGCGGAGCCCGACGTGCAGATTGCCCGGCAGGCCGGACTTGCCTGCGACAGGGGTATAAGCGTGAACGACTCCGGCGAAACCGCCTCTGCTGGGGTGTTCGCTGCCGGGGACGTAGCCTCCTGGCCGCTGCTGGCGGGAGGTCAGCGGTCACTCGAAACGTACATCAACAGTCAGAAACAGGCCACCGCAGTGGCCTCCGCAATGCTGGGAAACATTGTTCATGCGCCTCAGATCCCTGTGTCCTGGAGCGAAATAGCCGGGCATCGGATGCAAATGATCGGCGACATCGCTGGCACCGGAGAGTACGTCACACGAGGTTCCCTTGAAGACGGTGCGGGCCAGTTGTTTAGACTGTCCGGCCAGCGCGTGGTAGCGGCAATCTCGGCAAACGCCCCGCGAGACTTCGCTATGGCCGTGCGGCTTGTTGAGAGCGGAGTTGAGTTGTCCCCTGGGCAGCTCGGCGATATGAACGTAACCCTGCGGCAATTGGCTCGCCCGGCGCAGCAGCCAGTGTGAGTGGCATAAACGGGAGCGGCATGAGGCTCAAGGGTGACCGCCATGGCCAACCGAAGCCGCGTAACGCCGAGAAGACCGCGCCCGTCAAGGCAGAGCTCAGACGGCTGCTGCCAAAGACAATCACCGCAGCGTCTTCCACACCAAAACTGGGACGACCGAAGGTCTTAGGTATGACCATACGACAGGAGTAACTTAATGCATGAACCTCGAGCCATCATCAGCCCTAGCCGGTACGTTCAAGGAGCCGGCGCCATTCATCAGCTCGGCAGGTACTTGAGCCCTATCGGTTCGACGCCCCTTGTCGTGGCCGATGACTTGGTGTGGGGCCTGGTCGGCCATGACGTGGAACACGCGCTCGAGAGTGCGGGCCTCAGCTTCACACGGGAAACTTTCAACGGGATTACGACGGAAGGCGAAATCAATCGCATCGTTGATGCCATCAAACGGACCGGTGCAGACGTAGCGGTCGCAATTGGGGGAGGTAGCGCCATTGACACAGTTAAGGCCGCTGGACACCTCGCCGGGATCAGATGGGCAAATTGTCCGACCGTCGCTTCGACTGACGCTCCATGCAGTGCACTGTCGGTGCTGTATACCGAGGCTGGCGAGTTTCACGAGTATCGCTTCCTTCCCAGAAACCCAGACTTAGTATTGGTCGACTCGCAAATCGTCGCCAATGCTCCTGTGTCACTCCTTATCGCAGGGGTGGGCGATGCGCTTGCTACATGGATTGAGGCCCGCGCAACGTCACGGTCAAATTCACAGACCATGGCGGGGGGGCCACCTACATTGGCGGCCACTGCGCTTGCTGAACTCAGCTGGAACATATTGTGGGAGAACGCACTGCCGGCCATAGACGCCGTCCGCGACAATCAAGTAACGCCTGCAGTGGAGAAAGTCATAGAAGCCAATACCTTACTTTCCGGCATCGGCTTCGAATCCGGCGGGGTGGCGGCTGCCCATGCAATCCACAACGGCTTGACAGGCGTTCCGGAAACCCACGGCCTTGCCCACGGCGAAAAGGTAAACATCGGCTCCATCGCCCAGCTCATGCTTGAAGGGGCACCCACAAGTGACGTTCGCGATTTCATCGAGTTCACCACTCGAATCGGATTGCCTACCACGCTAACCGAAATTGGACTTCGATCTGACGACCGGGACTCCCTGAAGAGAGTTTCAGACGCGGCCACTGTTCCCAGCGAGACTATCCATTCGATGCCCTTCGACGTAAACAGCGGCGACGTCCTTAGCGCCCTCATCTCACTTGAGAGATTTGCCGTCCGCGTCAGGGCGGATGCCAAGCTTCCGGAACCAAAATTCTACGTAGCACACTAAACAGGCTCATCCCAATCGGGGGTGTAGGAGTTGGGGTCTGAAGCCGCCGGTCTCGAGCAGGCTTCGGGCGATGTAGTTGG
>NZ_WXYH01000091.1:0-9498 GCF_009872365.1 Rhodococcus sp. T7
CGCGGACAGATCGTGGCCGCCCTGCGCCTGCTCGAACGCAAAATGGTCACCCTCCCGCCCAAGAAGCATGGGAACATCCCGCTATGAGTGTCGGCGAATCATTGGACAGAGTGACGGATCTCCCCGAGGACGACATGCGCACCGAGACCAAGTCGGATGCGGCGTCGCCGGTCAACGGGTCCGCAGCCACGACGCTCCCGAACGGCGCGGCCACCGACCTGCCTGCCGATGCGGACGGTGCGGCCGGTCCGGCCCGCGAGATGTTCCTGAAGGTGGTCAAGGGGGCCCCGTCCGACGGGGAGATCGCGGCACTCGTCGCGGTGCTGTCCGCGGTCGCCGCCGCAGGCAGTGGTGATCCGGATTCGGGTGTCCCGCCCGAGTCCTGGGGCGCCCCCACCCGGATGCACCGGAGCATCGCCCCGTTCTCGCCGTACGCGTTCCCGAACGTGTCGGCGTACCGGCGTTGATCCGGGCCTCGTGACGTCCTTCGTTCTCGCCTCGGCGTCCCCGGCGCGGCTGGCTGTGCTGCGGAGCGCCGGGGTGGAACCGGTGGTGCGAGTCTCCGGGGTCGACGAGGACGCCCTCATCGCGGCACTCGGTGCCGCCGCCGCTCCCGAGCACGTCGTCACCGAATTGGCCCGCGCCAAGGCGAAGGACGTCCTCCCCGTTCTCGCACGGGACGGGATCTCGGATGCCGTGATCGTGGGATGCGACTCCATGCTGCTGATCGACGGCGCCCTGCAGGGCAAACCCGGGACCGTCGACGTCGCGCGCGAGCGCTGGTCGTCGATGGCCGGCCGTAGCGCGACCCTGCTCACCGGGCACAGCGTCCTGCGGATCACCGAGGGCGCGGTGGTGGGTGACGCACACGACCACAGCGCCACCGTGGTCCATTTCGCGAGCCCACCGGACGCCGATCTGGAGGCCTACCTGGCGACCGGGGAACCTCTCCAGGTCGCGGGTGCGTTCACCCTCGACAGCCTCGGCGGGTGGTTCGTGGACCGCATCGAGGGCGACCCGTCCAGCGTGATCGGGATCGGTCTGCCCCTCGTCCGGAGGTTGCTCGCGGACGTCGGCGTCGGCGTCGCCGAGTTGTGGGCGACGTCAGGCCGCGGCGACTGACCCGTCGTCGACCGGCTGGTTCCGGCGCGGCAGGGTCAGCGATGCCACCCCGATGGCCGCGGCGACCGCCGCGATGATCCAGAGGATGCGGCGTTCCCCCTGCAGGAACGCCTCGCCTGCCGCACTGCGGGTCGCTTCCCTGGCCGCGACCACCGCGGAGTCGGCGATCTGCTGTTGGGCCTCGCCGAGCGGGGTTCCTCCCGATACCGGTGAACGACACTCGTCGGGCACCTTCATCGGGGACGTGGACCCGAGCTGTTCCGACGCGCACCGCACGAACGTCTCCTCCGCGCGCGGGATCAGCCCCGGCGGCACCCCGACCTCGGCGAGCTGAGCGGTGAGCGCCGGCCGCTCGGCCTGGACCGCGTCCGCCGACTGCGTCGCGACGAGGTTGAAGAACACCACCCCGATCACCGCGAGCCCGATCGAACTGCCCACCTGCTGAACCGTCGGCAGCAGCCCGGACACCGAACCCGCGTTCTCCGGTCGCACGGTCGCGAGGATCGCCGTCTGGAGCGGCGCCACGAACAATCCGAGCCCGGCTCCCCCGATGAACAGGGGCCCGGCCAGCGCCGACCACCTCGGGTCGGTGCCCTCGTGTTGCAGTTGCGCCGCCAGCACGACGAGGGAGCCCGCGAAGAGCGCCATCCCCGACGGCAGGACGAGGTTGCCCATGCGCCGGTAGACGGCGGCGGAGGCCAGCGCCGCGAGACCGGTGCCGAGTGCCCACGGCAGCGTCATCATCCCGGCCCGCAGCGGTGAGAACCCGAACCCGAACTGCAGGGTGAGGGAGATGGTGAAGATCAGTGACGTGAGCGTGCCGAAGAACACGAACGCGAGGGCCGCGCCCAGCGAGAACGCGCGGTCGGTGAACAACTCCAGGCGCAGGACCGGGTCGCCGCCGCGGCGCCCGAGCCGCCACTCGTAGACCACGAAGGCGATCAACACCGGAACCGAGCACAGCAGCATCACCACGATCGACGTCGGCCAACCACGTTCGCGTCCTTCCGCGAGCGGAAAGATCAGAAGGAACAGCCCGACTGCCGACAGCACGGCGCCGCCCACGTCGAGTTGGCGAACACCGTCCGGCTTCGCGTCGACGAGGTAGAAGTAGCCGAGGACCAGGGCCGCGAGACCGAGCGGGAGGTTGACGAAGAAGATGAGCCGCCAGCCCCAGCCGAAGAGGTCCCACTGGATGAGAAGTCCGCCGACGAGCGGGCCGCAGATCGTGGCGAGCCCGATGGTCGCGCCGTAGATCCCGAACACCCGCGGGTGGGCCCGTTTCGGGAAGAGGCCCGAGATGATGGCGAACGTCTGAGCCGACATCGACCCTGCCGCCAGGCCCTGCAGCGCCCGCGACACGACGAGAGCGGTCGGCGTCTGGGCGAGCCCGCAGAGCAGTGAGGCGACAACGAAGGCGGCCAGTGCGGTGAGGAAGACGCGCCACCGGCCGAGGAGATCACCCAGTCGCGCCGCTGTGATCAGCGAACACGCGAAGGACAGGGTGTAGACGCTCACCATCAGCAACTGCGCCGACACCGAGGCGCCGAGGTCGACCGCGATGCTCGGCAGCGCGACGTTGACGATGGTCGCGTCCAGGAGTTGCATGAACACGGCGGCGAGACTGGTGGCCAAACCCAGCCAAGGGACCCACCGACCGAGTTCGCCCCGATAGAGTGCGTCACGCTGCGTCACAGGCATCCGGACAGGCTAGCGGTTCGAACCTCACGGGTTGCTGTGAGGTTGTTCCGAAGTTGCTGGATAGTACGCGAAGAACTTGCAGCGTAGAACCCCTTTGCCCGACACTTGACTAAACTGGAACCGGCCTGTAATCAGTCTCATACTTCTTTACCTCTCGCGGTAAGGCACTCGGTGCCGCATCCTCTTGCGAGAAGGCCGTGCCACACCCGACCGATCTCGCAACCTCGATTCGACACCAGGAGCCGCTCGATGGACTTGAACTTGATCACCCACTGGAAGCCGGAACCTGGGCGGGTCGTCGAGTGGAAAGTCACGGACGCGAGTGCACGTGCGGCCGCCGAAGCTCCGGTGGATCCGGCACTGCCGACGACGATGCAGGAGCGGCACCTGCGGCGGGCCCGGCTGGCGGCGAACAACGGCGAAACCCAGTCGCCGTGGATCGGCATCGCGTTCGACTTCCCGGGCAGACTCGACCGCGCGGCGATGACCCGGACGCTCGAGCGCTACGTCCTGCGGCACGACACGCTGCACAGCTGGTTCTCGTTCGCGGACGCGGACGCGGACCCCACGGACACCGGCAACGCGGTCCGGCGGCACGTCGTGCCCGCCGACGCCATCGCGCTCACGGCACACGAGGGCGAGACGCTCACCACCCCCGAACAGGTCCGTGACCACATCGCCGCGCGCTTCGCGAACGACACGAGCGCGCTGGCCTGGCCCGCGTTCGTCTTCGGTGTGGTGGAGCACTACGACGCCGAGACCGCAGGGACCGAGGACAGCTTCACCCTGTTCCACGCCGTCGATCACGCGCACACCGACATGCAGTCGATGATTCTCACGTTCGCCGAGACGCGGATCATCTACCAGGCCGAACTCGACGGCACCGCGCCCGAACTTCCCGATCCGGGGAGCTACGTGGAATACAGCAGGCAGGAACGAGAGAAGGCGGCGACGCTGACACTCGCATCCCCCGAGGTGCACGGCTGGATCGGTCACCTCACCCGCAACGGGGGCAGCTTTCCGAGCTTTCCGCTCGACCTCGGGGCGTCCGACGCCCCCAAGCCGGCCATCGGCAGCCGATTCGACCTCGCCGACGCCGACGAGTGCGAGCGATTCGGCGCCGTGTGCAAGGCACACGGTTCCAACTTCATCGGCGGGGTGTTCGCGGCCCTCGCCATCACCGAACACGAACTGGTCGGACGCGACCGCTACATGGCGCTCTCCCCCGTCACCACCCGCAACGACCCGCAGTTCTACTGGTCCCAGGGGTGGTTCATCAATCTCATTCCGGTCGGATTCGCCCTGGAGGAGGCCACGACGTTCACCGGGCTCGCCGGGCGCGCGCAGGACGCCTACCGTTCGGGCAAGGCTCTCGGTGAGGTGTCCGTGCAGCAGGTGATCGACACCGTTCTCGCCGAGGCCGGCCCCGCGGCGACGTCGCAGCACACCACGCTCGCGCCGCCGCCGATCGTGTCGTACATCGATGGGCGACGGTTGCCGCAGACCGAGAGTTTCGTGTCGACCCGCGCGACCGGCATCGTCGGTGGCAAAGCCACCCAGATCGCGTCGATCTGGATCAACCGCGTTTTCGAGGGCACGTGGATGGCCATCTCGCATCCGGACACGGAGGAGGCGCACCGGTCGGTGACCGCGTATGCCGAACGGTTGTCGGCGATCATGAAAACCGTGGCCCGCGAAGGCGATTACACGGTGACGCCGTTCGCGCCGGCGGCCGCGGAATCCGCGACTGCCACAGGGGTGGAGTAGTGCACGTCACGTCGATCGACCGGTACATGCTCGAACCCGGCCTGGTGACGGAATGGTCCGTCGCGCCGGGCGAGGTGTCGGCCTCGGCGGTGCCGCCGTCGTACAACCAGCAGTTCCATCTCGACACGGCGCGCACGCACGGGGTCGGCCGAAGCGTCTGGATGGCAGCGGCTTTCGACCTCCCCGGCCGGCTCGACCGGAACGCGCTCGCGCAGGCGCTGGTGCATTTCATCCGGCGTCACGACACGCTGCAGACCGGCTTCGATGTGAGCCCGGACGCGATGGCCCGGGTGGATCTCGACCCCGACGACATCACCGTCGTCGCGTCCGAGTCCTCGGTGACGACGTCACCGCACGAACTCCGCGACCATCTGCGGTACCGGTTCACCGAGGCGTGCGATCCGCTGACGTTCCCCGCCTACCTGTTCGCGACCATCGAGCGCGACTCGCACTACACCGTGGTCAGTGCGTTCGATCACACACTCGTCGACGGGTATTCGCTCGTCATCGCGCTGGGCGAACTCCGGCAGATCTATCAGCGAATCATCGGGCTCGGCCGCTCAGGTGTGCTCACCGAGGCGGCGCTGACGGAGGAACTCGGTGATCCGGGGAGCTTCCTGCGGTACTGCGAACTCGAGGCGGAGGCGCCGGTCACCGAGATCGGCGACCCCCGGGTGCGTGAATGGGCCCGCTTCTACCAGCGCTGCGGCGGCACCGCGCCCAGTTTTCCGCTCGATCTGGGTGTCGAGGCAGGCAGGCCCGCCCCGCAGGGTGCCGACGTGCGTCCTCTCCTCGGCGCCGCGGGCACCGACCGGTTCGAGGAGATCTGCCTGGACTCCGGGGGAAGCCTGTTCACGGGGACGCTCACCGCGATGGGTCTGGCCGTGCACTCGATCAACGGCACCGACCGGATGCCGTTGCAGTTTCCGCTGCACATCCGCCAGGACCCGCAGTGGGCCAACGCGATCGGGTGGCTCACGACGAGCGCGCCGCTGACGGTCGAACTGACCCCCGACTGCGACTTCCAGTCCTCGCTTGCGCACACCCACGCCTCGTTCCGCACGGCGCTCACGCTCAAGGGTGTGTCGATGGCTCAGGTGCGGGAGGCGCTCGGTGACGGATATCGCCGGACCCGCACCGATGTGTTCATGGTCTCGTACATCGACTACCGCAAGCTGCCGGGCACCGACGATCACGACGAATTGAACGCCCACCACATCAGCAACGTGACGGTCGCGGACGACGCCCAGTTCTGGATCTCACGCACCCAGCGGGGTCTCGCGCTGCGGTCACGGTTCCCGGAGACGCCGACGGCGCGGCATGCGGTCACGGAGTTCGTGGTACGGCTGCGGGAGATCATGCGCGACATCTGCGAGAACGGTGTCACTCCCATCGCGGAACTCACCAGTCAGCTGAACCTGGAGGGCACTCCGGTCGTCTGACCGCGGGAGGGCTCGAACAGTTGCCGCCGCATCCCGAAGGCGATCCTGGCCGCTTCGGCCTTGGCCTGCTGTGCGACGTCGCCGAGGAACAACTCGTCGACGCTGGACGTCCACAGCTCGACCCAGCGGTCGAAGTGCCGGCCGGTGAATCCGTGCCTGCCGTGCAGCCCCCGGTGCACGGCACCGACGCTGCCGCGGTAGACGCCGGTGCGCAGCAGGATCGTCTCCCAGAAGTCGCAGATGACGGGCAGGTGGCCGTCCAGGCCGATCACGGCGAGCGTCTCGAATGCCGGTTCGAGGACCGGGTCGGCGAAGGCCCGGCCGTAGAAGTGCCGGAGCAGCAGTTCCAGGTCGGCGCGCGTCGTGATGTCGGGCATGGGGCCTCCGTTCGGGTGCGAATCTACGCGCCCGCCCTCACCGTCCTCACCGTGCTCGGAAGGTAAGTGTGAACGCCGGTCGGAAGAACTTCCGGCGTCCGCCTAGAATTGATCCGTCCCCGTCGCATCTGCCCCAGGAGCCCACCCGTGCCCGTAGCGCCAGATCCCACCCAGTCCTTCGCCGAGTACGCCAATCCCGGTCGGCTCGTGTCGACGGAATGGCTGTCCGCGAATCTGGGCACACCCGGCCTCAAGGTCGTGGAGTCGGACGAGGACGTGCTCCTCTACGACGTCGGTCACATTCCCGGCGCCGTCAAGGTCGACTGGCACCTCGACCTCAACGACCCGGTGACGCGTGACTACATCAACGGTGAGCAGTTCGCCGAGCTGATGAGCCGCAAGGGCATCAGCCGCGACGACACCGTCGTGATCTACGGCGACAAGAGCAACTGGTGGGCGGCGTACGCCCTCTGGGTGTTCACGCTGTTCGGACACGAGGACGTCCGTCTCCTCGACGGCGGCCGCGACGCGTGGATCGCCGAGAACCGGGACACCGCGTTCGACGTCCCCGAGACCTCCCCCACCGACTACCCGGTGGTCGAGCGCAACGACGCCCCGATCCGCGCGTTCAAGGACGACGTCCTCGATCACCTCGGCAAGGGTCCGCTGATCGACGTCCGGTCGCCGCAGGAGTACACCGGCGAACGCACCCACATGCCCGACTACCCGGAAGAGGGCGCCCTCCGCGGCGGCCACATCCCGAGCGCGCAGAGCATTCCGTGGGCCAAGGCCGCCGCACCCGACAGCCGTTTCCGTTCGCGCGGTGAACTGAACGAGATCTACGGCGGCGTGTCCGCCGACGACGACATCGTGGCGTACTGCCGGATCGGTGAGCGTTCCAGCCACACCTGGTTCGTCCTCACCCACCTGCTCGGTTATCCCAACGTCCGCAACTACGACGGTTCGTGGACGGAATGGGGCAACATGGTTCGCGTTCCGATCGTCAGGGGTGAAGAGCCGGGAGACGTTCCCGGCGCAACGTCATGACCGCACTACCCGATTCGCTCGCCGAGATCGTCGACGACTTCGCCGCCGTCGACGGCTCGGACAAGCTGCAGTTGCTGCTGGAGTTCAGCCGCGAACTGGCACCCCTGCCTGCCGAACTCGAGCAGGACGCGATGGAACCGGTGCCCGAGTGCCAGTCGCCGCTGTTCCTGTCGGTCGACGACTCCGATCCGGAGCATGTGCGACTGCACTTCAGCGCGCCCGCGGAGGCACCGACGACGCGGGGTTTCGCATCGATCCTGCACCAGGGCCTCGATGGGCACAGTGCTGTCACCATCCTCGGCATTCCGGACGATTTCTACTCCGCGCTCGGGCTCGCCGACGCCGTCAGTCCGCTGCGGCTGCGCGGCATGTCGGCGATGCTCGCGCGAATCAAGCGGCATCTTCGCGGCTAGGCAGGGTCTGAACACATACCGATGGAATTCACCGAACTTGCCGACTACCCCGTTCCGGTGGGTGCGCTCACCGAATGGCTGCCGTGCGCCCGCTCGGAGTGGGAGGACGATCCCCGTCCTGCTTCGTACATCCACGAGGCGCATCTACGCCGGTGCGCCGATGCCGACGGTCGCGAATCCTGGCTGGGCACCGCATTCGAGATCCACGGAACGCTGAACGTCACCGCGTTCCGGACCGCGCTGGAGAAGTGGACCGATCGCCACGAGGTGCTGCGCTCGCACACGACGTTCGACACGGAGACCGAGCGGGTGCGCCGGAGGACCGTGCCGCAGGGCGGGCTGCACGTGGGGGTCGTCAGCCACGGTTACGACGCCGCCGGTGGCGACAACTTCGCGCACCTGCAGCAACTGTTCGACGAGTACGCCTCGCCGCACAGTTGGCCGTCGTACGTCTTCGCGACGCTCGAGACCGTGCAGCGCGACCGGTTCACGGTGTTCTTCGCGGCGGATCACTCGATCATCGACGGGTTCTCCATCGTGCTCGTCGCTCACGAGTTGACCGCGCTGTACGAAGAAGCGCTGTCCGGCCGCACGGCCAACCTGTTCCCCGTCGGCAGCTACATCGACTTCGGCCGCGAGGAGCGCGAGATCTCCACCGCCGCCGAGGTCAAGCGTGAGGCGCTCGACGTGTGGCGGTCCGCACTCGAGGGGCCGGGACTACCCGAGTTCCCCCTGGAAGTCGGCCCGCGCACGACGTACGCGCAGCAGAACCTGTCCGCCTGGATACTCGACGCCGATCAGGCCGCGGCGTTCAACTCGGCGTGCCGGGAGGCGGATGTGGGGTTCTTCCCCGGCCTGCTCGCGTGCCTCGGCTTTGCCGGTGCGGAAGTGGCGGGCGATGACCGCTTCCGGACGGTCACTCCGGTTCACACCCGGCACTCCCCGCAGTGGGCGTCCGCGCTGGGCTGGTTCGTGGGTCTGAGCCCGATCGACTTCGAGGTGACGTCGGACGACTTCGCCGCCGTCGCCCGCGAGGCCGCCGACAGCGTGGCCCGGACGAAACCGATCTCGGTGGTCCCGTTCGACCAGATCGAGAAGGAACTCGACATCCCCATCCGGCCGCGCTTCGTCGTCTCCTACATGGACGTCCGGTTCGTGCCCGAAGCGGGCCGCTGGCACGAACGTAACGCCCGGGCGCTGCGGAGCCGGCAGTACACCCACGACGTGTACGCGTGGATCAATCGCACCCCCCGCGGCGTCAATCTGGCGGTCCGATATCCGGGCAACGACATCGCCGCCGCGAGCGTCCACACGTGGGTCGCGAGCCTCCGCAGGCAACTGGAACAGGTTTCAACCAGCTACCCTTCGGTAGGGTTGCACAGCGTCGGACAGGCCTGACGGCAATATTCGGTCCGGTGGCAACACCGATCGGTTCGGTGCCTAGACTCCGAAGAGATGCCGTAACCCACCGCCGGTGAACACCCCCGGGGACCACCGCGGAGACAGACCACGCGAACCACAGGAGGCTCAGTGCCCAGTCATGCCAGCGCGCACATCACGAAGGTGCTCGTCGCGAACCGCGGTGAGATCGCAGTGCGGGTGATCCGGGCCGCCGCCGACGCCGGCCTG
>NZ_WXYH01000092.1:0-9479 GCF_009872365.1 Rhodococcus sp. T7
GCTCTGGACGCCGAGATCGACGGCAAGAAACTCACCGACCTGGAACTGTTCGACATGTTCCTGCTCATGATGCTGGCCGGCCTCGACACCGTCCAGAGCGTGCTCGCACAGTCGATGGTCTACCTCGCCCAGCACCCGGAACAATGGGACGCGATGTTCGAGACGCCGGACAGTCTCGAGCCCGCGATCGAGGAACTACTCCGCTGGGCGGCACCTGCCGTGCCGACACGCACCGTCGTCCACGATTCGGTCGACGTCGCAGGCATCACGCTCACCAAGGGCGAGCGCGTGCACTTCCCGCTCGCCGTGGCCAACCGTGATCCGCAGTACTACCCGCAGCCCGACGAGGTGAACTTCGACCGCGAGGCCAAGCCGCACCTGGCGTTCGGGCTCGGCCCGCACCGCTGCGTCGGCCTGCACCTGGCCCGCCTCGAGCTGAAGATCGCGTTCACCGAATTGCGGCGCAGGATACCCAAATTCGAACTCGTTGCCGGCGTCGAACCACACGAACATCTCGGCCTCGCGTGGGGAGTCGAGAACGTCCACCTCACCTTCCCCGCGGGAACGCGAGAAACAGAGGGATCCGGACGATGACTCGCCCGCGTGTTCCCGCAACCGTTCGGTCGCGGTCCTCGGAGCCTCGCTCGGCGGGTCGGTGCACGGTCGACGCTGGCGCGGGTGTCGGGGTGGCCGTGGTGGTCGATTCGACGGCGGACCTGACGATGGCCGGCGGCGAATACCTGCCCATCGCGGGCGACGCCGCAACCCTCCCGATCGCCATGGACCGGCAGGACGCGAATCCGTCGCCCGTGGTGCGGACGGTCGGTCACCCGGGTGCGGCGTGAGGTGATCGGAAGGGTCGGACACGGGGTTGTTGACGACCGCGACACCGATCACCTCGTCCGCGACGCGTAGGTCAGCCGATGAGCGCGGGCCGCTGCGTGTGAAAGCTGGTCGCATTCTGGAAGGCGATGGCCGCGTTCAGCAGGACGGTGTCCTTCCAGTATCCCGCCGTCATCTGCAGACCGATGGGCATGCCGTCCGAGCGGAGTCCGCACGGAATCGATATGGCGGGGATCCCGGCGAACGGCTGCACGAAGTTGTTGCGCGACACGTCCATCATTTCCGAGTGCTCGAGCTTCCCGAGTCGAGGTGTTGCGATCGGCACTGTCGGGCAGACGAATACGTCGATGTCGTCGAAGAGGTTCTCGAGGTTGCGAATGAACGACTGCCGGTACATTGCCGCCTCGGCGAACTGCGTTGCCGTGACCGACCGGCCGTGTTCCAGTGACATCACGACTTCGGGATCGAGATCCTCGGCGGGCCGATCGAGGTACTCGCCGTAGAGGGCGAAGAAGTTTGCCGTGACCATCGGATAGAAATGCGTACGGCAGTCCTCGGCACCCGGCACGTGCACGTCGGTGATCTCTGCACCGAGGTCGCCGAGGGTGCCGATGGCGGCGTTCACCGCTGCCAGGATCTCGCTGTCCACGCCGTCCATGAAGTAGTTGGTCGGGACGCCGATCCGGAGGCCCCGGAGACCCTCCCTGCCCAGGGCGAGGGTGTGGTCACGACGTCGGTCGACCGACGTCACATCGGCCGGGTCGTACGCGTCCATGGCGTGGAACAACCGGGCGGCGTCGACGGCCGTGCGTGCGAGGGGTCCCCCGACGGTGAAGGTTGCCACGCGAGTGGATGCGGTGCGGCGGTTGGAGAGGCGGCCCGCCGAGGGTCGCAGTCCGACAACACCGTTCAGGCTTGCCGGGATCCGGATCGATCCACCGGAGTCACTTCCGATCGATGCCGTCGCGATCCTCGCGGCGACGCCGGCGGCCGAACCGCCGCTGGATCCGCCTGCGATGCGGTCCAGACCCCACGGGTTCCGGCACGAACCGTGATGAACGTTCTGGTTCGTGACGGACTGGCAGTATTCCGACTGATTCGCCTTCCCCAGGATGACAGCGCCCGCCTCCTTCACCCGGTCGATGACGAAGCAGTCTTCGGAGGCCTGCGGCGCGTAGGCGAACGCGGTTCCATTCGTCGTCGGAGTACCCGCCACATCGAAGTTGTCCTTGACGGTGAGGGTCATTCCGTACAGCGGACCGGGCCAGACGCCGTTCTCGACCTGCTCGTCGAGTCGACGCGCTTCGGCGATCGCCTCGTCCTGACGAACCGTGATCAACGAGGTGATCTCCGGTTCGTACTTCTCGATGTGGTCGAGGCCGACCCGGACCTCGGTTTCTGCGGATGTGCTTGCTGTGGTGATCATCCTCGTACTCTGACCGGCGTGGAATCTCGGTGGCGAGAATGTCAGGAAAACGTGCGAGAAGGCCTCGGAACGTCCGAAAACCGGAGTATTCGGGTGCCGATCCGGCCATTACCTTGCGCGCGACCGCTGCCGGTCACGACCTGCTCAACGGCACCATGGGCACCACCGGTCCGGTGGCACGGCCCCTGTCGTCGAGGATGTGACCCACGTGCTTACGGATCTCCATGACCAGCGATCGATCCGCCACCCGCGCCCCGGGCAGGAGCTTCTCGAGAAGCAGTTCGAACCGGTGGACGTCGTTCAGGGTGCGCAACCAGACGGCCATGATGAGGTTGTATTCGCTGGCGACGAGCACCGCCAGCCGCACTTCCTCGATCCGGCCCAGTGACGTTCTGAGCCGTTCGACGAGGGCTGCGGGAACCTGCATGAAGTACCAGGCGTAGACGGGCCACTCGGAGTAGGTGCGGGCGATGTCGGTGCGCAGTCCCAACGAGCCGTCCCGCCGCATCGTCGCGATCGCGTCGGCCACGCGCTGGTTGCTGACTCCGGCCAACTCCGCGATCGCGGTCGTCGACGCGCGGCCGTCCACGCTCAGTTCGCGGTGGATCACGCGTCTGAGTTCCGGAGCGATGGTTCTCGCCGCGCGGGGACGTGGCGGACGTGACCGCGGCAGTTGCGCTACCTGCGAAGGCGACAACGTCCGCAGCCTCCAGTTCCCCGCCTCGAAGAGCACGTCGGTGATGAGGTGAGTCCGTGCTCGCCGAATGTCCGGGTACTCTCCGAGCCGGTGCAGCAGGAATCGTGAGGCCTCGCCCGAGTTCCGGGCGATCACGGTCAGCATGAGGTCACGACCACCTGCGGTCAGATCGATGCTGGACACCAAGGGATCTTCGGCAAGGATCCGGGCGGTGAGCGCCGCCTTGCCGGGAGTGCATTCCACTTCGACCAGCGCGTTGTGCCCCGCCACCTCTGCGGCGTAGCCGGTGACCCAGACGAGGCCGGCCTCGTGCAGGCGCCGGAACCGCCGCGACAAGGCCACCGGGTCGACACCCAGGATTCCGGCGAGCGACTTCCACGTCGCTCGCGGCTCGATCTGCAGTGCGTGCATCAGTGCGAAATCGACGTCATCCGGTTCGTAATCCTGCATTGCCTGTCCTTCGATCCGCAGACATGAACCCTACCTGCCGGTGTCGAGGACGTGGGCGACGGCGTTTCACGAGCCGACGGTGTCGCGCGCAGTCGCCTCGGAAATCTCGACGTCGCGGCGGCCGCGATCTGCGTCCAGGAACAACGCCAGCACCGCGATGGCGACACAGATTGCCGCACACGTCGCCCAGACGGCGTGATAGGAGCCCAGCGACGAGACGGTCTTGTCGACGCCGCCGACAGTGACGGTGGTCAGCATCGACGACATCACCAAGGTGAAGATCGCGCCCGCGATCGAGCCGGCCCCGGTGCGGGACGTGTTGTAGATGCCGGACGCGATACCGACCGAATCCGCCGGAGCACGGTCGACGATGACGGCAGGGACGAGTCCGACGAGGATTCCGATGCCGAAACCCTGAAGGAACAGGTACGCGGAAAAGACTGGGGCGCCGACCGGGACGACGATCATCAGCGCGTAGGCGCAGGCGGTCAACCCCGCCCCCAGAACAATGGCGAGGTGCCGGGCACTCGCACGCGCAATCCGGTCGCTGAGCGCGGAACCCAGGAACGCACCTGCGGCGTTGACGGCCAGCAGCATGCCTGCGAGGGAAGCGCTGACACCGAGACCGAACCCGTTGACGTTCGGATCGGACCGCATGAACAGCGCGGTCGGCGCCTGGGACCCGAATATCTGCGCTCCGATCAGCGCCGCGATCACCACCGGCAGCACAAGGCGTCCGCGAGCCATGACCGTGAAGTCGACGAGAGGATCGGTTACGCGACGCTCGACGCATACCCAGACGATCAGAACAACCGTGCCTCCCACGACCAGCGCCAGGATCAGCGGATGAGACCAGCCGAGACTGTTTCCGTTGGACACTCCGCTGAGGAGCGCCAGCAAACCGGACGCCAGCAGGATCGCACCCAGCCAGTCGACCTTCGCCCGGTTCCGCGCCGCGGTCTCGCGAACGAGGAAGCGGGCCGTCGGAACACAGACGAGCATCATCACGGCCGGAACGAGAAGGACGAGGGTGAGGTCCTCGACAGCCGTCATCATCGCTCCGGAGGCAAGGCCTCCGGCAAGGACACCGGCGGTGAGGGAGCCGACCAGGTAGGCAATGTTCCGGCCGGCCGTCTCAGGATCGCGATCTCGGACTATCGCGAATTCGAGTGGGAGGAAGGCAATCAGCGGTGCCTGGAGCACACGGCCCGCCAGGAGCAGTCCGAATGTCGGGGCCAACGCGACGAGCAGCGAACCGACGGCGACCAGTGCGGCGGCGAGCACCAGCATCCGACGGTGTCCGTAGATGTCGCCGAGTTTGGCGATGATCGGCACGAAGGCCACCGACGTCAACAGGAAAATCACATTGACCCAGTTCAGCGTGGCCGCCGACACGTCGTGCGCTTCTCCGATACTTGCGAGCAGCGGCGGATACCAGCCCTGCAGCAGTCCGCTGCCGAACTCCATGACGATGAGAAAGCCGACGACGGCGAAGGCTGCTGATTCAGCCCTTTCCGCGTCACGCGAAAGGTCGGCGCGCATGTTGCACTCCTTCAGGGAACGGACATCGGGACTCAGAAGATGGTCACCGCCAATACCGTCAAGTGGACAAAGCATCCGCAAACGCGGCCAAACTACCTCGCCCGATCCGGAACAGCTGCGCAACGGCGGGAATTTTCCGGACTTTCGGCACTGCGGCCGCCGACGCCGGGTTCAGCCGGACGAGTAGCCGCCCCGCCCTTGCACCCATCGGTATTTTTGAGCCATACTTTCTCATAACTTGTCGGAACGACGGTAGGAGAAAATATCGTGGCCCTGAAGTTGCTCAGCCCGCTGCGCGTCGGCAAAGTCGACGCTGCCAACAGAGTTTTCATGGCACCGTGCACCAGACTCCGCGCCGACCTCGACCAGACCCCGACACCGATCATGGCGGAGTACTACGCGCAACGCGCCGGTGCGGGAATCATCATCACCGAGGGCGTCAACCCCTCCCCGCTCGGACGGGGCGAGCACAACCAACCGGCGATGTACACCGATGCGCACGAAGTCGGCTGGGCGCCCGTGACTGATGCCGTGCACCGGGCGGGCGGCCGAATCTTCGCCCAGCTCATGCACGTCGGGCGCATCACGTTTCCCGAACTGCTCCCGGGCGCAGCCAACCCGGTGGCCCCCTCTGCCGTGCGGCCCGATCCCGGGTTCAGGGGCTACTCGATCCGGTGTCCGCGGCACGATCGACCGTTCCCGACACCGGACGCTCTCGACAGCGCCGGCGTGGCCCGCGAGATCGACCACTTCGTGGAGGCCACCACGCGTGCGATCCGCGCGGGTTTCGACGGCGTCGAGATTCATGCCGCCGGCGGCTACCTGCCCATGCAATTCCTCTCGTCGGCAACCAATCTGCGAACGGATTCCTACGGCGGCTCCATCGAGAACCGGTCGAGGTTCCTGATGGAGGTCATCGAAGGGGCGGGCGAACGAGTGGGCGCCGAACGCATCGCGGTGAAACTCTCACCGGGCTTCTACTTCAACGACGTCCACGACGACGACAGCACAGCCCTCTACAGCTATGTCTGCCAACGCCTGAGCGGGATCGGGTTGGCCTTCGTCGAGGTGTCGGACTACCGGGGCCGGCACTCCGAGGACGGAATCGATCCGATCGGCCTGGTTCGCCGCAACTACGACGGCGTCGTCGTGGCCAACGGCGGCTTCGACCAGGACTCCGCCGAGGAATTGCTCCAGTCGGGTGCCGCCGACGCGGTGAGCTTCGGTGGATCCTTCATCGCGAACCCCGACCTTCCGAAGCGATTCGAGACCGGCGCCCCCCTGAACGCGCCCGTACGTTCCACCTATTACACCAGCCCCACAGGACATTTCGAGGTAGGGTACACCGACTACCCGGCCCTCTCCGCGACGCCGTAACACGACTGCCGCGCCGCGATTTCGCGGCGCGGCAGTCGTGTTTCCCTGACCCGGATTCCGGGATCACATGTCGAGTCGGCCCTTGATGTCCGCGATCTCCGCGGCGATGGCCTGATCGATCCCGGCCTCGACCTCGGCCGCCGCCACGGCAGCCCCGGTGGTGCCCTCGGCGAAGCTGCGTTCGTCGAGGGGAGACGCAACGGTGCGCCGGTGCGTGAACTCGTCGAAACCGACCTTGCCGTGATAGGCGCCGTATCCGGATCCGCCGACACCGCCGAACGGTGCACCCGCGACCGCCTGGTGAGCGAAGATGTCGTTGCGGGTCACGCCTCCGGAATTGGTGCGGTGCAGGAAGGTCCGAAAGTCGTCACCGTCTTCGCCGTACCAGTAGGCGCCGAGTGGGGCCGGCCGGTCGTTGACGTAGGCGATGACTTCCGCCACATCGTCGTATGGATAGACCGCGATGACGGGCCCGAAGATCTCCTCCCCGGCGATGCCCGCGTGTGGCGGGACGTCCGTCAGGATCGTCGGAGGGATCAGCCTGCGCTCCCGCGAGGGCAGCAGGTCGGCCTCCTGCGGGTCGACGACCTGCTTCTTCGTCGCGCCCTTGGACACCGCATCGTCGATCAGCGCCACAATCCTGTCGTAATTGCGCGCATTCACGATGCTGACGGCGCCGGGGTTGCCGAGATACGTGGGGAATGCCTGCCGGAACGCCTCTTCGAGCTTCGAGACGAACACGTCGTGCCGGTCACGGGGTACGAACACGTAGTCGGGGCACAGGCATACCTGTCCGCTGTTCATCATGCGCCCGAGCGCGACGCGATGGGCCGCCAGGTCGAGATCGGCGTCGCTTCCGACGACGACGGGATTCTTCCCACCCAGTTCCAACGTCAGCGGAACGAGGTTCTTTCCGGCTGCGGTCGCCACCGCCCTGCCGACGGCCGGGGACCCGGTCAGCACCAGGTGATCCAGCGGCAGCTCGGAGAATGCTCGGGCGGTGTGCAGATCGCCCACGACCACCGCGACCTCGTCTTCACCGAAGTACTCGGCAACCGCGTCGCCGAAGACTTTTCCGGTTCGCGGGTGGAACTCCGGGAACTTCATGATCACCCGATTGCCTGCCCCCAGTGCCGCGAACGCCGGCTGGACGGTGAGCGTGACGGGGAAGTTCCAGGCTCCCATGATGCCGACGACGCCCTTGGGCTTCTGTTCGACGACGGCGGGCACCGGCCCGTCCAGTGGGACCGGCTTCATCCACTCGCCGAGGTTGTCCCGCGTTTCCTTGGCGTCGCCGACCCAGGCCAGGATGTCGAACAGCTTGGTCAATCCGGTGGGCCGCGTGCCGTAGTCCTGAGCCAGTGCCCGAGCGAGGTCGTCGGCGGCATCGAGGACGGCCAGCATCAGGCGGTCGATGCGGTGACGACGCGTCTGCGCGCTCGGAGGGCCGTCGCGGAGGAAGGCTCCGCGTTGTACGGCGACGATGCGCTCGAGTTCCTCACGGCTCACGTGCTCGGCTGTCGCGTCCTGAATGCCTGCAGTGGTCATCGTAGAAGTCCTGCCTTCCGTGAAAGTTAGTCGACGTCGACGAGTAGCCGGGTGAGCCGCAGCGTCGCGATCCGCCATTCGCCGTCCACGCGCCGGTACGTCTCGTGATAGTGGCCGTACCCGCGCATCGTCCGAAACGGCGCGCCTTCGCCTGCCCGGAGCACGTCCGTCATCGCCCAGGTCCCCTGGGCGGCTTCGGGCGAGAGGATCTCTATCTCGGGCAGGTATCCTTGGTGGGCGCTCACCATTCCGTCCAGGCTGGTGCGGATCAAGTCCACCGCGGCGTCGCGACCCGTCACCGGCGGTTCCTCATAGACCGCGCCGGGTGTGGTGGCCTCCATCCCACCCCGAACGTCGAACAGAACATCCTCTGTGAACACCGTCCGATACGACTCCCAGTCCTTGGTATCCATGAACCGGAAGTACCGCGACTTCAGTACCTTGATCTGTTCGATGTCGTCCAGCACTGTCACTCCAATCGGTCAGAATGCGTCGAGAGCGTCGTAGTCGTCGATGGCCGCGCCGATGCGGCGCAGCATCTCGAAGGTCAGTTCCTCACGCTGCATCGGCGCCATGTCGTCCGTCGGGACCAGCGTGATGGTCCAGAACGCGAGTGTGGTGAACAGTTGCTGGCGAATATTGAGCAGCGCATCGTCGAAGGTGATGTCGCGCACCCCCTTGTCGGCCATCAGCTCGAGGTACAGCCGCAGCAGGTCCAATTGCCAGTCACGGCGCTGCTCGACGGTGAGTGCCGTCGTCGTCGCGTACACGAAGTCGCGGCTCCAGTGCCCGACGGTGGCGATCTGCCAGTCGGTGAGGCCCATGCGGCCGTCATCCTGTCTGATGTACCAGTTTTTGAAGTGCACGTCGCTGTGGAGAAGCGTCTGCGGCAGTTCGTCGTGGCGCACCACCGACTTTTCGGTCGCCGGCCAGATCTCCGACCGGCGAGCGAACAGGCGAGCCGGGAGCACGGACTCGGCGGCCGCGAATCCTGCGTCGCACGCCTCCGGAAATCCGGGAGTCGCCGTCAGATCCGTCCAGAAGGCCGGCCACGTCTTGAACGGCAGAGCCTCGGTTCCCAGTTCGGCACTGTCGTAGAACCTGGAGTGCAGGGTGGCGAGCAACCGCACCATGTCTTCGGCCTGTGCCCTGGTCAGGATCGTTCGCTCGTCGGGAAACTGTGCCGTACCCGCGAGGTCTTCCATCATGATCAGGTAGGCGAACGTCTTCGGGTCGAATCCCGCGTACCACGTCCTGGGTACTTCGATGTCGAGCCGATTCCGCACGTTGGTGTAGAACTCGGCTTCTGCGCGCGCAACGTCGAGCACCGCGAGGATGACGCGGTTCTGGAGCTGCTCGGCTGCCTTGCAGAACACGCTGACCGGCAGCCCGGCCCTCGTACCCGCGTCGTTGTAGGTCAACGAGATCCGGCGCCGATTCGACGATCCGTCGTCGCGCGGGCCGAGTTCGAACGAGACCACCGCCGCGTCCGGTACCTCTCGGCAGAGTACGGCCGTGAGCCACTCCGGGGTCAGCACCCGGTACGACGTGGGTACCTCGTCGAATTCGGTGACCTGACGGTCCTGGGAGATCTCG
>NZ_WXYH01000093.1:0-9440 GCF_009872365.1 Rhodococcus sp. T7
CCACAGGCCCCGAAACCAAAACACCCAGATGCCAGCACTTGACTACCCGCCCCTTTTCAGGGATGACAAGTACTCACAGGTCGGGGTCTACGAACCCGGGAAGCCACTGCGTGAGGATCGCCATGTACGGCGCGTACGCGTCCAGTTGGGCGCAGATCCCCACCGAGCCGACGAGGACCCGGAAGATCATCAGATACTCGGCGGGCAGATTCAGTGCCCGGGCCGTTCGGAACTGCGCACTGTTGAAGTCGGTCGCGGAACCCGCCGCCTTCTGCAGCCAGGCGCGGGTGAAGTGGAACGATTCGGTGCGGATCGGATCGGTGACGGGGCGCAGATAGTCGGCGATCTCCTTGTCGGTGACCGTTCTGCCCGGCAGGACGAATCCGTTGGCGTGCAGCAATTCCGTCAGTTCGTCGAACTGCTCGTGGACTGCCAGCCGGACCATCGTCCCGAGCACCGGTGGAAGACCGTGCGGAAACGGTGCCGCGGCACCGAAATCGATGACCCCCAGGCGGCCGTCGCTGTGCAGCATGAAGTTACCCGGATGCGGGTCGCAGTGGAGCAGGCCGACGCGGGTGGGGGAGGCGAAGTGGAACTCCGCGAGCAGTGCGCCTGCGGTGTTGCGTTCCTCGGGGGTGCCGCCGGCGATGATGGCCGACAGCGGTTTCGCCGACATCCATTCGGTGACCACCACCTTGGGGGCACTCGCGACGACATGCGGAATCGCGAACTTCGGGTCCCCGTCGTACACCTTCGCGAAGCGGCGCTGATTGTTCGCCTCGATCCGGTAGTCGAGTTCTTCTTCGGTGCGGGCGGTGAATTCGTCGATGACCGGGCGCACGTCGACGCCGGGCATGACCGAGGCGAACAGTCCCGCGAACCGGCCGAGTGTCTTCAGGTCGGCGCGCAGCGCTTCGTCGGCGCCGGGGTACTGAACCTTGACGGCCACGTCGCGGCCGTCGGCCCACACGGCGCGATGCACCTGGCCGATGCTGGCCGATGCGGTCGGGGTGTCGTCGAACGACTGGAACCGCTCCCGCCACTTGGTGCCCAGTTGCTGGTCGAGCATCCTGTGGACGGCTTTCGCGGGCAGCGGAGGTGCCTGCGCCTGCAGCTTGTTCAGCGATTCACGGTAGGGCTCCGCGAACTCCTCGGGGATCGCCGCCTCCATGACACTGAGCGCCTGGCCCAGTTTCATGGCGCCGCCCTTGAGTTCGCCGAGGACGGCGAACAATTGCTCGGCGGCCCTCGCGCTCAGCTGGGCGTCGATCTCGTCCTTGTCGCCGCCGGTCAGTTTGCGGCCGAACCCCATAGCGGCACGCCCCGCGATCCCCAAGGGGATGCTCGCGAGTTTCGCGGTGCGGGCAGAACTCCTGCGGGGGATGTCGGGCACCCCACCATCATGCATCATCACCGGAGACGGTTCGATTCGCCCACGGCGGGTGCCAGATACGTGCAGCTGCAACTCGCCTGCCTCGGCCAGCGGCGCGTCACCAGCCGGTGCGCGCCCAGATCGATCTCGAGCGTCGCGTCGAGACTGCTGGGCGGCGCGCCGCGCGGGGCGGACAGTACGGCCTCGAGTTGGCCGAGCGCGACTGCGGTCGTGGCCATGATCACGGCGGGACTCGCGTGCCCGACGGTCCCGAGGAGCTGAGCGGACAGGTGCGGCCAGTCCTCGTCGTACGCGGCGCGGAGGAGGTCGGCGCACCGCAGGCAACTCGTGTGGCCCGGCAGCACGAGCGGACCGACCACACCGCGACCGTCCCGCAGCCGGACCTGCAGGTGCGGTATCCCGTTCTGCACCAGGTCCGCGGCGAGGCGGGGGTCCGCCACCAGATCGTCCGCGAGCACGACACACAAGGCGTTCCACCGCCGGACGTCGCCGTCGGCGGAGTAGCGGAACGAGCGGGAGACCCGGATGCCGCCGTCGGTGAGTCCGGCGGACACCGCATCCGACAGCGGTCCGCGCCCGTGCACGCGGATGGTGATCGTATCCGCGATCGGGGACGTGCCTGCGACGTCGATCAGACCGGCGCGGTCCAGATCGCCGAGCAGCTTCGACACGTCCGTGGGCGCAAGGCCGTACCCGACGGCCGTCCACAGGATGTGCGGCCGCGTGTTCCTGCCGTCGAGCAGTCGGACGACGGCGAGGAGTTGTTCGGTCCGGACTCCGGGCGGCGGGGAGAGAACGAGTGCGCGTTCGGGATCCCAGCCGAACTGGATACGGCCGTCGGGGCGGACGAGTACGGCGATCCGGGGATCGAGGGTGACGCCGACTGGCTGCGGGTGCGGAATGGTCACCCACCGAGGATTTCAGGCCACGACCGGCCGCCGACCCGGAAAAGACGAGTTGTCCACAGGCCGAAACATGCTCCGACCTGCGGACTTCCCGCTACTTGTAAATTGGTGCGATCAGGGGGGGTCAGGACTCCGGTTCGTCGTCCTTGCCGGACTTGCCGCGTTCGGCCTCCTCGGCCCGCTCGCGGGCCTCGGTCGCCTCCAGCTGCGCCATCGGATTGTCGAAGTCGCCTCCGTCGCCGCCGCCGAGCGCACGCTGGACGAACGCGTCCGGGCTGTCGAGATCGGACGAGTCGGGCAGCAGGTCGGGGTGGGCCCACACACCGTCACGGGCGTCGATCGACTCGGACGTGAGGCGTGTCCACAGTTGCGCGGCCTCCCGGACCTTGCGGGGACGCAGTTCGAGTCCGACGAGTGTCGCGAAGGTCTGCTCGGCGGGTCCACCGGTCGCGCGCCTGCGGCGGAGCGTCTCGCTGAGGGCCGCGACGCCGGGCAGGCGGTCGCTGAGCGCCGACGCGACGACGACCTCGACCCAGCCCTCGATGAGGGCGAGCAGCGTCTCGAGTCGCTCGAGGGCCTGCTTCTGCTCGGGTGTGGTCTGCGGTTCGAACGCACCCTGCTGCAGGATGTTCTCGAGCTGCGACGGATCGGTCAGCGCGGACGGATCGAGCCCCTTCGCCATGTCCTCGATGGCGGAGAAATCCATGGTGATGCCGCGGGCGTACTCCTCGACGGTGGCGAGGAGGCGCTGACGCAGCCACGGGACGTGGCTGTACAGGCGCTGGTAGGCGGCCTCACGGGCGGCGAGGAAGACGAGGATCTCACGGTCGGGCTGTTCGAGCCCCTTGCTGAACCGCTCCACCGCCGCGGGAAGCAGTGCGCCCGTGCCCGCCGGACCGAGGGGGAGACCGATGTCGGTGGAGGTGAGCACCTCCTTGGACAGCTGACCCAGCGCCTGGCCTAGCTGGGAGCCGAACGCGAGGCCACCCATCTGGCTCATCATGCCGAGCATGGGGCCCGCCATCTGCTGCGCCTCTTCGGGCAGCCCCTGCACCCACATGCCCGACACCTTCTCCGCGACCGGGTCGCACAGCCGCTTCCAGGTGTCGAGGGTGTTGTCGAGCCAGTCGTTGGGCGTCCACGCGACGGTCTTCGACGCGCCCGCGGGCAGCGTCGTCGCGGCGTCCAGCCACAGCTCGGCGAGCCGCGAGGCATCGGCGATCGCCTCGGAGTTGCCCTGCGTGATCGGAGCGACGGACCCCATCTGCTGGCGGGCGAGCTTCTTCGCGATCTCGTAGTTGACCGGGCCGGTCTGCTCCCCGGAGCCCATCGACGTGCCCATCCCGCTCAGCATCTGGCCGAACTGTGTGAGCATCTGGCCGAGGGCAGCCGGGTCGAAGCCCCCGGCGGGGAAACCACCCGCCCCGAAACCGAAGTCGCCGGAACCGCCCGCGTTCTTGTCGCGGTCGGGCCCGTTCTGATCCCCCGTGTTCTTGTCACGATCGGGATCGTCGTCGGGTTTGGAGAAGCCGAAGGGCGGATTGCTCATGACTCAACGGTACAAGGCGCATGGTTCGGTGGCTGCCGACCGCGTCACGCTGACGGCGAACACGCGGACGGCCGACAGCGGTGCCCGCCGGTTCGCGCTCTACGCTGGTCCAGGTGAATCGACGGATCGTGACGCTTCTGGCTGCGCTGGCCCCGATCGTGGTACTCGGCATTCTCGGCACCGTGATCAAGGTGCCGTACGTGGCTCTCGGGCCGGGACCCACGTTCAACACCCTCGGCGAAGTAGGTGGTGAGCAGGTCGTCGCCATCGAGGGAACGGACGTGGACGACACCACCGGCCACCTCAACATGACGACGGTCGCCGTGCGCGACGACCTCAACGTGTTCGAAGCGTTCGGACTGTGGGCCAGCGGACGCCAGGGCATCGTGCCCCGCGAGGAGGTGTACCCGCCGGACAAGTCGAAGGACGAGGTCAAGCAGGAGAACGACGCCGACTTCCAGCAGTCGGAGGACAGCGCCGAACTCGCGGCGCTCCACTTCCTGGACAAGCCGGTGGACCTGCGGATCGCCAAGGTCGGTGAGGACGGCCCCTCCCAGGGGCTGCTGCGCGAAGGCGACGTGCTGGTCAGTGTCGACGGAAAGCCGGTGTCGACGGTCGGCGGCGTGCAGGAGGCGGTGGCCGATGTGCCCCCGAACACCGAGGTGCCGATCGTGATCCGGCGTGACGGCGCCGAGACCACGGTGCGGGTGGTGCTCGGTGCCCGCCCGGACGACGAGGCCAAGGGCTACCTGGGGATCACGCCGGAGGAGGTCCCGGACGTCCCGTTCACGATCGACTTCAACCTCGCCGACGTGGGCGGCCCGTCGGCGGGACTCATGTTCACGCTCGCGGTGATCGACAAACTCAGCCCGGGCGAACTCAACGGCGGCAAGTTCGTCGCCGGCACCGGCACGATCGACTCCGACGGCGACGTCGGCCCCATCGGTGGCATCAAGTACAAGTTGATCGCCGCATCCGAGGCGGGCGCCGAGACGTTCCTGGTGCCCGCGAAGAACTGCGACGAGGCACGCCAGGGCGCACCCGACGGGCTCCGGCTCGTGAAGGTCGAGAACCTCGACGGAGCCGTCGACGCGCTCGAGGCCGTCAATGCCGGAGCCGACGCACCGCACTGCTGAGCGGTCAGTCGTCGTCCGTCGCGTCGAGGGTGGCGTACAGCGCGCTGACGAGATTCGGCGCCAGATCCTCGTAGGTGAGCAATTCGATTCCGGCGTACGGGTCGGCGTCCTCGTCGGGGCGCAACTGCATCAGGCACAGCGACGGTCCGTCGCGCAGCACCGCGGCGATCAGCCGGGCGGACCGGCGGTCGGGATGCGACTCGGCCGCGGCCCGCGCGGCGTCGTCGGCGGCGTCGCGGTCGGACAGCAGCGGGACGAGTGCGTCGTCCAGATCGGATTCCGCCTCGGGGGGCAGGACGACGATCTCCTGGACGAGGGCGCACCCGACCACGCCGTCCGGCCAGCTGGTGGTGGCGAGGAATTCGTCGAGTGCGCGTGACCCGCCGTCGATGTCGCCCGGGAACGGATCCTGTTCCACCGGGGTCAATTCCGCACCGTCGGCGAGTTGGTCGAGCAGGCTCGGTTCGGCGGCCGCGAGGAGTTCGGTCGGGACGAGTGCGAACATCTGGGGCGGCTGATCCCACCCTCCGGCATCGACGAATTCGACCACCTCACGCACACAGCGGGCGAGGGCGTCCGGCTCTCGGTTCACATTCTCTTCACTCACAGGACCCATCTTCGCACCCCCGGAACAGGACCGACGGCGGCAACTCTCGGTTGTTACGTAGAGTGGGACGAAACGGTCACGCCCTCGCTGTTCGGGTGTGGACGACCGAACGGTGCAGTTGACCGCGGCGCGCGAGCGTCGCCGAGTTCTTGGAGTGTGGCACGTGGGCATGCGGCCCCCCGCAGGTTTACCGTCGTTGTCCAAACGCAGTCGAGTGCTGCTGGTGCTGGCGCTTGTCGTCGCGGCCCTGCTGCTGGTGGGTCCTCGGCTGATCAGCACGTACACGGACTGGTTGTGGTTCGGTGAGGTCGGATTCCGTGGTGTCTTCACCACGGTCCTCGTCACCCGTCTGCTGCTCTTCCTCGTCGTGGGGGTGGTGGTCGGCGGAATCGTCTGGCTGGCACTGCTGCTCGCGTACCGTTCACGGCCGGTGTTCGTCCCGGTGTCGGGTCCCAACGATCCGGTGGCGCGGTACCGCACCACGGTGATGACCCGGCTGCGCCTGTTCGGACTTGCCATTCCGATCGCGGTGGGACTGCTCGCCGGCCTGATCGCCCAGTCCAGCTGGGTGACGGTGCAGCTGTTCATCAACGGCGGCGCGTTCGGCGTCGCCGATCCCGAATTCGGCCTCGACGTCGGCTTCTACACGTTCGATCTGCCGTTCTACCGTTTCGTCCTCAACTGGCTGTTCGTCGCGGTACTGCTGGCGTTCTTCGCGAGCCTGGTGACGCACTACGTCTTCGGTGGGCTCAAGCTCGCGGGCCGGGGCGGGGCGCTGACGAATGCGGCGCGAGTCCAGTTGGCAGTGCTGGCGGGAACGTTCATTCTCCTCAAGGCGGTCGCGTACTGGTTCGACCGGTATTCCCTGCTGTCCAGCAGCCGCAAGGAGCCGACGTTCACCGGTGGTAGCTACACGGACATGAACGCGGTGCTGCAGGCGAAGCTGATCCTGCTGGCCATCGCGGTGATCTGCGCGGGCGCGTTCTTCGCGGCGATCTTCCTGCGCGATCTGCGGATTCCCGCAATGGCCACAGCCCTTCTCGTGCTCTCGTCGATCCTGGTCGGCGCGGTGTGGCCGCTCGTGGTGGAGCAGTTCTCGGTGCGCCCCAACGCCGCCGACAAGGAGAGCGCGTACATCGAGCGGAACATCGCCGCCACCCGGCAGGCGTACGGCATCACCGACGACAAGGTCGAGTACCAGGACTACCAGGGGTACGGGACGACGCCGCCGCGCGACGTGCCCGCCGACGTCACGACGATCGCGAACACGCGACTGCTCGACCCGAACATCCTGTCGCGGACGTTCACCCAGCAGCAGCAGCTGAAGAACTTCTACGGTTTCCCGCCGACGCTCGACATCGACCGGTACGACATCGACGGGGCGATGCGTGACTACATCGTCGCGGCCCGCGAGTTGTCGTCGAAGAGCCTGACCGGCAACCAGACGGACTGGATCAACAAGCACACCGTCTACACGCACGGCAACGGACTGGTCGCGGCCCCCGCGAACCGGGTCAACGCCGCCGCAGGCGAGTCCGCGGAGGAAGCCGCGAACAGCAACAGCGGTTACCCCGTCTACATGGTCAGCGACATCGCCTCCCAGGCCGCGGGTAATCAGGTCATCCCGGTCGAGCAGCCGCGCATCTACTACGGCGAGGTCATCGCCGACACCGATGCCGACTACGCGATCGTCGGTGGTTCCCAAGGTTCGGATCCCCGGGAGTACGACACCGACACCTCGCGCTACACGTACACCGGATCGGGTGGTGTGCCGATCGGCAACTGGTTCAACCGGCTGGCGTTCGCGGCCAAGTACACCGAACGCAACATCCTGTTCTCCGGTGCCATCGGTTCGGATTCGAAGATCATCTACAACCGTGACCCCCGGGACCGCGTCACGCACGTCGCACCGTGGCTGACCGCGGACGGCGACTCCTACCCGGCCGTCGTCGACGGCAAGGTCGTGTGGATCGTGGACGCGTACACCACGCTGCAGGACTACCCGTACGCGCAGCGCAGTTCGCTCGACGGACTCGTCGAGGACAGCATCGACCAGAACACCGGCCGCCTGCTGCCCCGCAAGGAGGTGTCCTACATCCGCAACTCGGTGAAGGCCACCGTCGACGCGTACGACGGCACGGTGAAGCTCTACCAGGTGGACCAGAACGATCCCGTGCTCGATGCGTGGATGGGTGTGTTCCCCGACGCCGTGCAGCCTGCGGACTCGATTCCGGACGAACTGCGCGCGCACTTCCGTTACCCCGAGGACCTGTTCAAGGTGCAGCGCGAGATGCTCGCCAAGTACCACGTGGACGACCCGAAGGAGTTCTTCACCAACAACGCGTTCTGGTCGGTGCCGAGCGATCCCACGATCGACACGAGCGCGAACCAGCCGCCGTACTACGTGCTGGTCGGAGATCCCGAGACCGGGAAACCGTCCTTCAACCTGACGAGTGCGATGGTGGGTTACAGTCGCGAGTTCCTGTCCGCCTATCTGTCGGTGAAATCGGACCCGGAGAATTACGGCAAGTTCACGGTGCTGCAATTGCCGACGGACACGCAGACCCAGGGTCCGCAGCAGACACAGAACTCGATGATCTCCGATCCGCGGGTGGCGTCGGAGAGAACGCTGCTCGAGAGATCGAACAAGATCCAGTACGGCAACCTGCTGACACTGCCGATCGCGAATGGCGGCATCCTGTACGTCGAACCGATGTATACGGAGCGAAGTTCGACGGGCCCGAACACGTCGACGTTCCCGCAGCTGTCCCGAGTGCTGGTGAGCTACCGCGAGCCGCCGCCGAGTAACAGTGTGCGCGTCGGGTACGCCCCGACTCTGGCACAGGCGCTCGACCAGGTGTTCGGTGCCGGCACGGGCTCGGTGGCCACGGCGCCCAGCGCCGAGGAGGGGACACCTCCGGAGACGGGCACGACGCCGCCCGTCGACCAGGGTGCAGCCCCGGCAGCGCCCACCGCACCGGCGACTCCGCCGTCCGGCACGGACGTCTCGGCGGCGGTGGCGGAGCTGGATGCGTCGCTCAACGCGTTGACGGTGGCGCAGCGCAGCGGTGACTTCGCGGCATACGGTGCGGCCCTTGCCCGGGTGCAGAAGGCGGTCGCCGCGTACGAGGCGATCCCGAAGTAGAGGCGTTTCACCGAGACAACGAACGAGGCCCTGTCATCCGAACCGGATGACAGGGCCTCGTCGTATGCGAGCGGAAGATCAGCGCAGTGCGTCGACCAGCTGCGGGTTCGCGTCCACCAGCTGCTGGAACTGCTGTCCGAAGCCGTTCTGCTCGGCGACCTGGCGCGCGGAGTCCAGTGCCTGCTGCGCCGCGGGCTGGACCGGGGCGGGCGCCGGGACCTGTGCCGGTGCCGCGGGGGCCGGCGCCGGGGTGGGCGCCGGAGCGGGAGCGGGCGCGGGGGCCTCGGCGACGTCGCCGCCACCGGTGGTCAGGTACTGACCGCACACCGGCCAGGCACCCTGGCCCTGCGTCGCGAGAACATTCTCGGCGACCCGGACCTGCTCGGCCTTGCTGGCGTTCGACGCCGAGCCGCTGCCGCCGTTGGCCTGCCACGTGCTCTGCGAGAACTGCAGGCCGCCGTAGTAGCCGTTCCCGGTGTTGATTCCCCAGTTGCCGCCGCTCTCGCACGCTGCGACGCCGTCCCAGTTGTGGGAGGCGGCGGAGGCGGTGCCGGTGCTCAGGCCGAGCGGGACGGCGACGACGGCTCCGGTGACGGCGATCCAGCCGAGGGCACGCTTGCTGATGCTGTGATTGGTCATGCGGGGTCAATCCTCTCCGCGCTTGCTGGCGTGGCCGGCCTGCGGGCGACGACGTTCGCGTCGTCG
>NZ_WXYH01000094.1:0-9372 GCF_009872365.1 Rhodococcus sp. T7
TCGACACCGGCGCAGACCTGGCCGGCGTTGCCGAACGCGCCGACGGCGGCGGCTTCGGCGGCCTTGTCCAGGTCGGCGTCCTCGGCGACCACCATCGCGTCCTTGCCGCCGCACTCGGCCACCAGCGGGGTGAGGGTTTCGGCGCAGGTTGTCATCACTTTGCGGGCGGTGGTGCCGGAGCCGGTGAAGGCGATCTTGTCGACCCCGGCCCGGGCGAGTGCGGTGCCGGTCTCCCCGAGACCGGTGACCACCTGCAGCACCGGCCGCGTGCCATCGAGCGAGTTCCACTTCTGCTCCAGCCAGGTGCCGACCCCTGGGGTCAGCTCGGAGGGTTTGAACACCACCGCGTTGCCGGCGGCGAGGGCGTAGGAGATCGCGCCCATCGGGGTGTAGAGCGGGAAGTTCCACGGGCCGATGACACCGATCACCCCGAGCGGCTGGTAGCCGAGGGACGCGGACTGGTTGATCGCGGCCAGACCGGACCGAACCCGTTTGCGCCGCAAGATTTTTCGGGCGTGCCGGGCGGCCCAGTCCAGATGCTCGATCGCCAGCATGATCTCGAGGGCGGCGTCGCCGCGGGGTTTGCCGGTCTCGGCGGAGATGAGCGTGGCGAGGGCGTCGGCGTCGGACGCGACGGCCCTCTTGAACGCGAGCAGCATGGTGCGACGCCCGCGAAAGCCCTGGTCGTGCCACCAGCGGGCGGCGGCGCGGGCCCGATCCACCGCGGCGGCCACGGCGACCGAGTCGGCGATCGGGTATTCGGCGAGGACGGTGCCCGAGCGCGGGTCGAGGCTGGCGAACGTGCCGGACGGGGCGACGGTGGGGGCAGTAGTGCGCGTGTCTTCAGTCATGAGATCAGGCCTTCTTGGCAGGATCACCCGACGCAATTGGGTGGTCGCGGGCTACTCGATGTCACGGGTGCCGGCGGCGGGTGGTCGCGGCGAAATGAGAGTGACCGGGTGGGCGAACCGCCCCGTGGAGGGTGGTGCCCGCACGGTGTGTCAGGCTTCGAGCACGGTCTTCGCGTTAGCGAGATTGCGGTGGGCGTTGCGGGCATAGAGTGTCGCGACGATCCCATCGGGGATCTTGCCGAGGAGGCCACCGAACTTCCCGGACTCCTGGTGCCAGGTGACCCGGGTGCTCTCCGCCCCGGCCGGGGCGAAGCGGATTTCGGTCTCGAAGGGGGGCGGGAGTGTCGACGCCGCGGCGACGCAGGGACGTGTCCTGCTCGACGCCGGTCAGTTCCTCGGTGACGTCGAGCCGCCGGCCGGCGACCTTGACGACGTGATGCACGACGGCGCCCATTTCACCGCAGTCTCCCGACACGTGCTGGTAGGACGCCACGTTTCTTGGCGTACCGGGTGACGTTGGCAGGGTCGTGGAAGAAGGCGAACACCTCCTCGATGGGGCGTTCGATGACAACGGATTCCTCGGTGATGATCATGGCGCCCTCCTGGGTCGTGTTCGTGTTGGTGGGTGTGGATGGCGGGGTGCGTGGGGAGGTGGATTCAGCCGACGGTCGGAGCAGTCAGATTCATCTGCGTACCTGTCGGTGGGGTAGGTGGTCGATGAGGTCGGCTGCGGCCATCGAGCCGTCGTGGGAGCGGATCCTCGTCCCGAGCCCGGCGGCGGCCGCCCGGTGTGGGCCGTCGGCGAGAAGAGTGTCCACCGCAGCTCGGATGCGGTCGGGTGGGGCCTTCTTGGGCAGGCAGCGGGCCGCACCGCGGTGGTCGAGGGTGCGGCCGATCATCGTCTGATCGAGCAGCGGGTGCATCGGCAGGATGATCAGCGGCACGTCGTGGGCCAGGGCGCGCATGGTGGTGTCGTGTCCACCGTGCCCGATGACGAGGGTGGCGTCCGGCAGGATCGTCTCGTGATCGAGGTGGCCGTGGATCTCGGCGTCCGGGCCGGCGGTCAGCGTCGTGGGGTCGACGGAGGTGCCGGTGGTCACCACCGTGCGTGCCGGGACCCCGCGCAGCGCGTCGAGGACGCGTTGCAGAGTCTGCTGCTGGCCGCGGAAGTTGGTGCTGGACAGGCTGACCAGGATCAGCGGCTCCCGCTCCCCGACCCAGGTCAGGGCGGACGGCATGCGGTGCGGCACCACCCCGGTGTAGTGGACCGCCGGGGGCAGATCACGGCGCCGGCGCCCGGCCGGGTCGAGTTCCCGCTCGGTGGTCACCAGCACCAGGTCCGAGGAGGTCCACAACCGCAGGGGCCGTTGCCCTTTCAGGCGGGCCAGCACCGGTGCCGGGCCGCGCCTGGCGCCCGCTTCCATGAACTCGTAGAAGGTGTGCACCAGCGTCACCCGCGGCAGGCGGGCCCGCTCGGCCGCGGCCAGGGCGCCGTAGAGCAGGCAGTCGGTCACCACCACGTCGGCGGGTTCGGCGGCGACGGTGTCGAGCAGATCGATCCCGGGGCCGGGGTCGGTGAACACCGACAGATACGCGTACAGACCGCGGATTCCGGGGTGTGCGGTGGTCGACCGCCAGGGCCGGGCACGGCGGAACGCGGTGAACCGGAAACCCAGGTTCTCGATCTGCCGGCGCTGCTGTTCATGCCCGAGGAACCGGACCTCGTGGCCGCGGCGGTGGAGCTCGGTCGCGATGCCGAGGGCGGGGGCACGTTGCCGCCGCCGTCCCAGGTGACGAACAGGATGTGTGCCATGGCGTGGCCTCCAGGAGGCTGGGTCTCGGGATGGGCCCGGTTCAGGTCGGTTCGGGTGGCGCGTCCGGGAGCAGCGCCCGCAGCATGCCGAGCAGCGCCTGCCCGGTACGCTCGGCCGACATGCCGAGATCATTGCGGAACACGTGCCAGACCAGCACGTCGGTGCCGGCGGCGAGCTGAGCGAACAACAGGTCACGATCCGCCGCCGGCAGCGGGTCCAGGTACGGGGCGAACACCTGCTCCACCCAGCGGTGGTGGAGGCCCTGCGCGCGGGCGACGATCGACGCGATGAGCGGCGAGCGCTGCGCCTGCAGCACGTGCCGCAAACCCAGCGGCCCCCACTGCTCGTAGTGCGTCATCAGGTTCTCGACGGCGGCGTCGACGTCACCGGCCGCGACCGGGAAGCGCTGCGCGGTGACCTCGCGGCCGATCCACCGCAGCGTCGCGGTCAGCAGTCCGTCCCGGTTGCCGAACTTGCGCTGCACCGTCTTGATCGACACCCCGGCCCGGCCCGCGACCCGCTCGAGGGTGATCTCGTCCAGCCAATACTCCCGGTACAGCTCCAGCGTGGCGCCCATGATCCGCTCCGTGGTCTGTGCCGCCGATTGCGCCCGGGCGGTCATCCGGTACGGGCGCGGCGACCCCACTTTCATGTCCATAATGATGGACCTCAAAATTTGGGCTGTCAACAGCGACGACACGATCCGTTGCATGCCCCAGACCCCCCAGCTCGCGGATGTTCGCGGACAGCTGTCCACCGTTGAGGAAGCCATTCGCGCAGGACTGCTCGCCGAGACAATCTCACCCATTCGGCCAATTTGCTGGCATTCCCTAGCCCGGCGGAGCCGTGGTGCCCAGCGACTCCGACCGAAACCTGACGCTGTACCACGGCCCGGACGTCGCCGACTTCGTGCTCGACGCCAGCGCTGCGGTCGTGCGACAGCTGACCCGGCCCACGCAATGTCGCGTCGCCGCGCCGCCGGGCGCGGTGAGAGCGGGAGCTGTTCCGGGACCACCGCCGCGACCGCGCCAGCTTCATTCCGCCGGTCGACGTCGACGGCAAGATCATCGCCGAGCGGTTCACCCGAATGGACATCTATGCCCGCGACGGCGGGATATGCCAACTCTGCCTGGAGCCAGTGGACTTCGATGCCCTGTACGGCCCGGAAGTCCTGTCGATCGACCACATCGACCGCGAAGGCCCCCACACCCGGGCGAACTGCCGCCTCACCCATCAGTTCTGCAACAACGATGCGCAGTGGGCCAGCGGTTTCGATCCCAGTTCCGCGAGTCGGTTTTCTCGGACGGGGAAACGGGAACGCGCAGCTCACCGGCTTCCGGCCACGGGGCCGGTTTCGGAACGCCCCGGTCCGCGTTCGGCAGACGGGGTCGTTCCTGCCGAGCTCTCGCATGTCGACTCGGGGACGAACACCGGAGCGGCGTGGTGTCCGAGTCCTCAACGGGGGGCGTCCCCTGGTCTAGCGGTCGAGCCGGGCCGAGTGTCAGACTTGACGTCGTGGCCCGGACCAGCGAAGAGGCGCAAGAGTATCCGATAGCACCCGACGCGCCGATGCCGCTGTTCGCACGGGTCAAGGCCCTGAACAAGTTTCACACCGGTCTCGAGGACATCCGGGACGCGGGCGGACCGGTCACGATCGTCGCACTCGGACCGAAGCGACTGGTGCCGCCATTTGCTGTCGTCACCTCGCCGCAAGGTGCTCACGACGTCCTCGGCGGTTCCGACGGCGCCTTCGACAAGGAATTGACCGTCCATGCCGAATCACGAAAATGGTCCGGCGACAACCTCTTCAACATCACCCACGAGCCGTGGCTGAGCCGACGCCGAACCTTACAGCCGCTGTTCACCAAGAAACACGTCGCGATCTATGCCAGCTGCATGGCGGGTGTCGCGCAGACCATGGCCGCGGAGTGGGCCCGCTCGGACCAGGTCGACCTCGACAGGGAAACCCGGCGACTGACCTTGCGGGTGCTCGGGCAGTCACTGTTCGGGAGCGACCTCGGCGCGCAGGCCGAGGTACTCGGACCGGCGCTCGACCGTGCCGCCCGGTTCGTGTCGCATCGCGCGCTGCAGCCTGTCCGCGCACCAGCCTGGCTGCCGACACCCCCGCGCCACCGGTTTCGTACCGCGAAGGACGTCGTCGACACCGTGATCGATGAAGCGATCACTTCGGCCCACGATGAACCCGGCCGGAATGCCGAGCTGATCAGACTCTTCTTCGATACGACCGACCCCCAGACCGGGAAGCCATTCACCGACCGGGCGATCCGCCAGGAGCTGTGGGCGTTCCTTTTTGCCGGACACGACACCACGGCGACCACCTTGGCCTACAGCCTCTGGGCCCTGGGGCGCGATCGCGCGATCCAAGATCGAGTGGCGGCGGAGGTCGCCGCACTCGGCGATCGCCCACTGCACGTGGACGACGTGGCCCGCATCCCCTACACCGTCCAGGTGGTCCATGAAGCACTACGGGCCTGTCCACCCGCGGCCGCGGTCGGTCGCAGGGCCATGCGCGATGTCGCGGTCGACGGCTACCGAATTCCGGCCGGCACGAACGTCATCGTCGGGATCTATGCGCTCCATCACGATCCCACCCTGTGGGGCGCCCCTGGTCGGTTCGACCCGGAGCGGTTCAGCCCGGACCGATCGGCGGGGCGCACCAGGTGGCAGTACCTGCCGTTCGGAGGCGGTCCGCGCACCTGTATCGGGGATCATTTCGCCATGCTCGAAGCGACATTGGCCTTGGCCGGCATCCTCCGAACAGTCCAGACCGAGTCCCTCGGTGCCGACTTCCCACTCGTCACGCCGTTCACCATGGTAGCCGGCGGCCCCGTGCCCGCCCGTATCCGAGCGAGGACACCCGCTCCACCGATATAGCTGTGAGTAGTGGCCCAGGGTTTTTCCGACTTTGATTTTCGACGCGAGTTGCAGTGTCTGCGAACGGTGATCTGCCGTACGTCGAGAATTTGCGAGCCGGGTAGTCACCTGTGATCGCGAGCTAACGACGTCGAACGATGCCGACTACACGCGTTGTGGCGTTGAAGGCAGCCTTCAACGCGCGATCCGCAATTGATCCGTCGGGCGGTAGCAGCTTGATCTGGCGGGCGAACTCCATTTGGTCGTAGCGCACCGTGTTCGTGACGACCTTCCCGTCCTGAACGACGAAGTGGTCGAATCCCTCGAAATCGATTCGCCGCCCGGTGGCGGCGATGCCGACAAAGGTGCCGACGTGCCGTCCGGTCAAATGCCAGTGGACCAAGACGTCATCGCCGGACTCGGCGATCGAGACCGTCTCGAAGGTGAAGTCGGTGACGGCGGCGAAGACCTGCTCGAAGTAGGCGGCGATCTCGGCGCTCCCGCGACACGTCCCGGTCGGGAAGTGCACGGTGGAGTCGGCGGTCCAAAAACTACCACGCAGGCTGTCGACGTCCTGGGCGTTGAGGCGGTCGAGAGCCCACTGGACGAGTTGCGCCTTCGTGGCGTCGTTCGGCGGCGCGATCGGGGTCGAGGTGGGGCTGCGATCGGGCATCTCAACTCCCTGCACGTTGTCGCGCGGAACATGGGCGAGCGCCGCACGGGATTCTTCTGACAAGGCTAACGTTGCGGAGTAGTCGACCACTCGGGTTTGTCGACACCCGTTCGCCTGAGGACCTCTCCCGGGCCACTGCAACGCGCGTCGAGAATCAAAGTCGGAAACGTCCCGCCCACCTTGGGGATGGGGCAGGAACTCCTACCCGCCCACGCGCAGCAATTCGGCCTCCCCGGGCCGACGTCATGTGACCAGTATCCGCTGGTCGAGGGCCTGCTTAGAGCGTGTCTCATGTGGATGAAGTGGCGTATGGGACATAATGTGACGCGTGTTAGATGGGTTGTCACTGCGGTTGGTGCCGGATGCGTTGTGGGAGATCGTCGAACCGTTGATTCCGCGATTCGCCGCACGGCCACAGGGAGGCGGCAGTGCGCCGTTGGAGGATCGGGCGGTGTTCACCGCGATCGTGTACGTGCTGACCAGCGGATGTGCGTGGCGGCATCTGCCGCCCTCGTTCGGGGTCACCGTGCCTACCGCGCACCGAAGATTTACCGCCTGGGCGGCGGCCGGGGTGTTCGAGAGACTGCACCGCGAGGTGCTCGACCGGCTCGGAAGCGCCGGTGAACTCGACTGGACGGCCGCGATCCTGGACGCCGCGAGCGTCCGGGCGAAAAAGGGGGATCGCTGACCGGGCCGAGTCCGGTCGATCGCGGCAAGAAGGGGTCGAAGATCCACGTCCTGTCCGAAGCCAACGGCATCCCGCTGGTCGTCGATGTGTCCGCGGCGAACACCCACGACAGCACCCTGCTGCAACCGATGGTCAGCGCGATCCCGGCGGTGAAATCCCGACGAGGGCCGCGCCGTCGCAAACCCGGAAAGCTTCGCGCCGACAAGGGCTACGACTACGACAAGCACCGCCGGTGGCTGCGCGAAGAGAGAATTGTCCCACGCATCGCCCGCCGCGGAATCGAGAGGAACGACCGGCTGGGCCGATACCGGTGGAAGATCGAACGCATCATCGCCTGGCTCACCGGCTACCGACGTCTGACCATCCGCTACGAACGCCACGCCGAGCACTTCGCCGGATTCCTCCACCTCGCCGCGGCACTCACTTGCTTCAAGAAACTTCCCACATGAGACAAGCTCTTAATATCCCCCACGTGAGGGATGGTCCGGGGACGCACCGCCGACCCACACTGGGTCCAGTCACAAGTTCCGTATCGCGGCATTCGACACTGGAGTTGAGCGTGATGAGCCGGACGGTTCACGCCGAGATGGTCTTCCCATTCGACCCTGAGGAGACCTGGGACTTCTTCGCAGATCAGGGGCAGCATCTGGTGAACCTGTCGAAACGGGTTGCGGCGGTGCGTGACTACCACATCCGCGCCGATGGCACACCCCGGTACTCGATGGTCCTGCGCATCGGTCCGCTGACCGTGCAGGGCACCTCGGATTACACCGTGTTCGATCGCCCGCGGCGGACCGTCAATGCCGTGCTCAGCGAGCCCTTCGGGGGTGTCTACGAGATGCGCTTCGAGCCGGTGGTGTTAGGCACCCGTGTGCGCATCGAGTGGGCGGTGGAGGCGACGACGCGGCCGGGCGGACTGATGCTGCCGATGGTTGCTCCGCTGCTCGCCCGTGCGCTGCGCGCGGATCTCGTGACGATCGCGCGGCGCGCGTGCAAGGAAAGCTTGTGCGGACCCTGAAAGGGGCCGGCACCGATCTCGACAAGGTGGCCACATCATGCGACATCATCGAATGCACCGCTTGCTGGGACTTCTGCTCGCGGCCTGCGTCACCGTGGCCGGGTGCGGCGCGGCCGCCGCCGGACCGGAGGAGATCCGCACCTACTTCGGCTCGTCGCAGAGCGTCGGCCATGGGACGGTGAGGATCTACACCACCGTGGACACGCGGGGTGAGCCGACCGCGGTCGGTCTCCGGATGTCGGCGGCTGCCTTGGAGGGGCTGCCCGACACCAGTGCGATGTTCATGCTTGGCTTACCCGAGCAGGCGTCGGCGACGGTATTCGACCACGTCATGCTCAACTGGAACCCGCACGGACACGAACCCGAGATCCTGTTCGGCAAACCGCATTTCGACATGCACTTCTACATGACCGACATGTCCTCGACCATGGGGATCGATCCCGCCGCACCGGAGTACGCGGCCCGCGCCGCACACCTGCCCGACGGCAAGTACATCCCCCGCGATTACATCACCCCGCCCGGGCCGCTCGCATCCGAGCTGGCAGTGCCGTTAATGGGGGTGCACTGGATGGACGCGACCGCCGGAATGATCCCGGGCATCTACGACTTCACCCAGACGTTCATCAACGGGTCCTGGGACGGGAACTACACCTTCATGGAGCCGATGATGACCCACGCGTGGCTGTTGACCAGGCCGACGATTCAAGAGCCCGTAAAGCAGCCGCAGGCCTACCAGCACACCGCCTACTACCCCACCACCTACAGCGTCCGATTCGACAACACGACAGGCGAATACGACATCGCCCTCGGGGAGATGATGCTGCGCCAGCGATCGTGAAAACCAGGTCGAGCAGGGCGCCGCACTACTGCGAGTCCCAGCAATGAACCCCCTTTCCAGACTGGAGTCATCATGATTGTCGCCGAGGAATCCGTCGTCATCGACCGCCCCATCGAGGAAGTTTTCACTTTCATTCAGGATCCCGGCAACGTGACGCTGTTCATGACCAATGTGATCTCGTACGAGTTGGTCTCGGGTCAGGCCGGTGAGGTCGGCTCGGTCGTGCACGGTGTGGTCGAGGTCGCCGGCCGGCAACTCGAGATCACCGAGGAACTCACCGACATCGAGCAGGGCAAGTATCTGCGCCGCCGCGGCACCGACAGTCCGGTCCCGTACGAGACCGAAACCCTGTTCGAATCCACCGACCGGGGCACCCGGGTCACCTATCACCAGGAATCCGGGTCCCTCGGCGGCATATTCGGCGCACTCGCCGACGGAATCGTCGCGAAACTGTACGCCCGCGACGTCCGCAGCAACCTCGAGCACGCGAGAACACTCCTCGAAGCAGGCGACCCGCAATGAGCACCGATCGGGCCGCTCCCGCCGACACCCGGATGATGGGGATCCTGCACGACGCCCTGCGCCGCGACCTGGGACGGGCCCGCACCGTCCTCAC
>NZ_WXYH01000095.1:0-9221 GCF_009872365.1 Rhodococcus sp. T7
ATGACCGCCTATCTTCTGGTTACGACACGCCGGTACTTCCGATCCCCAGCTCGTACACCATCTTCATGGACGCAACCCGCGTTTGACATGAGATGGTTTCGTCCCGCACGAACCGAGGCACGGACGCCGCGACCTCGCGCGGGTGGCTGGACCCGGTTGCGCGGTGTCCTACAGCAACCAGGCACGGTGTCCGCTTTCAAGTGCACGGCGGCGGTGTTGATCGCCTGGTTGCTGGCCGATCGGGTGCTTCGTAGCCCGGAGGCATTCCTTGCGCCCTACGCGGCCTTGTTCATCATCGGCACCACGGTCCGCAGTTCGGTCGTGGCTGCCGCACGTCAGGTCGCGGTCGTCGTGCTCGGTGTGCTCGTGGCTGCATTGGCGGCGCGCACGTTGCCTGAACTCGCCGCCATCGCAGGTGCGGTCGCAGTCGGTACGCTCCTCGGCCGCAGCCGATGGCTGGCGCCGGACGGAATGTGGGTAGCGATCACCGCGCTACTGGTATTGCTGTACGGCTCGGCCACAAATGCGGCCCTGGTGTTCCATCGCATCCTCGATGTCACGCTGGGTGTGCTCGTCGGTGTCGCCGTCAACGCCCTCGTCCTGCCTCCCGACATGCTTTCACCAGCCCGCGATCTGATTCTGCAACGCGCCGAGGAACTCTCCGTTCTGCTCGCGGATCTTGCCGAAGGCCTTCGGTCGGGCCGGCACGACAGTGATCGAGAAAGGCAACGGGTGTGGGATCTGGACAAATCGACCGGCGCAGGCGCTGCGTTGAGCGAGGGCAGGGAAAGCTTGCGTGGCAACATGCGCAGCGCCGGCTGGACCAGGGTCGGCGGATCGCGGGTATACCAGCCGATAGCAACGGTTCTCGACGACACGTTGCTGCACGTGTCCATATTGGAGGCCTCAGTCGAGGCGCTCACCACCCCCGACGGACGGCCGGAAGTGTTTGTTCCGGAGCAACTTCGGCGCGAAGCAGCGGCGCTGATCGAGGCATTCTCGGCCGCATTCGACGAACTCAGGTGGGATCCGGCCCATCACCGAGATTCCTACCTTCACGTCGTGCAAACCGCGCTGCCCGATACCCGCACACGCCTCGCGTCCTTCAAGGAAGCAGTCCGACGGCATCACCCCTCGTCGAGTGCCTGGCCTGCCATCGCCTTGGCCGCGGATGGTCTGTGGACCGCACTGGCAGAGCTCGACGATTTCGACGAGGACTGACTCGCACACGTCGTCTCGCCGCTGCTGGTCGGGCGGGGGTCTACGACGCCAAGACGCGCGCGGACATCCCGAGGTAGATCAGCATGAAGGTCAGCAATATCCATCCGGCACCGTGCCAGATCGGCCAGGTACCTCCGCTTCGCCAGGCGCGGTAGGCATTGGCGAAGGCACCGAGACCGCCGAGCAGCAGGACGCCGGTGGGCACGAACACCAGAACGTAGGGGCCCACATCGGAGCACGCCACCGGTTGTCTGTCGGCGCAGCTCTGATTGTCGGTGCCGGCCGAAACGAGAGTGATCACCATGACGGCCATCGCGACAGCGATCACGGCTGCCACGTACCACCCGGCCCGGCGGAGGGTGGTGGGGTCGGACCAGCGCTTCTCTACGTCTCCGGTCACGCTCCGTCCTCCCGTGCTCGGTCAGCTGCCTTGCGGTCGCGTACCCGTGGATCGGTAGGGGCAAACGATCACGTCCGGTGCGCGCGCTCGCGATTGCCCACTGGATTCGGCTGCTGCCATTGTGGGTAAGACGGGAATCCACCTATTCGAGAACACCCCTGCCGGGGATGACTGCGACCCAGGAACCGACCGATGACCATACAGACTTCGCATCGACACATCACCACTGATCATGACGAGATTCGTCGTTGGGTCGAGGCTCACCACGGCGCACCGGCGCGAATGGCAAACACGGCCACCGCCGGCAGCGCAGGTGTCCTGCGCATCGACCTCCCCGGCCACGGCACCGCGGGACTCGAACACATTTCCTGGCACGAATGGTTCACCGCGTTCGACGGGCAAAGTTTGGCCCTGTGCTACCCGGATCCGCATATCCACGGCGGACCCAGTGCATGGTTCGAACTCGTGCATCGGGATGTCGGGGACGGGGACTCTGCGCACTCTCTGCCCTAGCCAGGACGAACGCCCCGGTCGGGTCGTCTGGCGGAAGCACATCAATTCACGTGCAGGTAGACGTGACATTTGGAGACCCCGGCTATTGCGGACGCCCGCTGTGGGCGAGTAAATTGAGAGTTGCGGATCGAGTTGGTCATCGGCAACGATGAAAAGCTCGAGAAGCAGAGATCCGGCCGAGAGTGCGAGAGCATTCCCGGCCGAACCCCTGTCTGGGCCCTGGTCCGCGTCCCTGACGCCCCGAGCGTGGGTCTCCGTGAGGTCGATGGAGAACCCGGTCTGGATCACCACGTCGCCGATGAGAAGCACCTCCCCCACCGTGGTCGACACTGGGTTCGCACCCCGACCGCAGGAGAAAGGTAGTGCCATAGATCGCCGCGACGCCGCCGCACTCGACGACCCGGTGGGCGAATCACTGCGATCTCGCCACGCACACTTTGCTCGGGATGGACCGAGATCAGCGCCGTCTGCACCGCCCCCGAGGCACGCGGACGAGGTCACGCTGCCCGGGTGGTCAGTGCGCTTGTCGCGCGGATCACTGCTCGTGGCGAACGCCCCTTCCTGCACGTGGCTGAGAAGAATACCGTCGCGCGATCGCCCTGTACGAGCGGCTCGGCTTCCGGACGCGCAAGCAGGTGACCTTCCGGGGCTTCCGCACGCCGTAAGCGGCAAACCCGAAGATTCGCTGAGGTCCACCCTCGGGTGGGGTGCGTACCTCCACTCCCGGGGTGCCCGAACGGCCCCCTGGGAGTGGTTCACGTCTGGATCCGGGCCGGGCAAGGTTGTACCTGTCACCGCAGCACTCCCCGACATCCTCAGGAGAAACGTTAATGATCAACGCCCGCCGAACCTTCGCCGCCGTCGGCTTCACAGCATTCTCGGTCCTCGGTGCGGTGGGGGCGGCTTCCGTCGCTCATGCCGAGCCGATCGGACCGAACGGTCCCACCGGTGGTCCGTGCCCGATCGTGAACACGGACTCGCAGGGCAACGAGACGGTGACGTACGGCAAGCCCGGTGACCGCAACGGCGCCCTGGTGTGCGGTGCGGACGGTGAATGGACGGTCGGCAAGACCAAGGGCAACCTCGGGCAGATCCAGACTCAGCCCGGACTCTCCCGCGGATAACCAACAGCTGCTTCTTCAGTCCCCCAATAGGAGTGCCCCGCATCGATGCCGATGCGGGGCACTTCCGCGTATCGCTTTGCGAGGCGCTGATGGTCGTCAGTGGTGCTCGCCGGCCGGGTTCGTTTCGACGCCCGGTGGCGGGGCTTCGGCGCGCGAGAGTGCGGCTACGCGGTCGGCCAGTTCGCCGGTCAGCGTCGTGTCGGGTTCGGTGCTCGCGGCGTCCGCGAGTTCGGTCAGAATTTTGGTGGTCGCCGGATCGGTCGTGTCGGCGGCTGCCGCATGCCCGCGTGGGTGCGGCTTCACCTCTTTGAGATGCTCTGCGAGCGTATCGGTGTCGAGTTTCTGGGATGCCTTCTCGTTCAGCTCGGTGTTCTCGACCGTCGCGGCCCGGCCAGTGGTTGCGACGGCAGCAGGAGCGGCATCTGATGTGCGGGCATCGGCAACACCGGGTGCGGCGTGGTCGGCACGGTCCCGGTGACCCAGAACAGTGCCGGCGACACCATCGAGCAGGCCGAGGCCGCCCCGATACAGCCGCCTGGCCGGTGCCGCGGGCGCCAGGTGTGCGATCACTTGGTCGTCGATCAGGCGGAGGGGATATCGCACGACGGTGTACTGCACGCGCAGCACGGCAAGGGTGAGCGCTGAGATGTTCATGAAGCCTCCTTGTTCGGTGACACCGAGCCGGGCGTGCTTACCCGCGGCCGGATCGCCGACCAAATTGTGGATCCGACCGGTCAGTTTGCGAGAGGGTAGGAATCTCGACCTCGAGAGACCCTCGGCCCGCGTGGAACCACTGGCGGTGTGGCTCGGTCCCGAGTCCGCCGAATGCTCTCGGACATCACCCGCTGCCACCACAGGTCCAACGGACTCGGATCCGGCCACCGGATTGGATCGTCGTCCGGCTCGAGCTCAGAACTCCCGCCATTGTCGGGGTTGTTCTCAATGCGTGGCACGATATCTACACCCTCTCGGTCGGATGCACCCGTACGCCGAATGCACCACGGTTCAACGTCGGTTCGACGCCGACCGCTGCCCCGACAGTGGTCGGCGTCGCCCGCCGTCCGGGTACCCGTAACAGCGTTCGACTACCCACGGCGCCTTTCCGATGCGAATTTGCCGACCGCTGTCGCCGCGCGGCTGCGAGCGACGATCCGGTACGGCACCGTCCACCGGGCTTGCTATCTCAGAGTTGGGGGAGGGCTGCGGCGAGGAAGACGAGACCGGCGGCGATTCCGAAGGCTCCGGCGAGAGTGCCGAGCAGCGCTTCCAGTGCCTTCGGCTCGTTTCCCTCGACCGCGGGGTGCCGGTTGGCGACGATTCCGGCAGCGACGGCACCGGCACCGAGCAGAATTCCGAATCCGAACGTCCAGAACATCACGATCGACAGCGAGCCCAGCATGATCGAGAGGTCGTTGCAATATTCGCCGAGAGAGCGAGATGGGCCGGTGCGCCAAGACGGTCGTCGTCCGGAACTGGGGGGATCGGGTCGGAACTGGGCGGGAGCGACAGTCACTTTTCAGGTCCTCGGTGGTGCGCAGGGGATCGAATATGCATGTCCTGCCTCAGGTTCGGTCCGGCGGTGCCGTTTCCTCGCCGGACCGAACCCGAGGCGAGCGGGGAGCTGGATCAGGCATCGATGGGGGTGCGCTCAACGCACTCCACGGGCGAGTCTTTGCGGGTGATCTGGATCCGCCTCGGCTTCGCTCGTTCGGCGACCGGCAGGATCACGCTCAGAACACCGTTGTCGTAGCTCGCCGAAATGCGGTCGACGTCGATGTCCTCACCGAGCGATACCTGGCGCCGGTAGCGGCCACTGAATCTCTCCGACGTCAACCACTGAACACCGTCTTCCGCTTGGCTCCGGTGGGCGGCCAGGGTCAGCACGCCGGCGTCCACATCGATGTCGATCGAGCCGGGGTCGATCCCGGGCAGATCGGCATGCAGGACGTAGTGGTCGTCGACCTTGTAGAGGTCCATCGGCATGAACCGCGGACGGCGAGACGAACCGGAATCAAGTCCCAGCAAAGTCTGGGTCAACGAATCGACGTCGGTGAAGGGATCGAAACGCAGCACAGCAACACACCTCCCATGATCATTTGAATGGCCCGCCACCTCGGCGGGACTACCATCACTGTGCATCTGGAATTTAGCACTCGATTTCGTCGAGTGCCAGGAATGCGGGAGGCGAGTCTTTGGAGCGCGTCAACCCGCCGTCCCGCTACCGGTTGGTTAATGCTCGGAACATCAAGGGCGGTCAGGAGTCGTGAGGCCGTATTCATCGGCCACTTCCACTCTGATCGAGAAATTTTTTTGCACAGCGTCTTGTCAAGTTCTACGGCTGGTGCTATAACGAATCTACAGCATCTGCTGGAGTTTACCTGGTGGAATTAGAGGGTTTCAGGAGGTGGACATCATGTTGATGCGGACGGATCCCTTCCGCGACTTCGACCGTCTGACGCAGCAACTCCTCGGTACCGCGGCCCGGCCGACAGTGATGCCGATGGATGCGTGGAGTGAAGAGGACCGGTTCGTGGTGGAGTTCGATCTACCCGGTGTCGAGGCCGACTCACTCGATCTGGACGTCGAGAAGAACACCCTGACGGTGCGCGCCGAACGGGCCGCGTTGGACGAGAACCGCGAGATGGTCGCCGCCGAGCGTCCGCGCGGGGTGTTCAGCCGGCAGTTGTTCCTCGGTGAGAACCTTGACGCGGACAAGATCGAGGCCAGCTACGACGCGGGGGTGCTGCGGGTGTCGATCCCGGTCGCGGAGAAGGCCAAGCCCCGCAAGATCGAAATCAGCAACGGGCATTCGGACAGGAGGGCCATCGACGCCTGATCGAGGCACCCGGATTGGAAGGGGGTGAAAAACGATGACATCGGCGATCAGAGTCGCAGAGGTGAATGCCACCGACAACGGGGAGCGCGCGGCACGCGAGGAAGTGTGGCCGTGGCACGAACTCGAATACGCAGTGCTGGTGGCCGACTCGGATCGCATCCTCGCCGACGCACTCACGCCGCAGGCCGTAGTCCTGCTCACACAGGTGGCCACCGCTCCGGCCGGTCCGCCACGCCCTGTTCCGCCCGCCTCGGAATGGTGGACGGTGTCGGCCCCACCGGCACCCGGAGTCCGGGCAACGCAGCGCTCGCCTCCGAGACCGGAGAAAGCCCGGACCCGACATGCGCCGATCGTGAGACGGCACCGGCAAAGAATGCGTTTCCTGTAGGTAAAAGAATGCGTTTCCTGTAGGTAATCGAGAAAGGGGTGATGAACCGGACGATACGAGAGCACTCGCTGACGGGGTTCGCCCGCTGCCGCCTCCTTCACCTGTCGTTCCTTCTCGCGGGGCGCGGCGAACCCCGGGCACACCCGCCCGGCACCGCCGATCGACCGAACTGGACAGCAACGGCGCCGACCGCATTCGACAGAACGTGTGGTGTCGGATCGACCGGGGCGCAAAGCCATTGACTGGCGCACAGTACTCACGGCCGTCCGGGCGGGCAGTGCCCACTCACGTAGTCGGGCTTACCCCGTGTTTCGCGAGATCCGGTCCGTCGACGAAGATGTCGACTGTCAGTGGTCGCTCACCGCCGTATTTCGCGAAGTCGGACACACCGGCCTCCGCGAGGACCTCGACGTCGAGGAGGGTTCTACCGGTGTCGGTGCCGGCGGGGCGGCTGAGGAGTTCGATTGCCGCGTCGGCCATGATCTCGGGTGAGCGCGAGTGGTGCAGGCTTTCCCGGCCGCCGAGGAGGTTGCCGACTGCCGCGGTGGCGATCGTGGTCTGAGGCCACAGGCAGTTGCTGGACAGGTTCATGTTCCGGTACTCGGCTGCGATACCCAACCCTGCCAACGTCATTCCGTATTTGGCCAGCATGTAACCCGGGTGCGCACCCAGCCACTGCTCGGACAGATTCAAGGGAGGCGACAACGTCATCACGTGCGGATTGGCGGACTTCTGAAGATAGGGCAGGCAGGCGCGAGTCAATGCGAAGGTGCCGCGAACGTTGACTTGCTGCATCAGATCGAATCGTTTGAGTGTGAGGTCTTCGGTCGGTGACAGGTCGAGCACGCTCGCATTGTTGATCACGATGTCGATGCCGCCGTAGTGGTCGACGGCGAGATCGACGGCCCGCGCGATGTCGTCGTCGTTGCGGACGTCTCCGACCACTGGAAGAGCGTGTCCGCCGAGTTCGGTCAACTCGCTGACCGCGGTGTGGATGGTTCCGGGCAGCCGGGGATCGGGAGTGCCGGTCTTGGCCAGCAGGACGACATTCCCACCGCGACGTGCGATCGCGCGCGCAATCGCCAGGCCGATGCCGCGACTTCCGCCGGACATGACCGTGGTTCTTCCTCGGAAACTGTTTGGGTCGTTCAAGGTTGATTCCTTCGTCTGTGGCGGCCGGGGGGGTGACCGAACGACTCCACGATAGGAAACTCTCGAGACCGTGACGACGTCCTCGAAGAATCAAGAATGCGCATTATGTTGTCCGGTGAGAACAAATAGTGTCTCAGGAGAAGGCCGCGAAAATTCGATGCACCGAATCGCAAATATCCAGGTAGAGCACGCCTGAGGTGATGGTTGAGGAGATTCTTCGTCCATCGGCGCCGAAGACCGATATTGTCTTCCCATGGCATCAGACGAGGAACGAGCCGCACTGCTCGTTGCCAGAATCGCGCGTTCGCTCAACGAACGACTGGTGTCGCTGACGGCCGACATCACCAGCGTGCTCTACGCGGAGATCCCGGATCTACGGACGGATCGCCAGTTGTTCGACCTACTCGGGGCAAGTGTGGAAGGCAACCTCGACACCATCTTCCACACCTTGCAGCACAACATCGCTCCCGAGGACTTGGACGCGCCCGCCGCGGCCATGGAGTACGCGAGAAGGCTTGCCCAGCATGGCGTTCCCGTCAACGCGCTGGTTCGTGCATATCGCCTGGGGCAAACCAATTTGCTCGGACTGGTTTTCGACGAACTGCGTTCGGCTTCGGTGCAGCCGGAACTCAGTGTGCCAGTACTCGAACGCATCATCACGGTCATGTCTGTCTACATCGACAGGGTGTCACAGCAGGTGGTGGCCGTGTACGAGCGCGAAAGGGAACGGTGGCTCGCGCATCGGAGCAGTGTCCGGGCCGTGCGTGTTCAGGAGATCCTGGCGGGCAACGCACTTCCTGACGCCGGTGCCGCCCTGGGTTATGTTCTGCAGCAGAGTCACCTGGCCGCGATCGTCTGGAGCTCCGACACCGAATCGGGCGAGATGCTGGCCCGAATCGAATCTGCGGCACACGATTTCGCCAACTACCTGGGCGGGGTAGCCGACCCGCTGTTCGTGGCCGCAGACCGACTGACCGGCTGGGTGTGGATTCCACTCGGCTCACGATCTCACCCCGAGCGTACGCAGGGGGAGATGTGCGACTTCCTCGAGCGTCGGCATCCCGGGCTGGTCGTGGCTCTCGGTGCTGCGGCCACAGGAATCGACGGGTTCCGGCAGTCCCACGGTCAAGCACAACGCGCGCGAGCCGTGGCCATCGCGGCAGGGCAGAACGCGCCGGCGGTGACCGCCTACGACGAACCCGGGGTATCGACGGTTGCCCTGCTGGTCGAGGACCTGGTGGCCACCCGCGCCTGGGTGCGCGGCGTTCTGCGCGGGCTGGCTGCCGACAACGAGAACTCGGCCCGGTTGCGCGAGACCGTGCGGGTCTATCTCGCCCACAACCTGAGCAACGTCGCCGCCGGAAAAGAGCTTGATTTGCACCACAACTCGGTGAAGTACCGCGTGAAACGGGCGGCCGAAGTACGGGGCAAGGACTTCACCGGAGATCGACTGGCCGTCGAACTCGCACTGCTGGTGTGCCAATGGCTGGGACCTGCGGTCCTGATCCCGGATTAGTACTGCAACGGCACATGCTTGACAGATGGACGATACTGATTGCGTGGTCCTCGATCTGGTTGCTGCCGAGT
>NZ_WXYH01000096.1:0-9085 GCF_009872365.1 Rhodococcus sp. T7
CGCTACGAACGCCACGGCGAACACTTCACCGGATTCCTCCACCTCGCCGCCGCACTCACCTGCTTCAAGAAACTTCCTACGTGAGACACGCTCTTCGCCATTGTCAGCCGGACCGCCATCACATGAGCGGTGATCGCGCCTCGAATTCACCCCACACGGCAGTCTCAGACCGGCCGTGGATTTCTCGGCGCATGCGGCCCACCTCGTGGACGTACAGCCACCCTGGCAATTTGTATGACAACTGTCAATAGTCCAATAGCCCGTCCGCCATCTCTTTACAATCCCGTACCTCAAACAAAAGAAATGCACGTCGACGAGGTGATCGACTCACCGCGCTGGCGCCTCGGCCTCCTTCTCTTTCCGAGTCCCGGGAGCACGATAGGTGCATAGCAGTTGTCCTACAGTCTCTCGGCAAGATATGACGGTGAACTGGTCATTCGAAACGCCGATTGCTGCCACGGGCCCGGTCCGGCTAGCAGATGTTTTTGCCGACGGGGTCGGATCACCGGTGTTGGACCGAACCTGGTCGTCGACTCCGCGACACGCACCATCGACGCCGACTGAGATGGATCGACGAAGCGGACCGGCTGGTCAGGGTCGAGCCGGTCTGCGCCGAACTCGCCACCGCGGGACCCCGATCATCTTCACAGCCGACAAGCCCGGATCGGCCGGGAACCCTCTACCGACGAACAACTGTGTGCCACCATCGGCTACTCGTGGGCGCTCAGTTCGAGAACTGCCTGCATGAGCACATTGATGCCGTTCGCGCACGCCTGAGGGGTGGAGTACTCGCGTGGATTGTGGCTGATGCCGTCGTAGAGACCCGGCACGAAAATCATCCCCGCGGGGCATAGTGCCGCGATCTCCCCCGCGTCGTGCCCGGCGCCTGAGGTGATGTGCTCATGCCGTAGTCCAAGGTTCGCCGCGCATTTCTCGATAAGATCCTGCATTGCCTCCGGGAAGTGCACTGGCGGGGTTTTCGCTGTCGTTCGGCTGGTGATCGTCACGCCCACCCGCCTCTCGACGTCACGGAAGAATTCGGTCAGGTCATCTTCCGCACGGCTCATATCGACTCCGTCGTGATTGCGCAGATCGATGGTGAGCAGCACATGGGACGGCACGATGTTGATGAGGTTGGGCAGCGTCTCGTGGCGGCCGACGGTGGCCAGCATGGCCCCGTATTCGCTGGACTTGACCATTTCGTCGAGATGGACGCGGATCAGCGCGGCCGCGAGTTCGGCGTCATGCCGCAGCGCGTCGGGCGTCGCACCGGCATGTGCTGCGCGCCCGGCGATCTCGACCTCGAGCCAGGTGATCGCCTGCACACCGCTGACCACACCTATTTCGGATCGATGTGTTTCGAGGATGGGTCCCTGTTCGATGTGGCACTCGAGATAGGCGTGCGGGGCGGTCGGCATGGGAACGGATTGCTGCCCGACAAGGCAGTAGCGGTCGAGCTCCTCGCCGAAGGTGACACCGTCGCGGTCGGTGCGGCCCCGGGCTTCGGTCAACGGGATCCGCCCTGCAGCGGTGGCGCTTCCGAGCATGTCGGTGCCGAACCGGGCGCCCTCTTCCTCGGAGAAGATTGCCACCTCGATAGGCCGTCGTGTCGTGAGGCCGTGGTCGTTGAGAGTGCGGACAATCTCGAGTCCGCCGAGCACTCCGAGGCATCCGTCAAACCGTCCGGCGGTGGCGACGCTGTCGATGTGGCTGCCCACCATCACCGGGGCCAGGGTGTCGTCGAGTCCCGAGCGGCGGGCGTAGACATTGCCGACGGCGTCGATGCGCACCGACAGTCCCGCCGCACGCATCCATCCGACGACCAGTTTGCGGCCCGCGATGTCCGCGTCGGTGAGCGCCAGTCGGCACACACCGTTCAGCCCGGTATCGGCATCGTGGAACGCACCGATCGAACCGAGATCGGACAGCGTCTGCCACAACCGGGTTGAATCAACGGACAGCGTTGCTTCCTCGGTGGTAGTCATCGAAGCGCTCCTTCGTGCTGGTGGACGTCGAGGTCGAGTCGTGCAGCCGCGTCGCCGACGATGGCGCGATAGTTCTGAAGGTCGGTGGCGCCTTCGGTGGAGATCACGAGAACCGAGTCGTCGGGCCCCAGACCGAGCTCGTCGCGGTGGCAGAGCAACCCGCCGAGTCCGGCGGCGCCACTCTCACCGGAGACGACGCCGTCGGACGCGAGGAGTCGCATGGCGTCAGCTGCCTGCTCGTCGGTGATCGTGACGAAGGTCTGGTAGCCGGCGGAGACGTCGGGCCACGCGATGATCGACGGTGTGCCGCAATTGAGTCCGGCCATGATGGACAGTTGGGGGCCGGGGATGGTGGTGACACCGCCCTGCTCGATGCTCGAGGTGACGCAGTCGGCCTGTGTGGGTTCCACACCGACCAGGCGCGCCTGCGATTCGGTCGCGAACCCGCGCGCGACCGCGGCGGCGAACGCCCCGACACCGATCTGGGCGGCGACGATCGTCGGGGCGGACAGACCGGCGTCGCGGAATTGCTGCCGGATCTCGGAAAGCATGGTCGAGTAGCCGTCGATCACCCATCCCGGCGGATCGACGTATCCGTCCCAGGACGTGTCGGAGACAATGAGCGTTGTCTCCGACGCCAGTTCGGCGCTGCGGCGGATTGCATCGTCATACCCCCCCTCGATCACCTCGACCGTCGCGCCTTCCTCACGGATGGCTTCGATTCGTTCGCCGACCATATCGCCCGGCACGATGATCGCCGCACTCAGTCCGAGCAGGCGTGCCATTCGCGCGACGGCGCGGCCGTGGTTGCCGTCGGTGGCCGCGCACAGTCGAATGCCGGAGTTGGTCAGACGAGCGGCGAGAGCGTCCAACGTCGGAATCTCTTCCCTCGTCGCACCGAGGTGACGGAGCAGGACGCGATAGGTGGCCCAGGAGGCGCCCAGCACCTTGAACGAGGGCATTCCCAGTCGGGCCGATTCGTCCTTGACGTGGACAGAAGCGACCCCGAGTCGCTGGGCTGCGTGTGGCGCGTCGATCAGCGGCGTGGGGGCGTAACCCGGCAAGGAGTGATGAAAATGCGAGGGTTCGGCCGTCCGTGGGGTGACCTGCGACGGCGCGTAGAGGGGATTGGACACAAGCCGGGGTTCGCGCACGGTGATTTCTCCTTCGGGTCTAATCGGAAGAGTAGTAAGTTGTATAACAACTGTCAAGATACTTATTGCTCTTCGTCTGTTACGCTGCGGGCACGGTGCACGCCGCGCCGGCGGTCACACGTTTGGCAATTGAGGGAGGTAGGGATGGCATCCTCGGCGAGAACGTCGGTGAGCAAGGACATCTCACGTATTCGTGCTCGTCGGCCGTTGCAGTCGGAGATCCGCGAGACCATCCTCGCCGAGTTCATCCTGTCCGGACGACTTCAGCCGGGCGACAAAATGCCCTCCGAAACGGAACTCTGCGAGATCTTCGGAGCCTCGCGCGTCACCATCCGCACGGCGATGCAGGGGCTCAAGGACGCCGGCTACATCCGCATCGTCCGTGGCTCCGGCTCGTGGGTGTTGCCCCGGCCGGAATCCATCCACTCGGGTCTCGACCGGCTGGTGTCGTTTGACACCTTCGCCTCCAATTCCGGGCGGCCGATCGACACTGGCAATGTGGAGATCGTCCACCTCGGGGTTGGTGACGACGACCTGACCGAGATCTTCGACGAGACAGAAGGTTTTACGCGGGTCAGCCGCACCAAACTCATCGATGGGCGGGTTGTCGCCTGGATCGTCGACTACATTCCGGACGAGGTGATGAGCACCGGTGAGATGCGCCGAGACTTCGTCGGATCCGTGTTGGATCTGCTGTTGCAGCGTGACCAGGCGGCATACTCCGATTGCACCATCACGCCGATGATCCCCGACACGGAGATGGCCAAGAGGTTCGGCGGGGACGACGCACCCGCTCTCCTGCAGTTGAGCGAACTGACCCGCGACGAGTCGGGACAGATCGTGAACCGCAGCGAGGCATGGCTTGCCGCGGATGCCTTCATCTTCCAGCTACGGCGTCGTCGCGAGAGCTGATCGGCCCTAACAGTAATCGCTGCACCTCACGATGAGCCCAGAAGGGCAGTGAAGATGGCGTGGTAGCCGTCGACGCCCTGGCGTAGCTCCGACAGCGAGATCGCTTCGTCGGCGGTGTGGGCCACGTCCGGGCGGCCCGGTCCGTACCCGATGGTGGGAATGCCTCGTCGACCGGCACTCTCGGAACCGTGCGTGCAGAACTGCCACGTTGTTGTTCGCGAATCGAATCCGCGACCGTCCAATGCTGGGACTACAGCGCGAACAGGCCAAGAGTCGGCCACCTGATGCCAGGCCGGCGCGAAGACCGGAGCGTCCACCTCATGCCCCCGCCAGGTGCGCCAGGACGCACGGGCGAGGCGCACGACGGCGCCGGCGCCGTGGCGATGCGCGATCGGCTCGACCACCGCGCGGATCTCGGCGAGAACCTCATCCTCGGTTTCGCCGACCACCGTGCGTCGATCGAACACCGCCACGCAGCCGGCCGGGACGGTCGATTGGCTCGGATAGGGACTCGACTGGATGCTCACCAGTGTCAGCTGACCGACGCCCAGATTCGGATCAGTAAGAAGGGGCATGTCGCGGAGAGCGAGGAGCGACTCCGCCATCACGTCGACGGCGTTGACACCCGACTCGGGGAAGGCCGAATGCGACGACGCCCCGGTAATGTCGACGACCACTTCACCGCGACCGCGCTGGCCGATGCTCAGCACATTGTCGGAGGGTTCACCGATCACCACCACATCGGGCGTGACCTGATCCAGGATTCTCCCCAGCGACGGGCCTTCGGCGAGTTCCTCATCGACCGAGCCAGAGATGATCAGGCTTCCGGTCACATCGGAGCCAGTGGCGAGCTGTCGTGCGGCATGGACGGCAGCGACCAGCGGACCCTTGGTGTCGACGGCTCCACGCCCGACGATGAGGTCACCGACCAACTCACCGACCGGATCATGCCGCCATCGCGAACGGTCCCCGACCTCGACGGTATCGATGTGCGCGTCATAGAGAACTACCGGACCGGGCCCGAAGTCGAGCCGGCCGATGACATTTCCCCAGTCATCCACGGAGACCTCAAAGCCCGATGAGGTGAGCAGCGTCGAGAGCGCCTTCGCGGCCGGCTCGACGGCCGGGGAGACGCTGGTCGCACCGATAAGATTCAGGAGCGTTGCGGTGAGGTCGACGTCGGTGACGGTGCGTGCCTCATCTGCCGTTTCCGTCGTCATCGCACATCACCCGTGGAAGCGGCCTGTGGTACTCCGTCAACAACTCCCGGGCGCTGCCCGGTGTGCGCTCCGTTCTCCCAGACCGGTACGCCACCGACGGTCACCAGTTCGACTCCGGGTGGGAAGCTATGTGGCTCGTCGTAAGTGGCGGTGTCGAGGTAGCGGGCCGGATCGATCAGTACCAGGTCCGCGCGCTTGTCGGGAGCGATGACGCCGCGGTCGGTGAGTCCGAGAATCTCCGCGGGGCCGGTGCTGAGCCGGCGAATCGCCTCGGGAACGGTGATGAGCTGTTCCCGGAGCGCGTAACGACCCAGCACTCTCGGCGCGGTCCCGTACAACCGCGGATGCGGATGCGGGTTGAAGACGCCGTCGGAGCCGACCAGGGCACCCGACGACGTGAAGATCTCGCGGACGACCTTCTCGGTCGAGTAGTGGTCGATCATGCATGCGTCGAGTTCGGTGTCGCGCAGCAGGTCGATCACGGCGATGGCCGGATCGGTGTTGGTTTCGTCGGCGATTGCGGCCACGGTCTTCGACACGGTGTCGCGGCGTGCGCCGGCCGCCTGGGTGATGACGATGTTCTCCGGTCCGCAGGCGGCGAAGAGATTCTCCCAGTGGGGCAGACCGGCGTGCATGTCTCTCGCCATCCGTTCGCGTTCGGAACGGTCGGAGACGCGTTCGAGCGTCGCCCGCGGTCCGCCATCGAAGGCGTAACCAGGCAAAAGGGCGGACAACAGCGTGCTTCCTGCGCCGTAGGGGTACTGATCGCAGGTCAAGCGGATGCGGTCCTGAGCTTCGGAGAGTGTGTGGAGGAGGTCGGACAGCAGGTGCGGAACACCCACGAGTTTGACGTGCGAGACATGGAGGTGTGCGCCAGTCTCTTCGCAGACTCGGACGAACTCGGAGATGGAGTCGATGACACCGGCTGCCTCGTTGCGCACATGGGGTACCAGGGGCACGTCGTAGGCGGCCGCGATCTCGGCGATCTGGCGGAGTTCGTCGGTGTCGGCGTACAAACCGGGGGCATAGATCATGCCGAAGGAAACCGCACGGCCGCCGGCGGCCAGCGAGTCAGCGACGAGATCCTTCATCGCCGACATCTCACGCCGGTCGGGAGCTCGGTCCGCGTTGCCCATCACGGATTCGCGAACCGCGCTGTGGGGGACGCAGCTCGTCATGTTTGCGCTGGCTGCCGCGCTCTGGAGTGCGTCGAGGTAGGACTCCATCGACCGCCAGTCCCAGCGCGCGTTGGTACTCGGCTCGAGTCCCTGCAGATAGCGTCGGCGCGTGTCGACCGTTGCGTCCGACAGAGGGGCGGGACCGAGCCCGTCGGGGCAGATGAGTTCGGTGGTGAAACCCTGCCCGACCTTGGCGGACAGCAGCGGATCGTCGAAAGGACGCAGCGCCGAGTGCGCGTGCAGATCGATGAATCCCGGGCACAGGAGGTGCCCGGTCGCGTCGACGGTGCGGCCCGCGGAGCCGACGGTGAGGTCCGGACCGACCGCCACGATCATCCCGGATTCGACCAGCACATCGGCACGGCGGATGCCGTCCTCGGTGACCACGTCGGCATTGCGGATGACCAGCGCGGCGTCCATGATCTCTCCTGTCACTTGTAGGACAACTGCCATATTTCTACCATGCGGTCGCCGGGAGGGGAAGGGCGGAACCGATCGCCTTGTTACACGCGAGTCACGACAGTGAAAAATGGCCGCACAGCTATTGACAGTTGTCCTACAAGTAACGATAGTCGAGCTATCTCAACAGCAAAGTTGCTGCTGAGAACAGGAAATCCTCGGGCGGCGATGCTCGCCACACAGGATCGGCTTACCGCCGGCCGGGCTTACGCTGTCCTGCGAGACCCCGGCTCCCTCCCAACACCGTCAGCCTCTCAACCAGAGCGGAAACACAACCATGACCACACCGCCACAAGGGACTCTGTCCGCGACCCTGGAGAACCTGCCATTGTCGCGAAAGCACCTCATCGTCTGGGCTATGGCGTCCGTCGGCTTCATGATCGAGGCGATCGACCTGACGATCGTCGGAGCGGTGCTGCCAGTTCTTTCGAAACATTTCGACCTGAGCAGCTTCTCCGTCGGACTGATCAGCGACGCCGCGTTGGCCGGCTACATGATCGGTGTCGCGTCGGTGGGCATTCTTGCCGACCGACTCGGCCGCGCGCGCATGATGCGGACTACCATCCTGGTGTTCACCGTTCTGACCCTGGCTTCTGCGTTTGCGTGGAATACCGAGAGTTTCGGTGTCCTTCGCTTCCTTGCCGGCATCGGCATCGGTGGCGAGGCAGCGTTGCTCACCCCGTACATCATCGAGGTGATGCCGAGGAAGTATCGGGGACGGTTGGCCGGCCTGGGAGACACCTTCTTCACGGTGGGGTTGCCGGTGGCGACCCTCATCGGCCTGATCATCATCCCGCTGAGCGACGACGGGTGGCGGTGGGCATTGCTGATGGCTGGCGCACCGGCGTTGTATGTGCTGTTCATGCGACGCAACGTGCCCGAGTCGCCTCGGTGGTTGGAATTGAACGGGCGTGGTGACGAGGCAAGCGAGATCGTCCGGTCACTTGGGGGATCATGGCGACCCACCGCTCAGAGTGAGCAGAGCGACAACGCAGGCGCCGCACACAAAGCATCTCTGCGGCACGCGATCACAGCGGTCTGGTCACGCCAATTTGCATCTCGCACGGCGCGCATCTGGGGAGTCTGGTTCTTCCTGCAGATGGTCTACTACACATTTCTGCTCTGGTTGCCCAGCATGCTGGTCGGGCGTGGCTATTCGCTGGTGGACTCCTTGCAGTACACCCTAATTATGAACGCGGCCGCGATCTTTGGTGGGATCACGATGTCGTTCGTCCAGGAGAGCAGGCTGGGACGCCGCTACACGTTGGCAATGCTCTTCGGACTGTCCGTTATTGCGGCCATCGGTTTCAGTATGGCCGATTCCACCGCGGCGATTGTGGTGGCCGGATCCGCCATGTCCTTCCTCATGAACGGCTGCTTCGCGGTCCTCTACACACTCACACCGGAGAGTTACCCGACCGCCATCCGATCGTCGGGGCAGGGGTGCGCGTCGATGTTCGGTAAGGTCGGCGCACTGCTTGGTCCAGTCGCAGTGGGTGCTGCATTGCCGATTTTCGAGATGTCGGGTGTCTTCGTCGGCGCCGCGATTGCTCTGAGCATCTGTTTGCTTTGTGTAGTGGGACTCCGCGAAACCAGGGGGCGTTCGGTCGACGACGAGGAAGCCAACCAGGCGGACAGAGTGAGTCAAGTCAACCGGTCACCGATGGTGGGCGCTCGCGAGGTCAGTGCCACCGAATGAGCTGAGTCGCACGATTCGACATGGAGTCGTTAAGGCCTGTCGAGAACCCTGACTCGTTACAGCGGGGTGTGCGATCCCAGTTCGAGACCGAGCGCTTTCTACAGCTGCCGAGGTTCAGCGACCCAGGCAGAAGAACAATACGTATGAGACCGTCGCACCGTGTCGCGACATCAGATGGCCCCGAACTGTCCCGTTCGGGGCCATTCGTGTGCGGGGACGGAAGTACTCAACCCCCCGGGCGCACTTGAAAGAATTCGGCGGCAAGCCTCTAACACCCACGCTCGAGGCGGTGTTCTCCAGCCGCTACGTCGCCGGCCTCGACCGCGACCTGAACGACCGAATCGACGCCTCAGCCCCGGACCGGCAGCAGGGCTTCGTGTGTAGGGAATCAGAAATCGTGGCGGAATCTCACGGTGAGTGGCGGTCCGATGGCGGATCCGCCATCGTTGTGAGACACGCCGATTTCGAATGTCGGGTC
>NZ_WXYH01000097.1:0-8878 GCF_009872365.1 Rhodococcus sp. T7
GCGCCGGATTCGATGGCGTATCTGAGTGTGCTGATGCCGATGGAGCAGGCGGTCTGTTTGCAAGCGACGTTGCGTCGCGATGCGGACAGCCTCATCGCCACCGGGGACAGTGGTGGCCGCACCCGCAACCAGTTGATGGCGGACTTGTTGTTCGACCGCGGCACCGGAGCATCGGTGGCCTCGGGGGTGCCGGTGGCGGTGAACTTGGTGATCTCCGACGAGGCCTTGTTGGCGGGCGAGAACGAGGCGGCGGATGTGGCGGGGTTCGGTCCGGTGCCGGCCGGGATCGCCCGGCAGTTGGTGGCGAATGCCCTCGATGGTGATACCGCGGTGACCTTACGAAACGTGTACTCGTGCCCGTTGTCGGGGGCGTTGACGGCGATGGAATCGCAGTCGCGGGCGTTCCCGAAAGGCTTGCGGACGTTGATCGACCTGCGCGACCGGACGTGCCGCACCCCGTGGTGTGATGCGCCGATCCGCCATCACGACCACATCCTGTCCCGCCGCAACAAGGGCGCCACCACCGCGCACAACGGGGCGGGTTTGTGCGCGGCCTGCAACTACGCGAAGGAAGGCGACGGCTGGACCGCCCGCCCCGTCAGGCGGCACGGCCGCACGCATCTCTTCGACCTCGGTACCCCGACCGGGCATCACTACCGGTCCGCGGCCCCACGCCTGCCGTCCGCGGCACGGAGGTCGGAAATCGAAGCGATCCTCATCGCACACCTGCGGGCGTCATGAGGTGGTGGGGTGACCCCTTCGGTCATGCCCGTCCCCCCGACCAGGAAGTGAGTTCGGCGATGTCTCCGTGCAGGGCCGACTGGTACGTGAGCATCAACTCCTCCACGCCGCCGAACTGATCGCCGACGTTGTGGGTGTTCTCCGCCGACAGTTCGCGGTCGCCGGAGCGTGCGATGAGTTCGTCGATGCGGCTGTCGAGGCTCATCGCCCGGTTGACTGCCAGCACGGACCGCAGTTGCACCTCGGCCCGGGACAGCAGGTCGCCGATGCGCGCGAGTGCGGCGACGCGGTCGACCAGTTGATCCCACACCGGTTTCAGCGCGTTCTGCCGGGCCTCGATCTGCCTACGGGCGCCGTCGGAGTGGGTGGCGCGCAGCGCTTCGTCGAGTTCGATTCGGATTCCGCGCAGTGCGACGGTGTCGATGGCGATCTGCGTCAGTTCTTCGGCGAGGTCGAGTTGGTAACGCTGGACCGCGAAATGTTCCGAGTGCCACACTTCGGAACCGTCGATCCTGTCGAAGAGCATCCCCGCCAGGTAGAGCAGGGTGTCGTACGAGTCGGCGAATCTGTCGTTGTCGAGATCGGCGCCCTTGCCGATGGCGTCCACGACGCGTTTTCCGACCGCGGCCATCGGGGTGTTCCCGGCCGCCTGGCCGATGCGTTCCGCTGCGGCGCCGCGGGCATAGTTGCCTGCACGTTCGAGAGCGGTGCCCGCGATCGGCGCCGGTGTGCATTGCAGCGCCCGGAACAGTGCCTCACGTTGTTCGAGATCCAGGTGCACGCCTTCGCGCCGATCCCGCCGCATGGCCCGGACACCGTTGCCGTAGTGCCCAGGCGACATCACCACCGCGGACCGATACGACTGCAGTTTGCGGCCCAGTTCGGTGGCACGGTACTTGAACAGCAGTTGCGCCGGACCGGGGCGCAGGCTGCCGGTGCGCCGCGCGACCTGGTTGTATTCGTCCGTCACCAGGCGCAGCGCCCCGAAGCCGCCGATCGACGGGATGGTGCGCCCCGCGCGACGCCGGTTGGTGAGTACCTGCCGGGTGGGAGCATCGAGATGCCCGGCGGCGATCAGCACGGCGGCGGCGTCCGACAGCGGGGCGTGGGTGCCCGCGATCGTGGACCGTTCACACCAGTCGCGGACCTGGAAGGAGATGCGGGCACGACGCTCTTCGTACTGGGCGCTTTCCGACATCGGACCTCCTGGCAGTTCGCTGACCACCCACTGTCCCAGAATTTCGTCGGACGCGCCGCGACCGCTCGGGACGGGTGCGGTTCTAAGCTCTCCACCATGACTGACACGGTGCGTGCGGTACTTCTGTTCGCGGCGGCGGCAGTGGTGGTGGTGGCCGGTTGCGCCCGCTCCGTGGACGGCTCCCCCGAGACCGGCGCCGTCGCAGGGCCCGCGACCACCTCCGCGGTGACGACCGCGCCGAAGACCACCACCACGACCGCCCCGAGGTCCACGAGCAGCACCACCACCACGTCGAGCGCACTCCCGTCGACAATGACCACGACAACGACCACGACCAGCACCCCGGCCCCGGCCGACCCGCAGGCGTTCGCCGGCACCGCGGCGGGGAGTTACTACTTCACCACGCCGAGCACCAAGTTCCACTGTGCGATCCTGACCGGCGGCGACCTCCCGACCGCCGGCTGTCACGGCCCGATGCCGGCGTCGGCGCCGAAGGTCCCGGGCGCCGGCGCGTCCGGGACGGCGGTCACGCCCAACGCGATCGAGGTCACCGGCGGCCGCCCGGGTCAGTTCGCCAGTGCCGGCGATCCGCGGTTCTATCCCCTCGACGGATCGGCCGCCCCCGCGCTGTCGTATGGACGACCGTTGCAGGTGAACGACCTGACGTGCGTCGTCGACGAGGCCGCCGGGGTGTCGTGCCGCAGCGAAGCCGGTCACGGATTCACGCTCTCGGACAGCGCGTTCCGGGTGTGGTGAGCCGGCTCAGCCCAGTTCGTCCGAGCGCCGTTCCATCAGTGTGCGCAGCAGCGTGTTCTCCTTTTCGGTGAAGCCGATCGACTCGATCTCCCCGATGCCACGCCCGATGCCCTTGCGGACGCCGTCGAGCATTCTGGTGACGGCGCGTTCGGGAACACCGAGCCGGCCCCCGCATTCGACGAAGTGCCTGCGGTTGAGTTTGTTCGCCTTGCCGTAGAAGTCGAGGGCCATCGGGTCGCGCCACCCGAGGTACGGCTGGGTGCAGAGGAGGTCGTAGGCGGGTGTGACCCTCCACAAACCCGATTCGGCGAGTTGCACCGAGAAGTTCTTGCCGTGCAGGTCGCCGTTGCCGATCGCGTACGAATAGGCCACCAGCCGAAGCAGTTCCAGGGTGGCGACCCGCGCCGATCCACCGCCGCGCTCGCACACGCCTGCGAGTGCGGTGATCACGTTCTCGGTCTTCAGCCGGTACTTGGCCGCGGGGAACATCCCCATCACCTGGCACGCATCCTCCTGGGGTGTGCGGATGACACGGCCGGACGCATCGACTCGACGGTCGAAACGCGCGACGAGCAGGCCGGCATTGCCTCTGCCGTCGTGCACCAGTTGGTGGTCGGCGACGGGCAATCCGCACTGCGCGGCGAGTCCCATGAAGAAGTGCTCGTTCTCGACCAACTGCGGGTATCCCTGCGGTGGTGAGAGTTTGAGAATGGCGGGGCCCTTCTCGGTCGCGATCGGTGTCGAGTACATCTGGGCCGACACCTTCGCCTGCACCCCGGGCAGCGAGGTGGGGTCCAGTTTCACGGCCTCGTGCCCCGACATGTGCTCGAACAGCGCCCGCAGGTCCTGACGCTCGATCGCGTCGGGGTCGAACACGGGTGCAGTCTCGGGCGGCGGCACCCCTGTGGGCAGGACGCGCACGTCGCCGATCGTGTCGGCTCCGACCGCCATCAGGATCGTAAGGTGATCGTCCTCGGATGTCTTGGTGGCCGCGACCGCGCCCCGCAGCCGGATCCCCTCGGGGAGGAGACCCGCGAAGAACGGCGGGACGCTGCCCCCGCTGGCACGCACCTCGGTCGACGAGGTGGGGATCGTCCACGCGACCTGCGGGGCGCCGGGGTCCTGCAGGTAGGCGGGGTCGTAACGGAAGACGACGTCCCCGCCCTCCCGCACGAGACTGCCCGCGAGGCGGTCACCCTTGTAGACGTCGGCCCGGTCGACGCCGCTGAGGTTCTCGACCATCAGGCCTTCACCTCGACTCCCGAACGTGTGAGCAGCGCCAGACGGCATCCCATGGCGTCCGCGACGGCGTCGACGAGATCGAGTTGGACGGTCCCCCGGCCCGATTCGATCGACTGCACACTCGATCTCGACACCCCGGCCAGGTCGGCCAGCTCCGCCTGGGTCAGCCCGAGCTGGTGTCGCCGTGCCACGAATCCGTCGGAGATCCCGCCGGTGTCGGTTCGCTCGCGGCGGCGTGGGGTAGCCATGGCAGCCTCCTGGATCAGATCAAAGCTTGTGGACGGATGCTTAACGCCAGTGTGCGCCGATTCTGCGCCGAAGTCCATGCCTATGACTGCGAACGCAGGCTTAGAGGCTGAAGACAATGAAAACACGGTCGCACCCGCCTTTACGCCTGCGATCGCAAGCACAGGCATGGTCGCGGCACCCACCCCCTACCCTGGTTACATGCGCATAGGAGCACACGTCCGCCAGGACGAAGATCCGATCGGATACGGCGAACGGCTCGGCGCCGACGTCATTCAGATGTTCCTCACGGACCCGCAGAAATGGGAGAAGCCCCCGGCGCATCCGCGGACCGACGAGATCCGCGACAGCCCCATCGACGTCGTCGTGCACTCGTCGTACGTGATCAACGTGGCCAGCCTCAACAACCGGCTCCGGATGCCGTCCCGCAATGCCGTCGCGCAGCAGGCCCAGGCCGCCGCCGACATCGGCGCGTTCGGGCTGGTAGTCCACGGCGGACACGTCCGCGACGGCGAGGATGTCAACGCGGGGATCGTCAACTGGCGCAAACTGTTCGAACGCCAGGCCGACAAGGGCGGATTCCCCGTCCCCATCCTCATCGAGAACACGGCCGGCGGCGACTTCGCGATGGCGCGGCACTTCGACGCCATCGACCGACTGTGGCAGGAGGTCGGCGATTTCGGCGCCGGTTTCTGCCTCGACACCTGTCACGCCTGGGCGGGCGGCGAGGATCTGGTGGGGGTCGTCGAACGCATCAAGGCCATCACGGGCCGCATCGACCTGGTGCACCTCAACAACTCCCGCGACGAGTTCGATTCGGCCCGCGACCGGCACGCCAACCTCGCCGACGGAACCATCGACCCCGAACTGCTCGCCGAGGTCGTGCGGACCGCCGGCGCACCCGTCGTCCTCGAGACGCCGGAGGATGGGCTGGCCGACGACCTCGCGTATCTGCGGGAGACCGTCGGTTAGTCGCCCAGCCTGCCGGTCAGCCTGCGGTACCGCTCCTCGCTGACCGGATTCAGGCCCTCCACGGTGACGTCGGTGCCGCGGGTCGCGTACTTCGTGGTGATGCCGTCGAGCGCGGCCACGGTGGAGGCGTCCCAGATGGTGGCGCCCGACAGGTCGATGACCACGCGGCCGGGGTCGTCCGCGTAGTCGAACGAGAACACGAGATCGTTGGACGAGGCGAAGAACAGCTGACCGCTCACCCGGTACGTCTTCACGTCACCGTCGAGTTCGCCGCGCACGTCCACCATGTGGGCCACCCGGCGCGCGAACAGCACCATCGCGACGAGCACACCGACACCCACACCGATCGCGAGATTGTCCGTCGCGAGGGTGCCCGCGACGGTGCTGAGCATCACCAGGGTCTCGCTCAGTGGCATCCGCCGGAGCGTGCGGACGCTGTGCCAGTCGAAGGTCGTGGCGGCCACGAGCACCATCACGGCGACGAGCGCCGCCATCGGAATGGTTCCCACCACGTCGCCGAGACCGACTACGAGAATCAGCAGAAACGCACCCGACAGGAACGTCGACAACCGGGTTCGGGCCCCACCGGTCTTGACGTTGATGATGGTCTGCCCGATCAGCGCGCACCCGCCCATGCCGCCGAAGAGTCCGGTCACGATGTTCGCGACGCCCTGCCCCCACGACTCACGCGTCTTGTCCGAATGCGTGTCGGTGACCGAGTCCACGAGTTTGGCGCTCATCAACGATTCGAGGAGCCCGACGACGGCCATCGCCAGCGCGAACGGCGCGATGATGCGGAGGGTGTCGACCGTGAGCGGTACGTCCGGCAGCCCGATGAGAGTCGGCAGGCCGTCGGGCAGTTCGCCCTGATCGCCGACGGTGGGCACCGCGACACCGGCGAGGACGGTGAACGCAGTGAGCCCGACGATCACGAGTAGCGGCGCGGGCACCGCCGTGGTCAGCCGGGGAATCCACACGAGCAGAGCCAGACCGGCCGCGAGGAGCGCGTACACCGCCCACGGCACGTTCGTCAGATACGGGAACTGGTGCACGAAAATGAGGATTCCCAGCGCATTGCAGAAGCCGACCATCACACTGCGCGGCAGGAACCGCATGAGCCGCGCCACCCCGAGGACGGCGAGGACGATCTGCATCGCACCGCCGAGGAACACCGCCGCAATGAGGTACTGCAATCCGTGCGACGCCATGAGCGGGGCCAGCACCAGCGACACCGAACCGGTGGCCGCGGAGATCATCGCAGGTCGGCCGCCGGTGAACGCGATGGTCATCGCCATGATCGCGGCGGTGAACAAGCCCACCCGCGGATCGACACCCACGATGATGGAGAAAGACAACGCCTCCGGGATGAGGGCCATCGCCACGACGAGCGCGGACAACGACTCGATACGAAACACTGTCGGATGCAGCCACACCGGCCGTCGGAGAGCGAGAGAGGACACGGCGAGACAATCCTTCTTCCTGATGGGGACCCGAAGATCCTATCCGGGAAGCGTTCGACCAGTACGGTTAGCTGATCCGCCGACAGAGGAGGAACACCGTGCGACGCACACTTCCGGCCGCCCTGATCGCCGTCCTGACCGCACTGTCGCTGGCCGGGTGCGGAAGCTCCGATTCGGGTCCGGTCATCGACCAGGTACGCGAATCGGGCGTCCTGAAGGTCGGCACCGAGGGCACGTACACACCGTTCAGCTACCAGGGTCCCGACGGTCAGCTCACCGGGTACGACGTCGACGTCATCCGTGCGGTCGGCGACAAACTCGGTGTCTCCGTCGAGTTCACCCAGACCCCGTGGGACTCCATCTTCGCCGGCCTCGAGGCGAAACGCTACGACCTCGTCGCCAACCAGGTGACCGTCAACGACGAACGCACCCAGAAGTACGACCTGTCGACGCCGTACACCTACTCCGAGGGTGTGATCGTCACCCGCGCCGACGACAACGCGATCACCTCGCTCGCCGACCTGAAGGGCAAGACGACGGCGCAGTCCGCGACGAGCAACTGGGCGCAGGTGGCCAGGGACGCGGGCGCGAACGTCGAATCCGTCGAGGGCTTCGTGCAGGCCATCACGCTGCTCAAGGACGGCCGGGTCGATGCCACCGTCAACGACAATCTTGCCGTCGCCGAATACCAGAAGCAGACCGGCGACACCGGGGTGAAGGTCGCCGCCGAGACCGGTGACACGAGCGAGCAGGCGTTCGCGGCCCGCAAGGACAGCGGACTGATGCCCGACATCGACAAGGCCCTGGACGAACTGCGCGCCGACGGAACGCTCGCGCAGATCTCGCAGAAGTACTTCGGCACCGACGTGTCGGCACCGACCAACTGAGAGCCTGCCCGTGGACGACGCAACGGTCCAGCTGATCCTGGACAACCTGTGGCCGATGCTGAAGGCCACGATCACGATGACGATTCCGCTGACGATCATCAGCTTCACCATCGGTCTGGCGATCGCGCTGCTGGTGGCGCTCGCCCGGATCTCGTCGATCAGACCGCTGTCGATGCTGGCCCGCTTCTACGTCTCCATCATCCGCGGCACCCCGCTGCTGGTGCAGTTGTTCATCGTGTTCTACGCGCTGCCGCAGTTCGGTGTGACGCTCGAACCGTTCCCGGCGGCGGTGATCGCGTTCAGCCTCAACGTCGGCGGTTACGCGGCCGAGGTGATCAGGGCGGCGATCCTGTCGATCCCCAAGGGGCAGTGGGAAGCCGCGCAGACCATCGGCATGGGCTACACCACCACCCTGCAGCGGATCGTGCTGCCGCAGGCCACGCGCGTGGCCGTCCCGCCGCTGTCCAACACGCTGATCTCGCTGGTGAAGGACACGTCGCTGGCATCGACGATCCTGGTGACCGAACTGCTGCGCGTCGCCCAGCTCGCGGCCGCACCGACGTTCGACTTCTTCGCCCTCTACGGCATCGCCGCGCTGTACTACTGGGTGATCTGCATCTTCCTGTCGGCCGTCCAGGTCCGGCTCGAAGCCCGACTCGACAGGTATGTGGCCCGATGACCGACACCCCTCCCCTCCTTCAGGTATCCGGCGTCGAGAAGTCGTTCGGCGACCATCACGTTCTGCGCGACATCAGCTTCGACGTCAGGGCGGGCACGGTGACCGTCATCATCGGACCGTCGGGCTCCGGCAAGACGACGGTGTTGCGCACCCTCAACGCCCTGGACGTGGCGGACCGCGGGGTGATCTCCATCGGTGACGAGTCGGTGGATTTCGGCGCCGAGGTGGGCCGGGCGGCGCTGGCCAGGTTCCGCGCACAGAGCGGCATGGTGTTCCAGGCCCACAACCTGTTTCCGCACAAGACGGCGATCCAGAACGTCACCGAGGGCCCGATCGTGGTGCAGAAGCGGCCCAAGGCCGAGGCGCGCGCGGATGCGATGCGGTTGCTGACGCAGGTCGGCCTGGCGGAGAAGGCGGACCAGTACCCGTACGAGTTGTCGGGCGGTCAGCAGCAGCGGGTCGGAATCGCCCGGGCGCTCGCCCTGAAGCCGAAACTGATGTTGTTCGACGAGCCCACGTCCGCGCTGGACCCCGAACTGGTCGGCGAGGTGTTGCGAGTGATCCGGGACCTCGCGACCGAGGGCTGGACGATGGTGATCGTGACCCACGAGATCCGGTTCGCGCAGCAGGTGGCCGACCAGGTGCTGTTCGTCGACAACGGTGTCGTGCTCGAACGCGGCACCCCGAAGGACGTACT
>NZ_WXYH01000098.1:0-8651 GCF_009872365.1 Rhodococcus sp. T7
GCGTCGCCGACGTCGTTGACGACCACGGACGCCCCGAGCGAGGCCAGAAGTCGGGCATGTGCGCGTCCCATTCCTGCACCGGCCCCGGTGACGATGGCAACCTTGCCGTCAAATTGATGCGAACTCATTTCGATTTCAGACCTCACTCTTCGAGAAATATTGATGATGGTCGATCGACCGGCAGGCGATGAACCGGCTCGATCGTAAATCAGCGTGCAGTGATGCGGGGCCGGAGGGTATGCGGCCGCTGCTGAACTGCAATTCCTGGGACTGCGACGGGCTGCGTGATGGATGTGCGTGAGGTCGTTGTCGACGATCGACGACGAAGTGCGCTATACGGCGAAACCCGAAGTGGCTCAATCGATAATCGAAAGCAGCTCGACGTGGGTATGCCGTTCGAACGGCGTACCGGCGACGAGGCGTACGCTCAGGACGGCAGACGCCGGATATGGCTCGAATCTCGTGGTGTGGCACACGTCGCCATCACCAAGTCACAGATGTCATCTCGATGGATCTGCGGCAGCGCCCGCCCATACCGTGATCGCCGAGTTGCTCGCAGCCGGATGGCACCGGATCAGCTGCGGTGACGCTCCCGGGCCCCCCGACTGGGCGGTCGTCGACATCCGGCCGAAAGGTAAGCGGTGTGTGTCTGGGCGGTTCGCGACAACGCATTCATAACCTCCTCCCGGTCGGGTCGATCTCGGACGCGAAAACGCACTCACCGCATGTAATACGTCGTTGACACGGCGCAGCTCGGCGTTCTCCTTCGTCAGACGCCGGTTCTCCTCGAGCAACGACGTCGACGGCCGGTCATCGCGCTCTCGGTGATCGGCCACAGCCTGGCGGATGATCTACCCTCCCGGTCAACGGATGAGGGCACGATCTGCGCAGGACTCGGATGTCCTGGGTCGTGGAGTGCTCACCGCCCGCCGCTACCACCGGCGCCGGTCCAGTCGCCGATCCCGATCTGAAGTGGTCGCCGTGCTTCTTGCACGCCACCGTCGAACTGGCAGAGGTCACGGGTCTGCCCGATGGCCGACCCGCTAGCTCGCACTAGAGTCAGTCTGTTCAGCGGACGAGTGTGGATGCGCAGGCTCAGGATCCTCGCGTGATGTCGTCGCTCAATCGGCACCCCTTCTGGCTATTTAAAGACATATGGTTGCAAAATGGAGAAGGCTTGTTAGTTCTAGTTGGTGAAAGCCTTCGTGGTGCGGTGCCTGTGGAGGCTTGTTGATGCTGGCGGCGGCCGGAGATGGCGGGTGGGTTCCGGTCCCTGTCGTTGATCGTTGCCGCGCACGCAGGGGCGGTCTCGGCGTGAACGATCGCTCTCGATTGGTGTGTGGCGTGGTTCGGGTGTCGGAAAGTGGTGGACATTGTGTCTCATTCGTTTATACTCTCGTTCCGAGAACGAACGTTCACCCAATCGGGGGTGAGTGGGTCGGATTCGGGACATGCGACCGTGATCGTCGTCTAGCGCAAGATGTAGGGAGAAGAGTGAACACCAACGCACCCGTCATTGACCTGGTCTCGTCGGAGGACGATGTCAGCTTGCGTCAGGTCGTGGCAGACGTGGGCAAGAAATTCGACCACGAGTACTTCATGGCCAGGACCAAGGCGGGCGAGCCGGTCACCGAGCTGTGGCAGGCGCTCGCGGAACTGGGCTTCCTGGGGATCAGCCTGCCAGAGGAGTACGGCGGTGGCGGTGGAACGTTGTGGCAGCTGGCGATCGTGGCCGAGGAGCTGGCGGCGGTCGGGTGTCCCCTGCAGCCGCTGGTCTACTCGCAGTCGATCGCCGGAAGTATCCTCGCTAGGTACGGCACGGATGAGCAGAAGGAGCGCTGGCTGCGTGGCCTCGCTGCGGGGACGCTCAAGTTTTCCTTCGCGCTGACGGAGTCGAACTCGGGGTCGAACTCGCAGGGTATCGCGACCAGCGCCCGGGTGGAGGGCGGGAACTACGTGCTCTCAGGTGTGAAGACCTTCATCTCCGGGGTCGATGATGCGGATGCAATTCTCGTCGTCGCGCGCACCGGTACGGACGAGCGCACCAACAAGGGGCAGCTCTCGCTGTTCATCGTCGACGCGCATGCGCCGGGACTGACTCGCCAACCGATTCCCACGGCCTTGCAGGCGCCGGACCGGCAATGGACATTGTTCCTCGAGGATGTGGAGCTCGGTCCGGATCGGCTGGTCGGGGAGTTGCATCGTGGATTCAGGGCTGTCTTCGACGGCCTGAATCCTGAACGCGTCCTCGGAGCCGCATTCAGTGTCGGCATCGGTCGTTACGCGCTGGACAAGGCTTCGCGCTACGTCAAGGAGCGGGCGGTCTGGGGTGTGCCCATCGGCACACACCAAGCGGTGGCGCATCCCATGGCGCAAGCGAAGGTGGAGTTGGAAGCTGCTCGGCTCATGTTGGAGAAGGCGGCCAGGTTGTACGACGCCGGCCTGCAGGCCGGAGAGTCCGCCAACATGGCCAAGTTCCTCGCAGCGGAGGCCAGTGTGCATTGTCTCGACAGTGCCATTCAGGTGCACGGCGGCAACGGCTTCGCCCTAGAGTACGGCCTGACCGACATGTGGTGGCTGGCGCGGTTGCTTCAGGTTGCACCCGTCTCCCGTGAAATGGTACTCAATTTCGTAGCCGAGCACTCCCTGGGTCTGCCCAAGTCGTACTGACCTGTCCCCGTATTCGTGAGACCGCAGGTGTGGGCGAGCGCGGGAGTCATTCGGTGGCGGTACCGGGATCCATTTGTCCCGAGGGCTTTCAGCCCTCGGGACAAAGCAATTGTGAGCCGAAGTGGATTGTGTCGGGTCTGCGCAGGCGGGTGCTTTCAGTGTCTGGATGCTGGTGCGAAAGTTACTGCGCGGGCGTGTTTCTTCCCCACCGGATGACGTCGGATGCGAATGCCCTCAAGCGTATTGATGACTCTGGATCCGGAGCGCTCTATTCCTTACCGAACCGTTGACTCCCTGATTTGAGTCAAGTATTCTCAAAATAAACGACAGCTTGGTCCGGTTCTCAGGGCGGGCATCCTGTCCGCGCATCACCGAGAGACATTCTGGGAGCAAGTGAGATGGACACGAGTACGCACCGACCGGTTGCCTCGACGAGCGAGGGAGGCGTAAGGCCTGTTCCGGATCTCCGAGGTTCGGTCTTTCCGGAGCTTGTCGATCGGATGCGCGACTTCCAGGACCTGCTGGCCGGTGCGAAGATCTCCCCGGCGCACGCACGGGAGTTGGCTGGAGTCCTGGAGTTCCAGTCGGCTCGGCTGGCCGCAGTCCAGGTGAGTGAGGGTGAACAGGACTTCGCCAATCTCCCAGATCACCCGACTCGCGGCCAGTCGTTGACGCCGAGGTTCGAGGTTGTGGAACGTGATCACCACAGCCTTAGAGCCGAGATCCGTTTCGGGCGTTTCTATCTGGGGATCGCAGCCGTGCACGGTGGGGCAATCCCGCTGATTTTCGACGAGTTGCTGGGAACCTTGGCGTCCTGGGAACGTCCTGCGGCACGCACGGCGTACCTCAATGTCTCTTATCGCTCGATCACGCCGATCGACACGCCATTGACCCTGGAGGCAGCGTTCACCGCCGAGTCCGGACGCAAGCGATACCTGAGGGGTAGCATCCGCGACGGCGAAACGCTCTGCGTGGAAGCGGAAGCTCTGTTCATCGAAACGAAACACTGAGTCGCGTTCCGGGCTGGAGCGCTCTCAAATCACCGACCCGAAAGAGATATGAGCCAATGGGAATTCTGGACGACCAGTCCGTCGTCATCACGGGCGGGGGCCAGGGGCTGGGTAGAAGTTATGCGCTCGCAGCTGCTGCGTCGGGGGCGGCCGTCGTGGTCAACGATGTCAATCCCGAAGGAGCGCAGGCTGTCGTGTCGGAGATCGTGGATCGAGGCGGGAGAGCCGTCGCCCACGTCGGATCGGTCGCAGATTGGGACACTGCTCAGGCTCTCGTCGAGTTGTGCGTCGACGAATTCGGCGCGGTCGATGCGGTGGTCAACAATGCGGCAATCATGCACATGGGCAACCTTCTCGAAGATCGCGAGGAGGATTACCGACGCCTCGTCGAGACGAACCTGCTCGGAACGGCGTTCGTCGGGACTCACGCCGCCCGTGCCATGGTTCGGCTCGGTGGTGGCCGAATTGTCAACGTCACCTCCACGGCCCACCTCGGGCGCGCACGCACGAGCGCATACGCTGCGACCAAGGGTGGGGTGTCCTCACTGACGTACGGCTGGGCCGTGGACCTGGCTAAACATGGTGTCTACGTGAACGCCATCGCGCCCAGTGCCCAGACCCCCATGCTAACCGAGAATCCCATCCCTGGAATCGATTACACCGAACTTCCCGTCCCCGACGAGGTGGCACCACTCGCGGTGTACCTGATGAGCGACCGGGTCCGATTCACCGGACAGGTCCTACGACTGGAGAAGCACGACCTCAAGGTGATGAACCTGGCCGCCTTCCCCGACAACGGGGTGACGCGCGAGACCTGGTCGCCGGAGGACATCGATCGTGCTCTCAACGAAATCGTCAACTGACGGGTCAGCGGTCGAGCGAGCGAACAGGAGCTCGGCGTCGGCGACCGCCACCCAACCCGCACAACTCCGGAAGGACGAGTAATGACTAATCATCTAGATAGGCCCAAGGCATTTCACGCCAGTACGCTGGCAGAGGCATTTCAGCTCACCGTGCGGGAGTTCCCCGAGCAGATTGCCTTCAACGCACAGGACGAACTGCCGCCGCTGACATGGTCGGAATACGCCGAGGAGGTCCGAACCGCGGCAGGGGTGCTTCGCGCACTGGGCCTCCGGCGCGGCGACACGATCGCGGTGATGTTCACTTCACGACGCGAGTTCCACTTCGTGGACTCGGCTGCGCTTCATCTCGGGATCACCTGTTTCTCGCTATACAACAGTGCCTCCCTCGACGCGATGCGTTTCGTGTTGGAGAACTCCGGTGCGAGAGCTGTGATCACGGAGGCGGCGTTCTTCGATCGGGCACTCGAACTCGATTCTCTCGTCGAGATGGTCGTGCTGATGTCCACCGACGAGCATTCGCTGCTCGACTGGGCCACCTTGGTCGAGCGGGCCGATCCGAGTCTCGACCTCGCTGCTGCCGCCGCCGAGGTCTCGCCCGACGAGGTCGTCACGCTCGTCTACACCGCAGGCACCACCGGCACGCCGAAGGGCGTGGAGCTCACCCACTCAAACATCACCTTCGCCATGCGGACGCTCGCCGATCGCATGGAGATCCCTGCTGGCGCGAATCAACTCTCGTTCCTGCCGATGGCACACGCGATGGCCCGCATGATGGATCACTACGTCGCCATGATGCTGGGCTTCAGCATCAGCGTCTGCGGCGATCCCGCGCGTGTTCTCGACGGTCTCGTCGCTGCGCGCCCGAGCTTCTTCGCCTCGACCCCCCGAGTGTGGGAGAAGTTGCGCACCAACATTCTCGATGCGGCGAACGACGACGTCGACGAGAGCCGCCGGGCGCAGTTCCGCCGGGTAATCGACTTGGGGATCGAACGGGTCCGTGCCGAACAGCAAGCGTTCGCCGCGGGACTCGATCGGCCGGACTCGACAACCACGCCGGAGGACGCGGCGCTGCTGAGCCACCTCAAGCGGCAGGTCGGGCTCGATCGCATCGTGTCCGCCATCGTCGGTGGCGCGCCCGTCGAGTCGGAGATGGTCGAGTTCTTCCATGCCATCGGGGTTCCGGTCGGCGAGGCATTCGGGATGAGTGAGTCCTCGGCAGTCTGCACCGCGAACCCGCCGTCGCGGGTTAGATTCGGAACCGTCGGGCCGCCGCTCGACGGTGTCACGGTGCGACTCGCCGACGACGGTGAGATCCTCTTCAAGGGTGCCAACGTTATGAGTGGCTACCGCGGGATGCCCGAGCGCACCGCTGAGGCGATCGATGCCGACGGGTGGCTCCACACCGGCGACGTCGCACAGATCGAGGAGGACGGGTACCTGCGCATCGTCGACCGCAAGAAGGACATCATCATCAATGCGGCCGGCAAGAACATGTCGCCGACCCTCATCCAGAGTGAACTCACCAGAGCGACTCGCCTCGTCAATCACGCGGTTGCCGTGGGGGACCGGCGCCCGTACAACGTGGCACTCCTGGTCCTGGACCCAGAGGAGCTTCGGCGATTCGCAGTCGGAAAGGGCCTGTCCGCGCACCGCGTTGCCGAGCTGATTCACCATCCCGAGGTGGTGGCAGAACTCGATGCAGCCGTTGCCGCAGCCAACGCCAATCTGTCTCGCCCGGAACAGATCAAACGGTACCGAGTGCTCGAGCAGGACTGGGTCCCGGGTGGTGACGAGCTCACGCCGACACTCAAGCTCAAGCGAGGTGCCGTCGTGAACAAATACGCCACGATCATCGATGCGCTCTACAAGAATGCATAGAGTGCGGGTCGGGTCGGTTCGGTGAGTATGCACCCCGAGTCACGTCGGCGGACCCACGATCTTTGCCGAGGACTTCGTGGTCGGTCAGCGGATCGGACTGGGATCCTGGTACCTGAGTGGGGACGAGATCATCGAGTTCGCGAGCAAGTGGGATCCGTTCCCGTTTCACCTCGACAGAGAGGTTGCTGCAGTATCGGAATTCGGTGGCCTGGTGGCCAGTGGCGCGCACGTGCTGGCGATCTCCAGGTCCTTCAGTTCCGGGCAGTGCTCGGTGCCACGGAAATGATGGCCGGACTGGGCTTTCGCGAGATGCGCTTGAGTTCGCCGGCTTGAGCCGGCGACACGTTGACGGGCTCCATGGTGCCGCTCGAGGTTCGGCTACGGTCGGACGGCCGGGCAGTGGTCCGGTGGCACGGTGCGATCGACATGGGGTCGACACGCGTCCTCACGATCGACGCGGCTGCGCTCGTTCGACAGCGGTACGCGGACGTCCGGAAGTGACCGCTCCTTCAATCAGTCAGTGAGGTTCAGCGAATGAACAGTAGTGATGTCGGATCCGAGCCGATTCTTGTCGATCGATCCGATGGGATCTGTGTGGTGACGCTCAACCGGCCATCGGTGGGCAACGCGATCACGGCCGCGATGTTTCAGCGTTTGCGGGAGGTCTTCGACGAGATCGAGGCCGACGACAATATCCGAGTTGCAGTGTTGACCGGGGCGGGCGCAGACGTATTCTGCGCCGGGGGTGACCTCAGGGAACTCATTCCGACGCTGACCACCGGGGACCTGAGCGCGGTCATCCCCGATCCCTCCAAGCGGATCCTCTCGGAGGTGTACACGCCGATCATCGCAGCGGTGAACGGTGCCTGCATCGCGGGTGGGATGGAACTCCTGCTGGGTACCGATGTCCGGATCGCCGCGGAGCACGCCACCTTCCGGACCCCCGAGGCCACGCTCGGCCTGGTTGGTGCCCAAGGAACGGTGACGCGGCTCGCGCACCAGATTCCCTGGGCGATCGCGATGGAGTTGCTGCTCATGGGTAGTCCGATCGACGCACACCGCGCGGCTCAGGCCGGTTTGGTCAATCGGGTGGTCCCGGCTGCTGACCTGCAGGTGGAGGCGTTGCGTGTCGCCGAGAGGATCTGCGCCTCGGGACCGCTCGCCGTCCGGGCGACCAAGGAGATCGTCATGAAGGCGGCCGCGATGGAGCGTCCGTTCATGATCGAGGCCGAACTGGCCGCGCGCGTCTTCGCCAGCGAGGATGCGGCGGAGGGTCCCCGGTCCTTCGTGGAGCGACGTACCCCACGATTTATGGGGCGGTAGTGACTTGTCAGGCAACCTTGGCCGGGTACTCGGTCCACGAACGGATCGGTGAGTCTGGTGCGAACGTGATCTTCGGTTCGACGTGAGCATCGCGCCACCGCATGTAGGTGGCGATCGCGGAGTTCTGTTCGGCGTGATTGCGATGGTCGGTCCCGTTCAACGCGAAGTACCGCAGCGCCGCGAACTCGGACTCGATCCAGTTCAGCCACGACCCGTACGTGGGTAGGAACACCAACTCCACGTCATTGGATGCGGGCCAGTCGCCGACCGAGGGGTGTCGGTGCGGGGAGAAGTTGTCGAGCACCACATACAGCTTTTCCCCGGGCCAGCGGGACCGCATCGCCTTGAGCTGGTGGAGGAACTCGCGGGAGCGTTTGCGTGGCCGGATGCGGTAATACATTCTGCCGCTGGGCAAGGCGAGTGCGGCGAGCATGTGCATCACACCGTCGTGGCGGAAATACGTCGCGCGTTGGCGGTGTGCGCCAGCAACTTGTCCTTGCTGGGCTTCGGGTTCAGAGGGCCGAACTCGTCGACGCAGACCACCCGCCCATCTTCCGGTGAATTGTCGTACAGGTCCAAGATCGCGTGAATCTGGCAACAAAGTCCGGATCAGTGGACGCCTTCCACGTGGTGGTGGTGGCCTGCCAGGTGACCTTGCCGCGCGGGATCCGGCGCAGCGTTTCCCGATTGATCGCCGGCACCGCCTTCCTGGCGATCAGATGCTCGGTGAGCGTGGACAGGCTCCACGTGGAGAACGCGGTGGTGTTCCAGTCAGCAGGGACGTCCTGGCGATCAGGCAGATATTCTCGCGGTTCTGCTCACCGATCGTCCTAGAGCGTGTCTGCCAAATATTGGCGGTTGGATGCTCGAGACTGTCCCCGTGTTGCGTGCCAACGAGATTTCCGAT
>NZ_WXYH01000099.1:0-108893 GCF_009872365.1 Rhodococcus sp. T7
CCCGGAATGGCGAGCCACCCTGGACGCCCTGCTTTCGCTGCCCGAAATCGGCGGTCCGGTCGGGTACTCGGGAGGGGTGATCGCCATCGGCATCCGGCTGGCAGTGGTCGAGCCGCGCATCACGGCCGCCCTCCTGTTCGCCGGGAGTTTCGTGCCCCGCAGCATGTTCGAGGAGGCCCGGCAGGTCACCATTCCGCTGCAGGTCCTACTGCAATGGGACGACGAAGGAAACGACCGGCAAATGGCTCTGGACCTGTTCGACGCCTTCGGCTCCACGGAGAAGACACTGCACGCCAATATGGGCGGGCACACCGGCGTCCCCCAGTTCGAGGGCGATGACGGGAACCGGTTCTTCGCCCGGCACCTCGAGTAGGGCAGACCCGACAGGCCGGCAGCACACGATCGGAGCTGCCGGCCAGGATGCCGCTCATTCGAGATTGGCCTCGGCCCTTCTCGACAGGGAGGGTCCGATCCTCCTTTACCGGGCTAGGCCTCGAGCTCGGCGATCTCCTCGGCCGTGTCACCGCTGACGATCCGAGTCTCGGGCCAGTCGCCGGCGGATCCCCAGGCTCACCGGATTCCGTCGGGGTCACCTGATTGACACACGCGGGTAGCGCGCAGCGCGTCAGCCGATCTGCTCGAACAGGGACACGATAATCCCCTCTGGCCCACGCACGTAGGCCATCCGCACGCTGTTCTCGTACTCGCCGATGCCGCCGACGAGCCCGTACCCGTCCGCAGCCACCGCGTCGACGGCCTCCTGGAGGTCGCCGACCTCGAAGGACACGTTGCGCAGTCCAAGCTCGTTGGCCATCGCTGTTGGCGATCCGGGCACGTGATCGGGAGTGACGAAGGCCGAGAGCTCCAGCCGGGATCCACCGTCGGGTGGCCGCAGCATCACGATCTCACAATGTGCGCCGGGAATGCCGCAGACGGTCTCCACGAACTCGCCCTCCACGGATCCGGTGCCCTCTACCTCGAGGCCCAGTCCAACGAAGAACGCCGTTGCCGAGTCGAGGTCCGCGACGGTTATGCCGATGTGGTCGAAACGTTGTACGTGTGCCATGGGATCCATCCTCCAATGTTGAGCCGATTCGATGCTGGGACGGAGCCGGGGCTCGGATCTCGACAGTGAGTCCCGACAGTGGACCCGCCACCGATTGCCGCCGGCCGCCACTCTTGCCGAAACCCATGGTCGCCTGGACCCGCAGGACGACGTAGGAGCTCACGTCGTCTCGATGACTGGTGACCGATGTGGTCGTGAAAGAAGTGGCACGCCATCGATATAGAGCTGGATTTCCTGTGCCGACGACGTGACCGTCACCGTGTCGTCGTCACGCAGGCTCTGTCATCACGCCGAAGTGGCGCGCTGTCCCGGACAGCCCCGGAAGCTCTTGCACGGGCGACCACGTGCGCAACCCATCCGTGCTGTCGGAGTAGAGATACTTTCCTTCGGTGTAGGCGTCGAGATAGATCCGCCAGGCGTCGTTCGGCAATTGAACCAGGGCTGGGCCCTCCACCAGCGAGCCCCAATTTCCGGGCGGGACGAATGAATAGGGTCCCGTCACCGACGTCGCGACCGCGTGCTCGACGACCTTCTTCGTCTCGTTCTTGGTAAACGCATGGTAGGTCGATCCCACCTTGACCACGGTGGTGTCGATGTGGTCCGCGCCGATCCCGGCGAGCGGAACAGGCGGGCTCCACAACCTGAGCGATGGTTCCAGTGCCGTCATCAGATATGGCACGAATCCTCCACCGGTCGACAGCGACAGGATGACGTTGACTCGGTCGCCGTCCACGAACCATTCGGGCGCCCAGGCTTTGGTGACGAATGGCGACAGCGACGGTCCGTCCTTGAACCCGGCCGACCCCGAGAAGCCGGGCGGGCTCGCAGAACCCGTGCCGTCCCCCGTACCTGGCATGAACGCGCAGCAGAACGGGACCGGATAGTTCCCCAGGGGTGTCCAGTTGATGCGGTCACTACTGCGCGCGAAGCCGATATTCGCCCCACCGCCTGTTGTATAGGTGACGTAATACAACCCGTCTGTGTTCCGGAAGATGCTCGGATCACGCACAAGCCCTGACGGAGGCCGATACGCCGACAGTCCGACGGGTTGGAACTCCGTGCCGTCCCCCGACTCGTATACATCCATGTCGCGGTCGCTGACGTTGCTGAACGCCACCATTGTGTATCGCCAGCCGGGCGGCGCGGCGGCGCTGCTCCCCGGGGCCGCGACCAGCAGTCCCGCGACAGCGAGCATCACCATCGATACGGCCGAGAAGCAGGTTCGTCTGGTCAGCATCACCGGTGCAGTATCCATGACAGCAGGCGCACCATGCGTAACTTTGGCCGCACGCGTTGGGACAGATTGTGGTCGCGGCGGGCCTGATCATGGCTGCGGCGAGTCGCCGCAGAGACGCTCGCCGCGAACCGCGAGAAATCACAGCGGTACGCGCAGATTATGACGGCCGCTCAGTCCTCCAGTTCGAGCGGCAACTCCGCGGTGACCCGCCAACTCCCGTCGGTCTGCCGTCCCGCCTCGAGCGTGCCGTGCAGGACGGCGACCCGCTCCCGCATCCCTAGCAATCCGTTGCCCGATCCGAGCGAGAACTGCCCGGACGAGTTGCCGTTGTCGGTGATCTCGACGAGGACGTCCGTCTCGCGGCGCCGCACCCGCACCTTGGCTCGGGGGCGTTCTCCGGCGTGCCGGAGAACGTTGGTCAGCGATTCCTGGACGAGTCGGTGGACGCCGAGGCTGACTGCCGGGCTGACGTCGTCCAACTCCCCCGTCAGCTCCAGTTCCACGGGCAGGCCGGCGCTGCGCATCATGTCGACCACCCGGGCGAGGCCGGCCGTGCCGTGCTGGGGCATGTCGTCGGCCGCCGGTTCGGTGCGGAGCAGCGACACGGTGCGCCGCAGTTCCGCCAGCGCCTCCCGCCCGGTGCTCGCGATGTTGGTCAGTGCCTGCTTCGCGATGTCTGGGTTGCTCTTCAGGGCGTACGACGCACCGTCGGCCTGCACGATCATCACGCTCACCGCGTGCGCGACCACGTCGTGTAGTTCCCGGGCGATCCGGGTCCGCTCGGCGGCCACCGCGTCCTCGGCGCGGCGATCCCGGTCGTAGTCGGCGACGACGAGGCGAGCGGCGACCTCCTCGTCGTAGGCGCGGCGGGCGCCGAGGAATTCCGCGGTGATCCAGGACAGCGCGAAGACAAGGACCGAAAACAGTCCGGCCGCCAGCAATTGCTGCTCCAGCAACCAGATCGACAGGACGGAGTCGACGACCAGACCCGCCGCGTACACCGCGGCGGTGCGGCGGTCGACGTACGCGACGAGCGTGTACAGGGAGACGGCGAGCGCCAGCAGGCCGGGGTGCTCGGCGTCCAGGTCGCCGATGGAATAACTGATGAAGGTGATCGTGATGGACATCACCAGCACCGCGCCTGCCGCCGCCCGCGGATACCTGCGGCGCCACGCGATCGGCAGGCACAGCAGGAAACCCATGACCAGCTGCACCCAGGGCGAGCGGTCTCCCGACGCGGTGAACACGAACACCTCGAGGGTGAACAGGATCGCCGCCAACATCGAGTCCGCAACCGTCGGCTTGCCCCGCAGCCACAGACTGAACCTCCTCATGTCCACAGCGTAAGTACCTCGCGACGGGTGTGGTTGAGTCGGCACCATGAATGTGGGTGACTGGGCGCTTCTTCTCACCGCCGCGACGGCCGCCGGGTGGGTGGACGCCGTCGTCGGCGGCGGCGGGCTGATCCTCATTCCCGCACTGTTTCTCGTCGCACCGCAGCTGACGCCGCAGGCGGCGCTGGCCACCAACAAGCTCACCGCGTTCACTGGCACGTCCGCCGCCGTCGTCACGTTCGCGCGCCGCATCCCCATGAACTGGCGGCTACTGGTTCCCGCAGGTGTTCTCGCGGCGGTGACGTCCGCACTCGGCGCCGCGACGGTGTCGCGCATCGACAAGGACGTCTTCATCCCGCTCATCATGGCGGTGCTCGTCGGGGTCGCCGTGTTCGTGACCATCCGTCCGCAACTCGGGACCACGCTGGCGAAGGATCCCCCGACCCGGCGGAAGGTCGTTGCCGTCGTCCTGTTCTCCGCCGGGCTCCTCGGTTTCTACGACGGCCTGTTCGGGCCGGGCACCGGGACGTTCCTCATCATCAGCTTCGCGACGTTCCTCGGCACCGAATTCGTGCGCAGCGCCGCGATGGCGAAGGTGATCAATCTCGGATCGAATCTCGGTGCGCTGGTCTTCTTCGCCGCCACCGGCCACGTGCTGTGGGCGCTCGGCCTGAGCATGGCGGTCTGCAACGTGATCGGCGCGATCACCGGTTCGCGGATGGCACTGAGCAAGGGTGCCGGTTTCGTCCGGATCACGCTGCTGGTCGTGGTGATCGCGATGGTGATCCGGTTGGGTTGGCAGCAATTCGGGTGATCGACCGACTACGGTGGTCCAGGTGACGGCTCCACGACAGGTTGATCCGGAATTCCTTGCCCTTCCGCTGCGTTCGCTGGCGGACGCGGCACTCGCCGCCGCCCGTGCGGCGGGTGCGTCGCACGCCGATCTGCGGGTACACCGACTGACCAGCCAGTCCTTGCGGCTGCGCGACGGCGAAGTGCAATCGGCGGTCGACACGGACGAACTCGGGTTCGCGGTGCGTTCGTCGTCGACGGCACGTGGGGTTTCGCCTCGCACGCCGAGCTGACCCCCGCGACCGCCGCCGCCACCGCGGAACAGGCCGTCGCCGTCGCCCGGGCATTGCGCGGGCTGAACCGGGAAACCGTCGAACTCGCGGACGAGGCGGTGTACTCGGACGTGCACTGGGTGTCCGACTACGACGTCGATCCGTTCGAAATCCCCGCATCGGAGAAGATCTCGCTGCTCGGCGAATACTCCCGCCGACTGCTCGCGTCGGACGGCGTCGACCACGTCACCGCGGGATGCCTGCAGGTGAAGGAGCAGACGTTCTACGCCGATCTCGCCGGGTCCTCCATCGTGCAGCAACGGGTGCGGTTGCATCCGCAACTCGAAGCGACCACCGTCGACCAGTCGGCCGGCGTGTTCGAGACGATGCGCACCCTCGCTCCCCCCGTCGGCCGCGGATGGGAATACGTCGCCGGAGACGGCGTGTGGAACTGGACCGACGAACTCGCCCGCATCCCGGACCTGCTCGCCGAGAAGGTGAAGGCCCCCAGCGTGGTGGCCGGCCCCACCGATCTGGTGATCGACCCGACCAACCTGTGGTTGACGATCCACGAGTCCATCGGGCACGCCACCGAATACGACCGGGCCATCGGCTATGAGGCCGCCTACGCCGGCACGTCGTTCGCCACGCCCGACAAGCTCGGCACGCTGCGCTACGGGACACCGATCATGCGGGTGACCGCCGACCGGACCGAGCGGCACGGCCTCGCCACGGTCGGGTACGACGACGACGGCGTCGAGACGCAGTCCTGGGACCTGATCGCCGACGGGATTCTCGTCGGCTACCAACTCGACCGGGCGTTCGCGCCCCGGCTCGGGCTGGCGCGGTCGAACGGCTGCTCGTACGCCGACTCGCCGCACCACGTCCCGATCCAGCGGATGGCGAACGTGTCGTTGCAGCCCGATCCCGACACCGACCGCAGCACCGAGGACCTGATCTCCGGGGTGGAGGACGGCATCTACGTGGTCGGCGACAAGTCCTGGTCGATCGACATGCAGCGCTACAACTTCCAGTTCACCGGCCAGCGGTTCTACCGCATCCGCGGCGGCAAGCTCGACGGGCAATTCCGCGACGTCGCCTATCAGGCGACGACCACCGACTTCTGGGGTTCGATGGACGCCGTCGGCGGCCGGTCGACGTGGCAGCTCGGCGGCGCGTTCAACTGCGGGAAGGCGCAGCCCGGTCAGGTCGCGGCCGTCAGCCACGGCTGCCCGTCGGCATTGTTCCGCGGCGTCAACGTACTGAACACCCGGACGGAAGGCGGCCGATGATCGCACCGCAGCAACTCGTCGAGCAGGTCCTCGCCCGGGCCACCGTGGACGAAACCATCGTGATCGTCACCGATGCCAGCGAGGCGTCGCTGCGGTGGGCGGGCAACTCGATGACCACCAACGGCGTGTCCACCTCACGCAGTTGGACGGTCATCTCCATCGTCCGGTCCGGGCAGGACGCCAGGGTCGGGATCGTCACCTCCGCGTCCGTCGACGTCGCCGACATCGACGGGGTGGTCCGATCCGCCGAAATCTCCGCCCGCGCAGCCACACCCGCGTCCGATTCGATGCCGCTGCTCGCCGGAACCGGCACCGACGAGCACTGGGAGGATTCGGCGCAGCGCACCGAAATCGGCGCGTTCGAACAACTCGCCCAGGATCTGAGCATGGGCTTCGACGGCGACGACCAGCTCTACGGTTTCGCGCACCATCAGCTGCACACCACGTGGCTGGGCACGTCGACGGGGATCCGGCGCCGATTCGTCCAGCCGACCGGGTCGGTCGAGATCAACGGCAAACGCGGCGACGCCAGCGCCTGGGTGGGCACCAGCACCAAGGACTTCACCGATGTGGCCGGAGTGAAGTTGCTCGAGGACCTGTCGACGCGTCTGGACTGGGCCGGCAACCGCGTGGAGTTGCCCGCGGGCCGGTACGAGACGATCCTGCCGCCGTCCGCGGTCGCGGACCTCATGATCTACCTCATGTGGACCATGGAGGGCAGGGCCGCTGAAGAGGGCCATTCCGCCCTGTCGGCGCCCGGTGGAACCCGCATCGGCGAACAGCTCAGTGCACTCCCCCTCACCCTCTATTCCGATCCCGCCGCGCTCGGCCTGGAATATGCGCCGTTCGTGATCGCCGGGTCGTCGTCCGAATCGGTGTCCGTCTTCGACAACGGGATGGACGCGGGCCGGGTCGACTGGATCCGCGACGGCACAGTCGGTGCGCTCGCATACCCGCGGGCGGCGGCGAAGGAGTTCGGCGCCGAGGCGACCGTGCCCGGCGACAACCTGATCCTCGACGCCGGCGGTTCGGTGTCGCTCGACCAGATGGTGGCCGAGACCGAACGCGGACTGCTGCTGACCACCCTCTGGTACATCCGGGAGGTCGACCCTGCCACGCTGCTGCTCACGGGCTTGACGCGGGACGGCGTCTACCTCGTCGAGAACGGGAAGGTCACGGGCGCCGTGAACAACTTCCGATTCAACGAGAGCCCCCTGGACCTGCTGCGGAGGGTCACGCAGGCCGGCGCCACCGAGCGGACCCTGCCCCGCGAGTGGAAGGACTGGTTCACCCGGACGGCGATGCCGTCGCTGCGGGTGCCGGACTTCCACATGTCGTCGGTCAGCAAGGCGCTCTGAGGGTGCAATTTCTATGCGGACGCTCGTCTAGGTGACAGCCCGTGAGGTTTCCGTTATAAATGCTGCAGACATCACGCATATGAGATTTCTCACTCCAGAGACGTTTGGCCGCGGATGTCATATTCAGGTCTCCAGAGAACGGGACCGAAACTCACCGCATCGCCGCGTGGTCGGCGCACGCCCTGAGTCCGTCCCTTGCACGTCTCAATAGGAGGTTTCATGCACTCCGATACCCGCATACGCGAAGCACTCCACGGCCACACCAAGCTCACGAGACGGTTCGCGCTCGCCGACGTGGCACTGACGACATTCGTCTGCCTCGTCTGCGCCACCGGCATAGGCATCATCACCGGTTCAGTTCTCGCCGCCGCGACGGGGGGACTGATCGTCGTCCTCGCCACGGCGCTGATGGTGGCGGCGGTATGACCGCGCCGAGCATTCAGCGAAGTTTCCCAATCCAGGAGATCACAGTGTCGAACGACGTACTCGAGGCCGCACCGGCTGCACATTCGATTCCGCACCGCCACCCGGACGGACGCGAGGTCCTCGCCACCGCGAAGGGAATCCTCATCGCCACCCGCGGATACGGCGACGCCGAGGCGTTCGAGGAATTGCTCGACGTCTCCCGCCACCACCACGTCAGCGTGTTGCGGGCGGCGAAGTCGCTGGTGGAATTGGCGACTCGGCGCCAGCCGTGCCCGTCCGTGACGACGCCGGCACCGGCGTACGCCCTCGCGTTCAAGGAATGGACGACGCTGCTGGCGCGATGACGCCGCACCGGTCCGCCCGGGTGAGACGCTGGTAACCCCGATGTGTGAGCCATTCGAGCGGCCCACGATCGAATCGCCGCAACCACAGGTGTGACACAACGATCAGGGTCGCCGAGACGGCAGTGAACAGCGCGACCGTCGCCGGAACCACGGTGGTGCCGTCCAACCGGGCCGCGAGACCGAATCCCCAGCCGTAGCAGACAATCGAGCACAGAATATTCTGCAGCACATAGCAACTGAGCGCGGTGCGGCCGACGCCCGAGATTGCCCGGCCGGGTGCTCCGGGTGTGCGTCCCTCGGCGTAGCGGTGCGCGATCGCGGCGAGTAATCCCAATGCCACGATCGGCGCGGTCCCGTACCTGCCGAGGATCAGACCCGCGTCTCCACCGAACAGTCCGAGCGCGAGGTCGAGCGGAAGGGCGATCGCGAGGCCCGCGACAATCAGCCGGCGACGCAGCGTGCCGCGGTCCGGGTCGAGGAAGCGCGCACCATAGAGGTGCGCGCCGACGAGGAACAGTGCGATCGACAGCGGCAGGATGAACAGCACCTCGAGCCGGAACAGCACCAGATTGTCGGCGCGGAAGGCGACGAGGTCCCAGAAACTGCCGTCCGCATAGGGATTCGGTGACAGCGGCTGCGGTTCCCGCGCAGGCGCCGAGGACAGCGCCGCGACGACGAGGGCGAGCATCGCCGCGTGGACGGCCACCGCGCACACGATCCACGTTCGTTGCGCGCGGATGCCCGTGGTGAGGATGAAGGCGACGATCAGTCCGGTGAGGGCGTAGCCGGTCAGGACGTCGAACTCGGTGAACAGCAGGAAGTGCAGTGCTCCGTCGAGCATCAGTAGCGCTGCGCGCCAGGGGTATCCGCCCGGCCATCGCTGACCGCGCCGCTGGGCGGACCGCTGCTGGATGACCAGCCCGATGCCGAACATCACGGTGAGCAGGCCGAGGAACTTGCCCTGCGCGAATTGCTGCAGCACCGCCTGCACCGGAGCCCATCCCCCGGTGGCCCTTCCGGTGCCGTTGATGTATCCGACCAACCCCTCGACGTTGGTGAAGATCCAGATGTTGGTGGCGAGCGTGCCCAGGATCGCCGCTCCGCGCATGACGTCGAGCGCGGCGTAGCGGTGGGAACTCGATGGTTGCGACGTCATCCGTTCAGCCCCTCCAGTACTTGTTAGTACGATCGTGCCAACAAAAGTTGATGCTAACACGACCGTGTTAACATGGCGGGGTGCCGAAGCTCATCGACCACGACCGACGGCAGCAGGACATCGCCGAGGCTCTGTGGCGGGTGATCCAACGCGACGGCATCGGCGCCGTGTCCGTCCGCGACGTGGCCGCCGAGGCCGGCATCTCCAGCGGATCACTGCGGCACGTGTTCGCCAGCAAGGCCGAACTTCTCGCCTATTCGATGCGTCTGGTCGCCACCCGGGTCCGCGAACGCGCACAAGCCCATGCCTCGATCGACGACCCGTGGCAGCGTGCGCTTGCCGTGCTGGACGAGGTACTCCCCCTCGACGATCGCCGACGCTGCGAAATGGAAGTGAACCTGGCACTCGTCGCCGAGAGCCCCGCCCACCCCCTGCTGAAGGACATCGCCCTCGACGCCCAGCGACAACTCCGCGGTGCGTGCGCCGCGATCCTGACGGGTCTCGCGCGGCACGGTCTCGTCGCGACGGACATCGACGTGGAAGCGGAGGCGATGCGTCTACACGCACTCGTCGACGGTGTGGCGATGCACGTTCTGCTCGGCGACACCGACACTCCCGACACGGCGCAGCGCATGATCGCCGAGCATCTCCGCAGCCTCGCCTGAGGGGTTCGTGCCTCGCAGGTTGTCAGTTGCTGTAGACCCGATCGACCCGGACGAAGACGACCGCCCGACCCTGCTCTGCCATCACCCGGTCGTATTCGTCCCAGTCGTCGTGCGTGCCTCCGGCGGCGACGAACACCTCCCGACGCAGAAGCCGCAGTCTCTCGTCGTCGAGCCACGGCTGGGGGTCGTCGGGACCGGCTATCTCGGCTGTTCCCTCGACGGTCGCCCACTGCCACCCATCCCGGAAAGTTGTCGCGACCTGAGGGCGAGACCGCAGGTTGTTCAATTTCACCTTTCCGTAGGTCACGAATCCCAGAACCGGTTCGCCCGTGGCCGGGTGCTCGAGCAGGCCGACGTTGACCATCGAACCCTGAATGGTTCCATTCGCGCGAAGGGTGGCGACCACCGCCAGACCGTTGTCGTCCCGTGCCAGCGCTACAGCTTCCTCGAGAGTCGTCATCCACCGAGACTACTGCGGTTCCTACCGGTCGTCGGCCGTGACGGCGAGTCCGATGGTGCCGGACTTCCCTCGGCGCAGGAGGCTGCCTTTCATCGTGAGCCAGCCGAGGATGCCGTACTTGCGGGCGATCACGTCCCGGGTGTGGTCGGTGTCCGCGGCGTCGAGGATGACGGCGCGGGCGGGCACCTCGGGGCCCTTCGGCTTGCCGCGCGCGTCGCACGCGGCCACCGTCACCTCCGGATTGCGGCGGATGCGTTTGACCTTGTAGGAGTCGGTGACCGTCCACATCAGCAGACGGTCACCGTCGGCGGCGGCCCACAGTGGCGTCGCCACCGGGGTGCCGTCTTTCCGAAACGTGGTGAGCAGGACATACTTCGCGGACGACACCCGATCGAATTCTGTGGTCACCCGGCCCATGCTAGCCCGGAAGCCGGTCAGTCCCCTTCGAGTTCGCCTTCGGTTTCGAGGTACACCTGCCGCAGGCCGTCGAGGGTCTCCTGCTCGGGGTGCTCCCACATGTCCCGCTCGGCCGCTTCGAGGAGGCGTTCGGCGATGCCGTGCAGGGCCCACGGATTGGACTGTTCCATGAACTTGCGGTTCTGCTCGTCCAGCACGTACGACTCGGCGAGTTTCTCGTACATCCAGTCGGCGACGACGTTGGTGGTGGCGTCGTATCCGAACAGGTAGTCGACGGTCGCCGCCATCTCGAACGCACCCTTGTAGCCGTGGCGGCGCATCGCCTCGAGCCACCGCGGGTTCACGACCCGGGCCCGGAAGACGCGGGACGTCTCCTCCGACAGGGTCCGGGTGCGCACCGACTCGGGCCGGGTGCTGTCGCCGATGTACGCCTCGGGCGACTTCCCGGTGAGCGCCCGCACGGTCGCGACCATCCCGCCGTGGTACTGGAAGTAGTCGTCGGCGTCCGCGATGTCGTGTTCGCGGGTGTCGGTGTTCTTGGCCGCCACGGTGATTCGCCGGTAGGCCGTCCGCATGTCGTCGGCGGCGGGTGCGCCGTCCAGTCCGCGGCCGTACGCGAACCCACCCCACGTGGTGTACACGTCGGCGAGGTCGGCGTCGCCGCGCCAGCTCTTGGAGTCGATCAGCTGGAGCAGTCCGGCCCCGTAGGTGCCCGGCTTGGACCCGAAGATGCGGGTGGTCGCGCGCCGTTCGTCGCCGTGCTCGGCGAGATCCGCCTGCGCGTGGGCGCGCACGAAGTTGCTCTCGGCCGGTTCGTCCAGTGCGGCGACGAGCCGGACGGCGTCGTCGAGCAGCGCCAGGACGTGCGGGAACGCGTCCCGGAAGAAGCCGCTGATCCGGACCGTGACGTCGATGCGCGGACGGCCCAGTTCGTCGAGGTCGATCACCTCGAGGTTCACCACGCGCCGGCTCGCCTCGTCCCACACCGGTCGCACGCCGAGCAGCGCGAAGACCTCGGCGATGTCGTCTCCGGACGTGCGCATCGCGGACGTGCCCCACACGGACAGACCCACCGACCGCGGCCACTCGCCGTGATCGGACTTGTAGCGGTCCAGCAACGATTCGGCCATCGCCTGACCGGTCTCCCAGGCGAGCCGGGACGGCACGGCCTTCGGGTCGACGGAGTAGAAGTTCCGGCCTGTCGGGAGCACATTGATCAGCCCGCGCAGTGGCGACCCGCTCGGCCCGGCGGCGATGAAACCGCCGTCGAGCGCGTGCAGCACCTGAGCGATCTCGTTGTCCGTCTCCCGCAGCCGGGGCACCACCTCGGTGGCGGCGAAGCGCAGGATCTTCGCGACCGTGGCGTCTTCGGTGAGGGTGTCGGCGGTGTCCGGGTTCCAGTCGGCGTCGTGCATGCCCTGCACCAGCGCGTGCGCCTGCTGCTCGATCTCGTCCACGCGGATGCGGGATTCGTCGCCGTCCTCGCTGAGGCCGAGTGCCTCACGGAGTCCGGGGACGTTCTGCTCGCCGCCCCACATCTGCCGGGCGCGCAGCATGGCGAGCACCAGTTCGACCTCGGCGTCGTCCCGGGGCGCCGCACCGAGCACGTGGAGGCCGTCCCGGATCTGGACGTCCTTGATCTCGCACAGCCAGCCGTCGACGTGCAGCAGCATGTCGTCGAACACGTCCTCGTCGGGACGTTCCTCGAGTCCGAGGTCGTGGTCCATCTTCGCGGCACGCATCAGCGTCCAGATCTGCTGGCGAATGGCGGGCAGCTTGGACGGGTCGAGTGCGGAGATGTTCGAGTGCTCGTCGAGGAGTTGCTCGAGCCGCGAGATGTCGCCGTAACTCTCGGCGCGGGCCATCGGCGGGATCAGGTGATCGACGAGGGTCGCGTGGGCGCGGCGCTTGGCCTGCGTGCCCTCGCCGGGGTCGTTGACGAGGAACGGGTAGATCAGGGGCAGGTCGCCGAGCGCGGCGTCGGTGCCGCACGACGCGGACATGCCGAGCGTCTTGCCGGGCAGCCATTCGAGGTTTCCGTGCTTGCCGAGATGGACGACGGCGTCGGCGCCGAAACCGCCGGCCGCGGCGTCCGCCGCGATCCACCGGTACGCGGCGAGGTAGTGGTGGCTCGGCGGCAGGTCCGGGTCGTGGTAGATCGCGACCGGCTTCTCCCCGAATCCGCGCGGCGGCTGCACCATCAGCACGAGGTTTCCGAACTGCATTGCAGCGATGACGATTTCGCCAGCGGGGTCCTGCGAGCGGTCGACGTACAGTTCGCCCGGCGCGGGTCCCCAGTGTTCCTCGACGCCCTCGCGCAGTTCGGCGGGCAGCGCCGAGAACCACTCGCGATAGCGCGCGGCGGAGATCCGGATCGGGTTCCCCTCCAGTTGCTCCGCGGTCAGCCAGTCCGGGTCCTGGCCGCCTGCGGCGATGAGGGCGTGGATGAGCGCGTCGCCGTCCTGGGCTGCGAGGCCGGGCACGGAGTCCGGCCCGTCCACGGGGCCCAGGTCGTAGCAGGCGGCCCGCATCTCGGTGAGCAACCTGATCGCGCTGGCCGGGGTGTCGAGACCGACGGCGTTGCCGATGCGGGCGTGCTTCGTCGGGTACGCCGACAGCATTAGGGCGATCCGGCGCTCGGGCGCGGGGATGTGCCGGAGCCGGGCGTGCCGGACGGCGATGCCCGCCACCCGGGAGGCGCGCTCGGCGTCGGGAACGTAGGTGGACAGGCCGTCGGCGTCGATCTCCTTGAACGAGAACGGCACCGTGATCAGCCGGCCGTCGAACTCGGGGACAGCGACCTGGGTGGCCACGTCGAGCGGGGACAGTCCGTCGTCGTTGGACTCCCACGACTCACGGCTGCTGGTCAGGCAGAGCCCCTGCAGGATCGGCACGTCCAGCGCGGCCAGCGCGGCGACGTCCCACGCCTCGTCGTCGCCGCCGGCCGAGACGCCCGCCGGCTTGGTGCCGCCTGCGGCGAGCACGGTGACCACCATCGCGTCTGCGCGGCGCAGCGTCGTCAGCAACTCCGGTTCGGCGGTGCGCAGCGACGCGCAGAAGATCGGCAGCGGAGTGCCGCCCGCCGCGTCGACGGCGTCGCACAGGGCCTCGATGTAGCGGGTGTTCCCGGCCAGGTGCTGGGCGCGGTAGTAGAGAACGGCGATCGTGGGGCGGGCCGCGTCGGCGTCGGGGGCGAACGGCGCGACACCCCAGCTCGGCAGGTGGACCGGCGCCTCGAAACCGTGCCCGGTCAGCAGCACGGTGTCCGACAGGAAGTGGTGCAGTTGGGCGAGGTTGTCGGCGCCGCCCTCGGCGAGATAGTTGTGCGCCTCCGCCGAGACACCGGCCGCGACCGTCGAGCACTCCATCAACTCGGCGTCCGGGGCGTGCTCGCCGCCGAGGACCACCACGGGCAGTCCGCTGGCCAGCACCGCGTCGAGTCCCTCTTCCCACGCCCGCTTGCCGCCCAGGATGCGCACCACGACCAGGTCGGCGCCGGCGAGCAGCCCCGGCAGATCCTCGTCGACCAGCAGCCGTGCCGGGTTGGCCCAGCGGTAGTCCGCCCCACTGGCACGTGCGCTGAGCAGGTCGGTGTCGGAGGTGGAGAGCAGCAGGATCACGTGTGGAGCCTTCCTGGGGGTGTCGCGCCCCGTGGCGGTGGTTCTGTGCGGAACCGGAGGTCGGAGGACGGCAGGTGAGGGTCTGGCTCGCCCACCGGTTTCGGCGAGCTCACAGTGGCGCGACCGCGCCGGATTCTCACCGGCTTCCTCTCCTGCTGTCGCAAGTGCTGGTGATGCTACCCGGGGCCGGACGTAACCTGGGACCATGGTCGACTCCCGTTCCCGCCCCGATGCATGCCCCGGCGCTTTGCAGGTCCACCAGGCGGCCGACGGTGCGCTCGCCCGGGTCCGCCTCCCCGGCGGCGTGCTGACGTCCGCGCAGCTGCAGACCCTCGCGGAATCGGCGCGCGACCTCGGGAACGGCGAGATCGAACTGACGTCCCGCGGCAATGCGCAACTGCGGGCGGTCCGCGACCCGCTGGAGTTCGCCCGGCGCCTCGCCGACGCGGGCCTGCTGCCCTCGGAGACACACGAACGGGTCCGGAACATCCTCGTCTCGCCGCTGACCGGCCGGATCGGTGGCCTCACGGACCTGCGCGAACTGGTCGGTGTCCTCGACCGGACGTTGTGCGCCGACTCCGCGTTGGCGGACCTGCCCGGCCGCACCCTGTTCACGCTCGACGACGGGCGGGGCGACGTCTCGGCGCTCGGCGGCGATTTCGGGGTCCACGCGGTCGATGGGTCGGAGGTCGCACTGATCCTCGCCGGTCGCGACAGCGGGGCCCGGATCCCGACAGCGGATTCGGTGTCGGTGCTCGTCGACGCCGCCCGCGTCTTCCTGGAGCTGCGCGATCGGCACTGGCGGCTGTCCGAGATCGTCGACGGGGTCGAGCGGACGCTGTCGGCGTTGACGCTCGCACCGACCGCCGACCCGGTGCCCGGGTTCGACGAGCACCGGCCTCCGATCGGGTGGCTCGACCAGCCGGACGGCAACGTGACCCTCGGCGGCGGTCTCGCGTTCGGGGTCCTCGACGCCCGGCTGGCGGAGTTTCTCGCCGCGGTCGAGAAGCCGGTGATCGTCACGCCGTGGAAAACGGTGCTGCTGTGCGATCTGGACGAGTGGTCAGCCGAGCAGGTGGTCCGGGTCCTCGCCCCGATGGGCCTGATCTTCGACGAGAACTCCCCGTGGCTGAACGTCAGCGCCTGCACCGGGCAACCCGGATGCGAGAAGGCCCTCGCCGATGTCCGGACCGACGCGCGGGACGCCGTCGCGAGCGGCGAACTCCCGGTGGAAGGCCGACAGCACTGGTCGGGCTGCGAGCGGTGCTGCGGCCGCCCCAAGGGCGAGGTCGCCGACGTCGTCGCCACCGAGACGGGTTACCGGGTGGAGGAGCGGTGAACCCGGAGCCTCTATCGTGAGCGGATGATCGAGTACATCCGAGACGGCGCGGAGATCTACCGCCAGTCCTTCGCCACGATCCGCGCCGAAGCGGATCTCAGTGCCTTTCCCGAGGACGTCTCACAGGCCGTGGTCCGCATGATCCACGCGAGCGGTCAGGTCGATCTCGTGGACGACGTCGCGTTCACCCCCGGCGTCGTGAAGGCCGCCCGCGCGGCGCTGGCGGACGGCGCCCCCATCCTGTGCGACGCGCAGATGGTCGCTGCCGGCGTGACCCGCAAGCGTCTCCCGGCGGACAACGAGGTGATCTGCACCCTGCGCGACCCCCGGGTTCCGGTGCTGGCGGAGCAGATCGGGAACACCCGCTCGGCGGCCGCGCTCGAATTGTGGGGCAGCAAGCTCGAGGGCGCCGTCGTCGCGATCGGCAACGCCCCGACCGCCCTGTTCTACCTGCTGGACATGATCGAATCCGGTGCACCCCGGCCTGCCGCTATCGTGGGCGGCCCGGTCGGTTTCATCGGTGCGGCGGAGTCGAAGGAAGCATTGATCGAGCACCCGAGCGGACTCGACTATCTGGTGGTCCGCGGCCGCCGCGGTGGCAGTGCCATCACGGCTGCGGCGCTGAATGCGATTGCGAGCGAAGTCGAATGAGTTCCGAAGAGCGGTCGACCGGCAAGCTGTGGGGCGTCGGCATCGGACCGGGCGACCCGGAACTGGTGACGGTCAAGGCCGCGCGGGTCATCGCCGAGGCCGACGTGGTGGCGTTCCACAGCGCCCGGCACGGCAAGAGCATCTCCCGCGCGGTCGCGGCCCCGTACCTGCGTGAGGGTCAGATCGAGGAACACCTCGTCTACCCGGTCACCACCGAGACCGTCGACCACCCGGGCGGATACCAGGGGGCGATGGACGAGTTCTACGAGGAAGCGTCGCAGCGGCTCGCCGCGCACCTCGAGGCCGGCCGTTCGGTGGCGCTCCTCGCGGCGGGCGACCCGCTGTTCTACAGCTCCTACATGCACATGCACAAGAGGCTGGCACCGCGCTTCGAGGCGGAGGTGATTCCCGGCGTGACGTCGATCAGCGCCGCCTCGGCCGCACTGGCGATGCCGCTCGTCGAGGGCGAGGAAATCCTCACCGTCCTGCCCGGCACCCTGCCGCGCGGTGAGCTGACGCGGCGCCTGCGGGAGACCGACGCCGCCGCGATCCTGAAACTCGGACGCACCTACCCGGCCGTGCGGCAGGCGTTGAAAGACTCCGGTCGCATCGACGAGACATGGTACGTCGAGCGGGCCAGCACGACCCGGCAGAAGATCGACCACGCGGACGACGTGTCGGACAGCGACGTGCCCTACTTCTCGATCGCCATCGTGCCCAGTCCGTCGAACGCCCGCCGCGACGACCAGCCGCCACAGGGCGAACTCGTCGTCGTCGGGCTCGGCCCCGGCGATCAGGCCTGGACGACCCCCGAAGTGCAGCACGAACTGTCGCTGGCCACCGACCTCGTCGGATACGGGCCGTACATCGACCGGGTCCCCGAACGTCCGGGCCAGCGCCGGCACTCCAGCGACAACCGGGTCGAGGCCGAACGCGCCGCGATGGCGCTCGACCTCGCCAAGAACGGGGCCCGCGTCGCCGTCGTGTCCTCGGGCGACCCCGGTGTGTTCGCGATGGCCGCGGCGGTGCTGGAAGTGGCCGCCGAGGAACAGTGGCGGGGCGTCCCCGTCCGCGTGCTGCCCGGCATGACCGCCGCGAACGCCGTGGCCAGCCGGGTCGGCGCACCCCTCGGACACGACTACGCCGTGCTGTCCCTGTCCGACCGGCTCAAGCCGTGGGATGTTGTGGCGCAACGTATCTCGGCGGTCGCGAGCGCCGACATGGCCTTCGCCGTCTACAACCCGGCGTCGAAGTCACGCACCTGGCAGGTCGCCGCGATGCGCGACCTCGTGCTCGAGCACCGCTCCCCCGACACCCCGGTGATCATCGGCCGCGACGTGGCGGGCGCGCAGGAATCGGTGCGGGTCGTGCGCCTCGCCGACCTCGACCCCGCCGAGATCGACATGCGGTGCCTGCTCATCGTGGGCTCCTCCATGACGACCGTCGTCGAGAACGAACACGGGACGAGGGTCTTCACGCCCCGGCGCTATCCGGGCTGAGCTGGCACCGGGGCAGCCATCATGCGACGCTGCCGGAGCGGAGTTCGGTCACCGCGATCCGGGCGGCGTGCCCGATCGCGGCATCGACCACCGGTAGCACCGGGTCCGTGCGGGCGGCACGGGTGAAGACGGCGACGGCGACGGGAATCTCCCCGGGAAACGTCACGACTGCCACCTCGTTGCGGATGGCGCCGATGGTGCCGGTCTTCCCGGCGACGTCCACCCCGGAGTGCGGAAACCCGGAACGGATGCGGTGCTGCCAGATCTGCGCGGACATCACGTGCCGGACGAACTCGCCCTGCGCCCCGGGCACCGCCCGTCCGGCCCAGATCGCGTCGAGAAGAGACGTCATCTCCCGCGGGGTCGTCGCGCTCGCGTACGACGGGTCGTATGCGGACACCGTCCACGCCTCGTCGTTGTCGGCCAGCGCCGCGAATGCTTCGGCGGTGGTGTGCGCGTGGGCGTCGATGACCAGGCTGCGGTGAGCATCGGCGGTGCCGCCGATGATGCGGGTGCTCGTCAAACCCAATTCCGACAGTGCCCGCTCGACGCTCTCGAGTCCCACCTGCCCGAGAACCAGGTCGGCGGCCGCGTTGTCGGACACGGTCATCATCGACAGCGCCAGATCCCGCCAGCTCAGCACCACCGGGTCGCGGAACGTCGACACTCCGGTCGGTCCCGGGGTGCAGTCGGCCGGATTGACCCGGACGGTCGCGGTCGGCGACAACTCCCCGGATTCGAAAGCGCGGCACAGGGCCACGAGCAGCGGAAGTTTGTAGACGGACGCGAGCACGACGAGGTCGTCCGCGCCGACTGCGATGTCGGTTGCGTCGTCGACCGGGGTTCCGACGCGGCGGGCGTGCAACCATCCGGTGCACCCGGCGTCGGCGAAGACGTCCCGGATCCGCTTCTCCGCCGATGTCATCGATCGGCCCTGACCAGCACCCGGTCGAGGGCCGCGGCAGACGGTGCGACGTCGGCCCCGGAGCGCCAGACGATGCGCACGCGCAGCGAGAGGTCGTCGCGCAGCAGATCGACCCAGGCCACACCCGGCATCGCCGTGGGCGGCGTCGCCGTCACCCCGAAGTGCCCGCCGGCGGACACGCGCGTGAGGAGTTCCCGCTGCCCCGAGGCGATCACGATGTCCGGGTCCAGACCCCGGACCCGCCACAGGTCGACGAACAGGTCGTGGGCCGGCGGATTGTCCGAGCGCGGACCGGTGGCCAGCATCAGCCCCCGCAGCATCCGGACCTGCGCCTTCTTTGCGGTTGCCACCGGGTGGTCGTCGGGCACCACCACCCACCGCCGCAGCTTGATCACCGGGCCGCTGTCGAGCCCCGTCAGCAGGGCCGGGTGTTCGACCACGGCGACGTCGAGGCTGCCCGCACGGAGGGCGTCCACGAGTTCGGTGGTGGGCGCCGTGGTCGTCTCCACCCGGGTAGGGTGCGTGGCGTCGGCGTCGCGTAGCGCACGGACACACCGCACCACCACGGCGTCGGCCACCGAGTGCGGGACACCCCATCGCACCACCGCGTCGCGACCACCCGCGATGCGGTGCGCCTCGTCCTCGAATCGGGTCGCGTCGTCCACGAGAAGCCGCGCACGCGGGAGCAATTGGCGTCCGGCGTCGGTGAGTCCGACGCCGCGGGCACTGCGCTGAATCAACTCCGTGCCGAGTCTCTGTTCGAGCCGGCGGACCCCCTGCGACAGCGGCGGCTGCGTCATGCCGAGTCGCGACGCGGCATTCCCGAAGTGTCCCTCTTCGGCAACGGCGACAAAGAAACTCAGATGGCGAAGCAGATCCATGGCGCCCATTGAACCAGTTCCGACCGCCCGGTTCGGGCGACACCGCCACTTCGCGCACACAAAACGCCCCCCTGAACTGGAGTGATAGCGCACCCGACTCGCGGCGAAGGTCGAGTCGTCTTTGCGCTATGGGCAGGGGCACCCCACATTGGATCCATGCCCAGACATCGACATCACCCAAAGCCCAATCATCCGAAGCCTCGGCGCACCGGTCGTCGCGGCGCCGTTGCCCTGGCAGTGGCTCTGCCGCTGCTGGTCGGGGCGTGCACGGCCACCGCGGAGCAGACCCCACCCGCGACGTCGGAGGTGGTGGCGGCGCCGGATCGCCAGTCCCTCGACGCGAAAATCGAGGCACTGGAGGCGCAGTACGCCACGCGGATCGGCGTGACGGCCGTCGATCCCGCGACCGGCGCGGTCTACAGCCACCGGGGCGACGAACGGTTCGCCATGTGTTCGACGTTCAAGGCCTACGCGTCCGCCGCGGTCCTGCGCAAGATCGAGGACGGGTCGACGTCCCTCGACAAGACTGTGGTGATCGAACCCGGCGATCTCGTCGAGAACTCGCCGGTCACCGCCGCTGCCGTGGGCACCCCGATGACGTTGGGGCAGATTGCCGAAGCGGCGCTGACCCGGAGCGACAACACCGCCGGAAACTATCTGCTCCGCGAGATCGGCGGCCCGCAGGCGATCACCGCACTCGCCCGCGACCTCGGCGACGAGAGCACACGACTGGATCGGTGGGAGACCGAACTCAACACCGCATTCCGCGGCGATCCCCGGGACACGACGACACCGACCGGCCTCGCCCAGGGTTTCCGGGCGCTGCTCCTGGACGATGCGCTCGACGCAGCGAGCCGCGATCAGCTGCTGGACTGGATGCGGGCGAGCAAGACTTCGGACAAGCGGATGCGTGCCGGTCTGCCGCCCGGATGGACCGCCGCCGACAAGACCGGTGGCGGCGGGTTCGGGACCGCCAACGACGCCGGCGTCGCCTGGAGCCCGGACGGCTCCCCCGTCGTCCTCGCCGTCCTCACCGACAGCCTCACGAATCAGGAAGGCGCGCAGGGAAACAACCAGGCGATCGCCGACACGACCGCCGCCGTCATCGAGGGTTTGACTGCGCCGTGAGCCACCTGTGCAGAGACACCGCCAGTTCGACGGGAGCGTCGAACTGGATCAGGTGCCCGGCGCCGTCGATGACCTCGAGTGTCGCACCGGGGATGAGGCGCGCCAGTTCCTCGGCCCGGTCGACGGGGATCCACGCATCGTCTCTGCCCCACACGACCGCAACGGGAAGGTCGATCGACGCGTACCGGTCCTGGACCTCGTCGGTGTAACGCTCGTCGGCCTGGGCGATCTGCCGGTAGAACGCGACCTGACCCTCCTCCGACAGCCACGGCGTGGTCAGCACGGCCATCTGAGCCGGGGTCAGGCCGCGGTGGGATGCGCCCGCGACGTACGCCTCGAGGGCACCTCGGTGCACGGACGCCGGTTGCGCAGCGAAGACGTCGGCGTTGTCCGCGACGAGCCGGAAGTAGTCGGATCCCCACGGCCGCAGCGCCACCACGTCTATCAGGGCCAGCGAGGCGTACCGCGCGCCGTGCAGAAGATGGGCGCGGAGCGAGACGGCGCCCCCGTAGTCGTGCGCGACGACATGAGGTGCGTCGAGGTTCCAATGCCGGACGAGGTCGGCGAGCAGTTTCCCCTGGACGCCGAGATCGACGTCGTGGGCGCCGTCCTTCGACGACTGCCCGTACCCGGGCATGTCCCACAGGTAGACCGAGAACTCGGCGGCGAGTGCGCGTGCGAACGGCCACCACAGCTGCGAAGACCACGGCGTCCCGTGGCACATCACCACGGCGGGGCCGTTCCCGAACCTGTCCCACGCCACCGATCTGCCGCGCCATTCGACGGTCTGCGAAAGCTCCACACCCGCAGTGTGCCATCCCCGCACGTGAGTGGCACGGTGTACGGACGCACACCGTGCCACTCACCTATGGCTAATGCACGAGGCCGCTTTCGAGTACCGACTGCCCGCCGTCGACATCGTGGCGGCAATCGACTGGGCGCAGCGACCTTCCGCCCTCGGCGACCCGCCGACCGGCCACCGTCAGCATCGGGCGCGGAATCCCGATACCCATCACCGGCACGCCCGTCACATACCCTTCTTTGTAGAGATGATTCGACGCGTCGGCCACGTCGTCCCGGGTCAAGGGCGACGGCGCCCAGCCCACGGTCTCACCGACAGCGTCCGCGTCCAGAATCGGACTCCGATACCCTTCGGTCGCCTTCGCGAGAAGCCAACGCAGAACAGCGTCACGAACCGCCCATTGACGATCGGTAGCTGCATTCACATTTCAGTCCTCCGGTAGATGGCGTTGATGCCTGCATGCACCATAGCCACCGGCAGGGAATAAGCAAGTTCGTGAGCTTTACTGCGCTTCTTGTGATCTCACGAATAGACTCCGGTGGACTTTCCCGCTGTCCCCGGTATGGTCGGGACGCCGATGCCGCACCTCGAGGCGGGACGTGAATTTCGCCGTGCCCGCCCGTCAGCCGCCCTACGATGGATGAATGGAGACCGGAACCGACGCGACCAAGACCTGTTCGTCCTGCCACGGTCCGATCGGATACGAAATCAAGGACGCCCACGCCGGATTCGCGTCGCTGCCTCCGGGCAAACGGTACCGGGTCTTCCACTGCATGAATCGATGCTCACGATCGGCCCCCGACGGCCTCGAATGCGGACACCGCCACGAATACCTCTGACCGACCCGGCATCATCAGAGCCGGTTCGGACCCGAACCCTGTACGGCGAGTTCGTCTTCGGGGTTGAGCAAACAGCACGCCTTCATCGACAGATACCCGCACCCGATGCATCCGGTGAGTTCGTGTTCGCGTCGACGAGATCAGCCCGAGTTGCTCGTAGTAGTGGAGCGCCGACACGGCCACACCCGGTGCGGCGGGACACCTCCCCCACCGGCAGCAGGTCCTTCGGTTCCAAAGACATCGCATCTTCCCCTTCCTGACGACGAGTCTGCTGCCCACCGCCATCGGCGAACTCGGTCGCGAATCGCTGTATGCCTGGAGCGCGACCGTCTTCATGGTGGCGTCGGTGATCTCGTCGATGACCGTGAGTCGCCTCCTCGCACACCGCGGGGCGCTCGGTGCGTATCTGTTCGCTCTGGCGCCGTTCTTCGCGGGCACGATGGTCTGCGCGATCGGCCCGTCGATGGAGGTGCTGCTCGTCGGACGTGCAGTGCAGGGGATCGGTGGGGGCCTTCTCGCCGGTCTGAGTTACGCCGTACTGCGCGAGGCGTTGCCCGAACGTCTGTGGGCCGGCGCGACCGCATTGGTGTCGGCGATGTGGGGCGTGGGAACTCTCGCCGGACCGGCGATCGGCGGGCTGTTCGCCCAGCTCGGCCACTGGCGGCTCGCGTTCGTCGCGCCTGATGGTCGCCGCCATGCAGAGCACCGACGACGCTCAGGAGGGCGCCAAGGCGGCGGCCGGGCTCAACACGGTCGAGTTGATCGCAATGGCCGTCGGGTCCGCGGTCGCCGGTGTGCTGGTCAATCTCGGCGCACCCTCGACCCTCACCTCGGCGCAACTGCTGTTCCTCGGTCTCGGCGTCATCGCGACGGCCGGCGTGTTCACCGCCTACCGCGCGACCCGGCAACCCGACCGGGACAGCGCCGACCCGTCCTAGGCCCGCGCCGCGAAGTGGTCCGCGCGACGGAGGATGTCGTGGGCGCGGGCGAGTTGCGGCGGATGCCCACCGTGCGTGACACGGCTGCCGTCCGACCCCAGTCGCTCGATCGTCGACTCGGCCCAGGAGATGTCGTCCGAGTCCGGCGCCAACGCGGTGTTGATTACGGGTACCTGCTCGTTCACGAGGGTCAGTTTCCCCGTCATCCCCATCTCTCGGGAATGTCGAGTGTCTTCCCGGACGATCTCGGCGCGCTGCGCCAGCGTCGGCCCGTCGATCGGAGCCGCGATCCGGGCAGCCCGGCTGGCATTGACGAGCCGGGACCGGGCGTACGCCAACGCCATCGGCGTACGTCCGGCGCCGGTGTCGCGGCAGTAGTCGCCGATCCCGAACGCGAGTCGGGCGACGGGACCGGTGCGCGCGATGTCGTCCACGGCCACCACGGCCTCCGCCGATTCGATGAGGGCGACCACGGGGACACCGGGGATCTCGGCGGCGGTGTCCCGCACCTGTCCGGGCCCTTCGGTTTTCGACAGCATCAGCCCGCGCAGCCCGGGCAGGCCGCGGATCGCGTCGAGGTCGCGCTGCCAGTGCGCGGTGGTTGCGTCGTTGATCCGGACCCAGCCCGGGTTCCGTTCGAGCCACGCGGCGGCGACGGCACGCCCCTCGTCCTTCGCGGCGAACGGCAAGCCGTCCTCGAGGTCGATGATCAGCGCGTCGGCGCCCGAGGCGGCCGCCGCGGCGAGAACCTCGCTCCCGACCGCGGGGACCAGAAGCCAACTTCTCGCCATCGCCAGGTCGATCTCGCTGCGCTGGGCTGTCTCGATGCTCATGCTGTTCTTTCCTCGACCATACCGAGGAGTCTGCGCTTCACCGCGCGCCGGCACACTCGACGAAGCGGAGTGCGGTGGACGTGTCCGGGCACCGCTTCGTCAGGTGCGGCGCCGACCTGTGCGGTCCGCCTCAGAAGTCGAAGCCCCAGTTGGCGGGGTTGAAGACGACGCGGTACCAGACGGCGGTGGCCGAGTCGAACGTGCACGGCACGATCACGACTCCGGACGTCTGTTCGAGCGCCGCGGCCTTCCCGCAGAAGTACTCCGCGCCTTCGCCGGACGTCTCGGCACGGTAGACGGGTCCGACATGCCATGGTTCGGCGCTCGCGGAACCGGCGCCGACGGTGGCTCCGAGGACGAGAGGTGCGGCCAGGATCCCGGCCAATGCTGCAGCACGCCGAGCGGACTTCTTCTGCACGAGAGCTCCTTCGTAGGCGACGACACAACAGTTCCGTGTGGTTAGTTCGCACAAGAAGCGTCGGACGTTACCGCGGTGCTGCGGCCCTCTCCTCGAACTCCTCACTCGACCCGTTCTGCGCGGCGAGCGCGCGGGCTCGGTCCAGTGCCTCCTGGGCGGCCGCCTTCACCGTGGCGGGATCCTCGCCTGTCGCAGGCGCTTCGACCGGTGCGGGCGTCTCGACGACGTCGGGAGTCTCCGCGAGATCGGGTGTTTCGACAGCGTCCGGCGTCTCGACGACATCCGGCGTCTCCACGAGGCCGGGCGTCTTGACGGGGTCGGGAGTCTTGACGATGTCCGGCGTCTTGACGGGGTCGGGAGTCTTGACGACGTCCGGCGTCTTGACGGGGTCGGGAGTCTCGATTGCCGGTGCAGGCGCCTTGGTGACGGGGGGTACCTCGACGGGCGCTGTACCACCCTTCTTCAGATACTGGCCGCACACCGGCCACGCGCCGGGGCCTTGGGTTTTCAGGACGTTCTCGGCGACCCGGATCTGCTCGGCCTCACTGGCTTCCGAGGGGTCGCCCTTCCCGCCGTTCGCCTTCCAGGTCTCCGGCGTGAACTGCAGGCCGCCGTAGAACCCGTTTCCGGTGTCGGTGGTCCAGTCTCCGCCGCTTTCGCACTCCGCGACTTCTTCCCAGTCGTGCGGCGCGCCGAACGCGGTTCCCGCGCCCAGCCCCAGTAGAACGGTGGCGGCCGCGCCGATCAGGGCGATCCAGCCGAAGGTGCGTTTCTCCATGTTGCGAGTGGTCATGCTGGCTCAATCCTCTCCGCGCCGGCGGACGCGGCGTGCCGGCGACTTCACGTCGATCGCCGGCCATCCTTTCGGTGCCTCGTCCCGCGCCTCGAAGGTGTCGGGATCACGAACCCGCGTCGGCAGATCTGCAGCGGCGGGCCCCCGAACGTGGCCTCCTCCCGAAATTCACACGGCATGAACAAGGTACGGATGTTCGACTATTGAGAAACGCGAGTGAAAATTGTGTGGTTCTGAGGTTTCGATACCGTTTCGAAGCCATGTCGTGACAATTCCGACATCTGTTGAACGCGCGTGCAAATGCCGAATGACGGTGCGGTGAACGGACCCTCCCGTCCGTCGGAGGTGGCGGTGCAGTGACTACCCCTGACGATCCCGACACCGCCGGAGTCCGCCGGCGCGGGGACGAACAGGACAGTGCCGACATGCCGCATGGCTCAGCCGATCCGTGGCGCTCGAGCGCCACCCCGGCGCGGTTGCGCACCGGCCTGGCCACTCTGGGCCCCGGGGAGCAGCGGGTCGCGCGGGCCGTATTCGCCGAGCCCGCGGCGGTGGTCGAGTTGTCGACGGCGGAACTGGCGGCGGCGTCGGGAACGTCGCCGGCGACGGTGGTTCGGGCGTGCCAGCGACTGGGTTTCCGTGGATTCCAACATCTTCGGCTCGAACTGACCCGTGTGACATCGATTCCCGCCGGGTTCGCCGCCGTCGTGGACCTGATCGCGCGGGCACGTCGGATTCTGCTGGTGGGCAACGGTTTCTCGTCCCCATCGATCCAGGATTCCCCGTTGCGGTTCACCGCCGCGGGTCGCAGCGTGGAGGCGCCGCTCGACTTCCTGGGGCAGCAGTTCTCGGCGCGGATCAGCCAGTTGTCACAAAATTTCTCTCGGACGCGAACCTACTGTCCGGCGCTGTGTCCGACCATGGCTTTGCGAGCGCCGACGGCGGTGAGCACGTACGTCGGGATCGGCTGGCGGACAGGTCATCCGGATCCGGCATCCTCCCCGTGCTGCCGTCCGATATCGAAGTGACGTCGACGGAGAGCGCGGGCACCACCCCGGGGATCACGATGTCGTCACTCTTCGGGCGCGACGTGAGCGACGTCGTGTCCTGCCGCGGGACCGAATTGCGGTGCGCGGTCCGCGGCAGGATCGCCGCGACGAGCGAGGGCGACCCGATTGGCGCGGTCCGCCGCCGCGGTGCCGCGCATTGTCAACGGCGCGGTCTGCGAGATCGAATGGGCGCGAGTGTGGCGGGTCTTGTCGGTCAACCGCACCAACTCCCACAGTGTCGCGGACCCGGGGTAGTACTTCGCCCGATCGTGGGCGCCAGCCGCCACAATCCGGCGGCGGCGAGCACGTGCCACAGCGCGTGGCCCGGCAGAAGACTGTCGTCCACGGCACCGAGCAGAGCGCCGGACGCGAGGAACAGTGCCGCGACGATAGTCGTCCGCCGCAACTGCGGTCGGACGCGGGCGCGTTCCAGCGCGAGTCCCACGGCCACCGCGGCGAGCAGTGCCTGCACGATCGTCGACGCCGTCGGGCCGGCAGCCACGGTGGGAATCATCAGGAGCGGAACAACGAGCCACCACCCCGGCGACAGCCGACGCCCGAACCGATCGGTCGCGGCGTCGACGGCGATGTACGCGAGAAGCGTCGCGATCGGGATGTCGTGCGCGTATCCCTGCCACGGCGGGTCGGGCCCGTGCTGGACGAGCGACCCGAGACCGACCGCGACGACGAGCAGGCCGTAGGTGCTGGTCGGCGCGTCGCGCCGGCGACCCGCGAGGACTGCGAGGCCGGCGACCACGAAGGCCAGGCTGGTGACAGCGGCCGCGCGCTGCCAGACGAAGCCTCCCATCCTCCGAGGTTTCCAAAGTCGTCGCCGCACCGCAATCGCGACGCAGCGTTCGCGCAGAGAATGGGACACGGCGCGCCGACACACGGAGGACAAAACCTTCCAGTCGGACTTTTTCTGTGGCATCGTAACGCTCCATGGGGGAACCAACAGTGGACGCCGTCGCCATCTACCACGCACCCGCAGCGGACCGACGGGGCACACCGATGGTGGCGCTGGACTACGACGTCCAGCCCGGAACCCGGCATACGTTGTTGCAGAACCTTGCTGGGCGCGGGTGGCGGGATCCCAGCCCCGTGTTCGACGGTGTCGACGGGTTGACGTCGGCCGTGCTGTCGTTGCGCTCCGTCGACGGACGCACACTGGTGATCGAGGACGGCACGGACGTCCTCTTCGACGGCGTCGTCGTGCCGCCGGACGGGTGGCTCGAACACGTTCGCGCACTCGGTGCCGTCGGCGTGATCGCCGGAGCCGGAATCACGGCCGCGCCCGACTGGGAACGACAACTCCCCCGCCTGGCCCGCGAGAGCGAACTTCTCGGGTCGATCGCCACGGTCACGTTCACCGACGCCTTCGGCCGCGAGGATTTCCACGCGTTCGCATACGAGGTGCTCTCCGCGTTGCGTCCGGCACTGCCTCCCGACGCTCTGCACGAAGCGGGCTTCGCACTCGAGGACGACCGGCCTCAGCGCGCGATTCTCGAGGTCGTGGACAGTGCGGTGCGGCACCGGGTCGCCGTTCCGGCCCGCATCGTCGACAGTCTCCAACGGCGGGCCGCGGACCGCACGTCGTTCGGGTGGCGGGACGCTCGCACGATGAAGCGACTCCTGCGGAAGATTCACACCTCCTGACGGTCGGCACCCCGCTGTGCAAGACTCGAATACGCACGGACGGCAGTGGTGCGCCGGACCATCCTGATGCGGAGGGCGTCATGTCCCGATCGGTACCCGGAGATGCTCCGGACGACACGGGGCACACAGCGTACGCACGTGTGCGCGCCGGCCAGGTGAATGCGGTTCAGGCGGCCCTCGAGGACCACACGGGACGCCTGGATTGGCCGCGAGAGCAGATCGAGCGCTACCGGACCGCCCGACTGCGGGCCCTCCTCTCGCACGCCCGCGAGCGGTCGCCGTTTCACGCCCGGCGACTGCGCGGTCTCGATCCGTCGACGGCCACGGTCGCCGACCTGGCGTCGCTGCCGATGATGACCAAGCAGGACGCACAGGACGAGTGGGATACGATCGTCACCACTCGCGACCTCGACCGCGAGCGTGCCGAGCGGATTCTGGCCGGGCAGCAATGGTTTTCGTACACTCCGGGCGACGAACAGATCTTCAGCTCGGGTGGGTCGAGTGGGGTCCGCGGCGTGTATGTCTGGGACTGGCAGTTCTACGTGTCGGCCGCCTGCCTGGCCTGGCGGGTTCAGGCGCGGGAGGAACGGCGGGCACCCGTGTGGACTCCTTCCCGGCTCGCCGTGCTGGCCGCCGGCATCCCACCACATGCGAGCACCCCACTGTTCGATGTGCCGACCGCACCGGGAATGGAGACCGTCGTGATCCCGGCAGGTGCACCGTTCGGCGAGATCGTCGCCGCGGTGGCCGCCGCCCAGCCCACGCACCTGGTCGGATATGCGTCGGTGATCGGACGACTCGCCCGCGCCACACTGGCCGGTGATCTGCAGGTTCGCCCCGTCCGGGTGAGCACCAACTCCGAGCCGCTGCTGGACGAGGATCGGCAGGCCATCGGCGAAGCCTGGTCGGCGCCGATCCACAACCTCTGGGGGTCGACGGAGATCGGAGTGCAGGCCGTGGGTTGCGGACATGGCGAGGGTCTGCACGTGTGCGAGGACGAGGTCGTGCTCGAACGTGTCGACGACAGTGGCACGCCGGTCGCCGCCGATGCGCCCGCGGCGCGAACGCTCGCCACGGGCCTCGCCAACCGGACGTTTCCCTTCATCCGCTACGACCTCGGTGATCAGGTCACATTGCTGCCCGGCACCTGCCCGTGCGGAAGTGCGTTCATGCGTGTCGCCGACATCGGCGGGCGGCGCGACGACGATTTCCGATACGGGACGAAGACGGTGCCCGCGAGCACATTTCGATACGTCCTCGGCGCAGATCCGCGCGTTTCCGAGTATCAGGTCAGGCAGACCGCCGACGGTGCGGAAATCTTCGCGGTCGGCGACCCCGACGTGGCCCGGCTGACATCGGCTGTCGCCGCGGCGTTGCGCCGGCAAGGATTGTCCGATCCGCAGGTCCGAATCGACGTCGTCGACCACCTGCGGCGTCATCAGGCGAGCGGGAAATTGCAGCGGTTCATCGCACTGCGGTAACGCGGAATCGGTTCGCGGCACCCACTCGGTCGGCCCCGCCCGGACAGGGGTCGCCGATCCTCACCCCAGGGTGTCTGTCGTTGCGGACGCTCCCGTCCGACGATTGTCTTACACGGTCACCCAGTCGAGGAGCAACGATGACGGACAGTGATTCCGGGGCAGTCACCGAAGACGCCGCAGACGCAGTCTCCGACGGCACGGATCTGAATCGCGTTCACGCCGAGATCGCTCGCCTCGATGCGGAGATCCTGGATGCGGTGAATCGCCGCCTCGTTCTCGCACAGCTCGCGGCCCGCACCCGGGTCGAGTCCGGTGCACCGATGGTCGCGCTCGGTGGGGAGACCGACGTGATCCGCCGCTATCAGGACGAATTGGGCCCCCGGGGTTCGCTGCTGGCGCTGGAACTGCTCCGGCTGGCGCGGCCGCCCTTTTCGTCGACGTACCGAACACGGTAGTCGTACCGACACTCACCTCGGTCGACACCGATCGCGAGAGCAGTGCCCAGCAGTCTTCGCGACGCTGGGCACTGTTCGCCTGTTCAGGCGATCCGGGAGATGACGGTCATCGCCCGGGCTCACGAGACGTTCTTCCGGCGTTCACTTCCCGCAACTCGTCGGTGGGTCCGGATTCGCCGGCGGTGTCGCTGTCGTCGGCCTGCACCGTGCGCCCGCCACGAGTAAAGAGGCGATCGAGGGAGAGCGCACCGCCGCCGAGGAAGATCATCAGGAACAGTGCCCAGCAGAAGATGGCCGAGAGTTCACCGTTGTTCTGGATGGGGAGGGCACCGTCCGGCTGATGGCTCCAGAAGTAGGCGTACGCCATCGAACCCGAAGCGAGGAACGCCGCGATTCGCGTCCCGAGGCCGAGGAACAACGCGGCGCCGCAGACGAGTTGAATCACGGCACCCCACCAGCTCGGCCAGGCGCCTACCGCTGCGGTGTGCCCGCTGTGAGGTGCGGTCGGCCACGCGAACAACGTCGACGTTCCATGGCAGAAGAAGAGGAAGCCGATAACCACGCGGAACGCCTCGATGGCATAGTCGACAGTGGCGCCTTGAAGGCGTGAGCTCGTGTTTGTCACCTCGCAGAAGATAAGGCATGCCTGCCCTAAGCGTTGTACTTGCAGGGCGATTCGACGCGGCCACGTGGGAAAACGGCTCAGGTATGGCAAGCATCACACTCGCGGCGCTGAAGTTGCCGTGTTCGCCGCCGACCATCTCGGCGCCCCGGCACCGTTCCCGTTGCTGGTGGCCGTCGCGGGCGCCACGCGGCTTCGTGTGGGAACCCTGGTGCTCAACGCACCGTTCTGGAACGCCGCCCTCCTCGCTCGCGAGATCGCGACGACGGACATCCTCACCGACGGACGGCTCGAGATCGGTCTCGGTGCCGGGCACATGAAGTGGGAGTTCGACGCCGCGGGTATCGAATGGCAGCCGTTCGGCGGCCGGGTCGAGCAGTTGTCGGAGATGGTCGACGGCCTGCGCACGTCCTTCACCACGGACTTCGACGAGCTACCCGAAGGCCGCACCGTGCCACGACCGTTGCAGCGGCGCGGATTCGGCGGCTCGGGTCCGCCCCTGATCATCGGCGGTACCGGCGACCGGGTGCTGCGGATCGCGGCCGCCCACGCCGACATCGTCGGCGTCGCGGGGACGTTTCAGATTCCGGGCCGGCCCCCGGGCACATTCCGCCTCGCCACCGCGGACGAGGCGGCCGAGCGAATTCGCTTCGTACGGAACCATGCCGGTGCGAGAGCCGAGGACATCGAGTGGCATCTGCTCGTCCAATCGGTCGTCGAGACGGACGACCGCCGGGCCACGGCGACCGAGATCGCGGACCGGCTCGGCGGCACCATCTCGGTGGACGACGTCCTCGGCACCCCGTACGTCCTCGTGGGAACCGTGGACGAGATGGCCGAGCAACTCCGGGGCCACCGGGAGCGTTACGGCTTCTCGTACGTCATCGTCCACGAACCGTATCTGGAGGTGTTCGCCCCCGTGATCCGTCGACTCCGCGAACAGAGTTGACGGACAACGACTCACGGCGTGTTGATGTACTCCTGGATGGCCTGCGCCGCCCTGGGGTTGCCCTGGCCCATACCGACTATTGCACCGGTGATCGCACCGATCGGCGTACCGATGATGCACCCGGCGAGACTGCCGGGGAACATCGAGACACATCCGACGCCGAGACCCATGAGCGCGCCGATCGCCGTGCCGGCCGCTCCCCCGTTGGCCCAGCCGACGCCGAGTTCGTTGAGCATGTTCTCGAGGGCCTGCTGCTTGTCGACCTCGTGCCGGCCGGGGATCGCCAGTGCGGGCGTTCCCGTGTTCGGTACGACGGGGTCGGCGTGCGCCGTGCCTGCTCCGAGTGTCACCGTCGCTGCGACGAGGACCGATGCTGCCGATTTCTTGATCAAGTTCATCGCGATCCCACCCTGCTGAAGAAGGAAAAACCGGTTCCGACTGTAACCTGCGGCTGCATCATCGGTGGCGAAACCGCGGCATCGGAAGAGTACCGCGGTGAGGGCCCGCCGGCACGGGTGAAAGCCGTCAGTTCACGCGCCGGTTGAACAGTCTTTTCGCCCAGAGGTAGCCGAACAGCGCGATACCGGCGCTCCAGCCGACCGCGAGCACGGCGCTGCTGCCGACGGGACCGCCGAGCAACAGCCCGCGGATGGTCTCGATGACGGGGCTGAACGGCTGGTACTCGGCGAACCACCGCAGACCGGCGGGCATCGAGTCGGTGGGGACGAATCCACTGCCGAGGAAGGGCAGCAGTATCAGCACCATCGGGAGGTTGCTCGCCGTTTCGACGCTCCTGGACACCAGCCCGAACGCGACGGACAGCCAGGTGAGTGCGAACGTGAACATCGCGAGCACCGCCGTCGCCGCGATCCACTCGCCGAGCCCGGCGGTGGGCCGGAAACCGATGAGCACGGCGACACCGACGACCAGCACGAGGCTGATCAGTGTCTGGATCATGCTGCCGACGACGTGCCCGGTCAGCACGGACACCCGTGCGATGGCCATCGTCCGGAACCGGGCGATGATGCCCTCGGTCATGTCGGTGGCGACCGAGATCGCGGTGCCCTGGGCGGCGCCGGCCACGGTCATCAAGAGAATTCCCGGTGCTACGTAATTGATATAGGCGCCGCGTCCGCCGTCGGGATCGCCGAGTCCCGCCCCCAGCGTGCCGCCGAAGACGTACACGAAGAGCAGGAGAAGAACGATCGGCATCCCGACGAGGAGCACCGTCACCGACGGGTACCGGATCATGTGCCGGAGGTTGCGGCGCAGCATTGTTGCCGAATCGCTCAGCGCGTAACCCATGGTCGTCATCGCAGGCTCTCTTTCCGGGTTGCGGCACGCTCGGTGAGCGCGAGGAAGACGTCGTCGAGATCGGGAGTGTGCACGGTCAGATTCTCGACGCTGATCGACGCGTGATCGAGCCGGTCGAGCAGTGCGCGCAGCGATTGCACGCTGCCGTCGCCGGGAACCTGCAACGTGAGCGATTCCTCGTTCCGGGTCACGTCCCCGAGGAGCCGGGAGGCCGCGTCGAGTTCGCGCACCCCGGGCAACTGCAGGGTGATGTGGCCGCCCGGAACGAGCCTCTTCAGCTGCTCCGGCGTTCCCTCCGCGACCAGCCTGCCGCCGTCGAGGAGTGCGATCCGGTCGGCGAGCCGATCTGCTTCCTCCAGGTACTGGGTGGTGAGGAAGATCGTGACTCCGTCGGCGACGAGTTCTCGTATGATCTGCCACATGGCGCGGCGGCTGCGCGGATCGAGACCGGTCGTCGGCTCGTCGAGGAAGATGATCCGGGGATCGCCGACGAGGGTCATCGCGAGGTCGAGACGGCGGCGCATGCCACCGGAGTAACTTCCGGCCGGCTTCGCTCCCGCCTCGACGAGATCGAAACGGGCAAGCAGTTCCGTGGCCCGGGCGCGACCCGCGTCGCGGCGCAGGTGGTGCAGATCGGCCATCAGCATCAGGTTCTCGCGACCCGTGAGGAGGTTGTCCACCGCGGAGAACTGGCCGGTCACACCGATGGTGGACCGCACCGCATCGGGCTCACGGGCGAGATCGTGACCCGCGATCCTGACGTCGCCGCCGTCGGGGGCGATGAGCGTGGACAGAATCTGGACCATGGTGGTCTTGCCTGCGCCGTTGGGCCCGAGCAGCGAGAAGATCGTTCCCTCGCCGATGTCGAGGTCGATGCCGTCGAGGACGACATTGTCGCCGTAAGACTTTCGTAGCCCGGTGGTGGTGATCGCGGACCGGGTGGTGATCGATGCTGTCATCACTCTGCCTTTCGACTGGTCGACTTCTGGGAATCGGGGCGGCGAATCACGATGTCGCCGAACCCGGTACGGGCACGCACCTCGACTTTGTCGTCCGTCGATTCCGGCCGGTCGACGGAGTCCAGATGGTTCTGGACCTTCCCGAAGGACGTGTGCGCGTCGAGCCGGGCAGCGGTCCCGGAGCGGATTCCGATCTCGATTCGGCCGTGGCCGGTTTCCAGCGACGCCGCGCCCTGCGTCACCTGCCCGATGCGGATGTCGCCGTTGGCGGTTGCCGCGGCAAGGTCGGCGCGGGCGTCGTCGACGGAGATGTCGCCGTTCGCCGTCTTCACCCGCAGTCCGCCGCCGATCGCGCCGATCCAGTTGTCGCCGTTGGAGTTCTTGATCACGGCGCTGCCGTCGATCGCACCGACGCGGAGTTTTCCCGACCCCGTGCTCACGTCCGCATCTCCCGCGACGTGGCCCACGGTGACCGTGCCGGCCCCGGTGTGCACGTCGAGCGGGCCGGTGTCGCCGAGTTGGACGTCCCCCGCCGAAGTCTTGACCCGGCACGCACCGAGCCGTCCCGCGCCGCGGAATGTCGCCACCGACGCGTCGCCCTCGAACTCGGAGCCGGTCGGCAGCGCGATGGTGACGTCGACGGAACCGGCCTTGCCGAACAGGCCGAGACCGCGCTGCTTCGGCGCCTTGACCAGCAGCCTCCCTGAGGAGTACTCGACGCGGGTCTGCTCGGCGGCGCGAACGTCCGATTCCCGCGAACCGTCGCTGGGGCGCACGTCCACGACCGTGTCGTCGCGGTCGCTCGCCGTGATCCGTGCGTCGCCGACGACGAGTTCGACCGTGGCCGAGATCGGCGCCGGGGTGCTGAATGTGGGCATGGTTGTCCTCCGGAATGTGGTGATGGCGAATGAAAGGACGGGCGGGTCGGGTCAGCGCACCCAGCCCGTGAAACGGTCGTTGCCGCGTGGGGCACGCCGTTCGGAGCGACCACTGCCGCCGTCGGACTCCAACCCCGCGGCCGCGGACCGGACGAGCCAGGCGTTCACCGACAGTCCTGCCTCCCGAGCGGCCTCCTCGACGCGGTCCTTGAGGTCTTGCGAGAGACGAAGATTGATCCGGGTCATGGCTCCGTCTTCCACTTCCGCGATTCGCGGCGGCGTCACGTCCGGACCGAATGCGGCCGGCTCCTCGAACGACTGCTCGGCGGGCGCGGGAGTGACGACGAACGTGGGCTCACGTCCGCGGAGTCGGAGATCCACCGAACCCGGCGCGAGGTCGCGGGTGATTTCACAGGCGGCCGCCGACAACGCGTCGAGTAGTGCGAGCCGGACCCCGGACTCCAGTGGGGCGGTGAGCCGCTCGGCGAGGGCGCGGGCGTCCTCTCCCCCGGCCTCGGCGGCTACGGCCAATTCGTGACGGAGGGATGCGACATAGGGTGTGAGATCCATGGTGCCATCATGGCATCACAATGGCACCATCGCAAGACTTCGCTGGGGATCGATGTGCCATCGTGGCGTCACGGCGGTGCAATCCGTCACCGTGAGCGCAGGTCACGGCAAGAATTCGGGCAGACCGAACGGCTCGAAGTGCTCCGGACCGATGAACGAGGTCAGTTCCGCGATCTTGGTGCCGCGCAGGGTCAGCACCGTGATCGACCAGCGGAGGTGGGTGCCGGCGTCCTCGTCCCACAGGTAGAAGGCCACGGCGGGCTGGCCGTTGGCACCGACCGGCAGGTGGCGCCACGAACCGCATCCCGTGAGCGGGACCCGGACCGCGAAATCCGTGACCGCGGCCAGACCGCGATACCAGTGCGCCATCGGCGGCATCGACCAGGTGACGTCCTCCGTCAGGAGAGCGACCAGAGCATCGGCATCACCGCGTTCCAGCGCGGTGGAGTACCCGGCGACCAGGGCACGCAGACGCGCGTCGTCGATCTCGCGCAACGTTTGCGACTGGGTCACCGACGGAATCTTCGCCGCGACGATCGCCCGGGCCCGCTGCAGCGCGCTGTTCACCGACGCCGTCGTAGTGTCCATGGCGGCGGCGATCTCGGCGGCGGAGAACCCCAGGACCTCGAAGAGCAGGAGGGCGGCCCGCTGATTGCCCGGCAGATGTTGTAGTGCCGCAACGAATGCCAGTTCGACGGCCTCGCGCTGCTCGTAGCGCGCGGCCGGCCCCGCCGCACCGGCGGCCAGTCCCGCATCGGCGTACGGACCCAGCCACGCCACCTCGGTGAGCGGGACGTCGCCGACGACGGCGCATTCACTGGAGGGACCGAGGTCGACGGGGAGGGCCCGCTTACCACGCGATTCGACGGCGTCCAGGCAGGTGCGCGTCGCGACGGTGTACAGCCAGGAGCGCAGCGCGCTGCGGCCCTCGAATTTCGCGAATCCGCGCCAGGCCCGCAATAGGGCGTCCTGCAGGGCGTCGTCGGCATCGTGGCTGGAGCCGAGCATGCGATAACAGTGGGCGTGCAGTTCGCGGCGCAACGGTCCGACCAGGCGCGTGAACGCGGCGTCGTCTCCGTCCCGGGCCCTGGCCAGGTCGGGATTCTCGGCTTCTGCCGACGCGTGCGGTGTTCGAACGGAGTTGTCGCTCACGAACGATGATTCTGCCCCACCCGCAACCCGTGCACCGCGCATCACCTGGTGGGGGTAGGAGCGGGTGTGGGCGCCAGCGACATTCCTGCGTAGATCTCGTCGAGAACGGTGGGCAGCAACGCGTTCGCGGTGGTTTTGCCCTCGGGCGACAGAGTCAGATTCGCCCAGATCACGAGCGTGACGTCGTTGTCCGGGTCGTACCCGATGAACGAGTTGAAGCCCGGCAGCTCACCGCCGTGGTAATACATCGACGCGTTCGGCCCGAAACGCTGGTAGCTGATCCCGTAACCGTATTGCTGCCCGTCGGGTGCGTCCGGGTCCTCGGGTTGCAAACTGTCCCGCCACTGTTGCTGGTATTCCGGATTCAATACCTCGCCGGAGACCAGCGCCCGGATCCATGTGGCCAGGTTGTCCGCCGTGGAGATGGCACCGCCGGCGGCGGTGGCGTAGGACGAATTCTGGTTGGTGTAGTCGACGGGCTGCAGTGTCCCCGCCCTCGCGGCGGTCTGCATGTCGGCGGGATACGGCTCGTCCAACAGGGCGTAGGCCGATCCGCCGTACATGTAACCGTGCGAATACCGGTCCGGGATCGCCGTATCGTCGGCGGCGGGAAGAGAGGTCTGATTCAGCCCGAGCGGCCCGAGCAACCGTTCCTGGAACTGCTCGGCCAGCGGGCGACCGCCGACCTTCTCGGCGATCAAACCCAGCAACGCATAGTTGGTGTTGCTGTATTCGTACGACGTGCCGGGTGGAAAGTCCGGCGGCCGGCTGAACGCGATGTCCAGGACCTCTCGAGGCGTCCAGGCCTTCGCCGGGTCGCTGTCCAAAGTCGCCGCCAGCTCGGGCGCATTCGTGTAGTTGTACAGCCCGCTACGCATCGTCAACAGCTGCGCGATGGTGATGTTCTCGCCGTGGGGCACGTCGGCAACGTAGGTGGACACCGGGTCGCTGAACCGGAGTTTGCCGTCCTGCGCCAGTAGGACCGTCAGCGCCGCCGTCAAGGTTTTGGTGTTCGATGCGATCCGGAAATGCGTCTGCGCATCCGGCGGTGTACCCGCGCCCAGTTCCGTGGTGCCGACCACCGCGTCGAAGGTTCCCTGCGGGGTGCGGAGCTGCACCACCGCGCCGGGGATCATCAACTCCTCGGCGGCCGCATCGACCGCCGCCTGAAATGCGGCCGGATCGATGGAATTGAGCGCCGAACCCGAAGCAGCCGTCGCCGTCGCCGCGGCAGGCGATGAAGCATTCTCGGCGGTCGTCGGCTCGGACGTGGGTGAGCACCCCGCGATCACGAGTGCGCCGCACGCCGTGAACACAGCGAGACGGGTGGCGCGTCGTGCGCGCAACCGACCCACTCCAGTTCTCCGGCCCCGCATGTATTCCGCCGGGAAATCCCTCATCGTCGCCATCACCGCCTCGGCGCCATGGTTCGGATACCGCGCCGATGGGCGGTACCAGCTGGCAGGCCTCTTCGAATCCTAGCCCGCGAGACCACCCACTCCGTCGCGATCACCGGAACAACTCAGCGCTTCCGCACTGGCACGCCAACGCGAATGAACTCACGTATTGCCCTGTCCGGAACGTCGCTCGTCTCCGTACTCGACACCGGCAGCGTGTTTCGACCTTCACGGTCGGCTCGGCAACACCTACGATTTCGACGCCTCCGATTTCGCCGCTCTCCGACGCAACACCGCGGACCGCGCCCTGGCGGCCCGAATCGGCGATCCCGTGGTGCCGTCGGCGGCGAAATAGGTTATGTGCGCCGCGGTATCTCGAGCACGGGGACGTCGGTCAGCGCGCACTCCCGCGAAGTCTTTGCCGCCACGTTCGACACGCACATCGACGATCTGCCAAACTTCCGTTCACCCCCGCCGACCCGCTCATCGTCACGCGCAAAAACCCGCTCGACGAACGCGGGGAAGGGTAACCCGTCGTTCCCGAATTGCCGCCGTTCCCGCTCCGGTTTCAAGAAATTCTCCGAGGGTAATTGGGGTATATGGGCGCACGAGAGAGGACGACGACAGGGTCGACGGCGCTCGCCGACGCACCCCCTGGACGGCTGCCGCGAAGACAACCACTCCCGCCCAGGCGGCCGGCAACGTCGACATCGACTTCGGCTGGGTCGCGGCACGGCCTTCCCCGACGGACCACGACGACGGCCCGGCCGACGCGTAGGGATACCCGCACCGAACCCGTCACGAAGCCGACGGCCCGGAAGCGTCCCCGGGACACGGGGTCCCGCGGACCGGCCCACACCGGATCCTCCGGCTCCGGCAGCAAGCGCCTGCCCGATCCGGTCGCACCGGACTTCGGGGACGTCACCGAGTGGCTGCAGGACCAGGTTGGCCGCCTCGTCGACGCACTGCGGGACCGCGGCGAGAAGGAGGCGCAGAATCTCCGGCAGAAATTCAAGAAATGGCTGGCGTCGCTCGTCCACGAGGTAATACACAGCAACGCCGGGGCCGGCGCCGGACTCGAGGGCATTCGCGCCGCGCTGACGGGTAAGAATCCGGTGTGGGCCGCGATCAAAGCGCTGATGTCCGGTTTGAGCGGCAAAGCCAAGGTCGGCCTTGTTCTCCTTCTCCTCGTCGCACTTCTGCTCGGACCGGTACTACTCGTAATTCTTCTGCTGGCGCTCCTCGTCGCGGTGATCGTCGCGGCGGTACGAGCCGCCAGCCGGTGACATTCCTACCTTGCACACGGAAAGCATTGCAGCTGAATCACTCTCGAAAAACCACAGCGATGCGTCGATCTCGTCTCCGCCCGCCGGGATTTGTGGGAAGCGTTCGCCGCGGCAGGTCGGCCGAACCGACTTTTCTGCCGCTGGTTGAGCGTCCTGCCGCTGGGGTAGTCGGGAGACGGCGCCCCCTTACCGCGCACGGTATTGCGACACATTACCGAGGACGGTCCTGCGACACATTGCCGAAGTTGGCGAGAGGTGCGCCGGCGACTACTCGGTAAAGGGGTTCGACGATGAAAACCAAAGGTCAGGTGGCGTTGGCCGTCGGCGCGGGTTACATGCTGGGCCGAACACACAGGATGAAAATGGCACTGATGCTCGCGGCTGCGGGTGCAACCGGACGCTTCCCCGGCGGGCCACGCGATTTATTGGAACGCGGCACGAAGGTGCTCGCGAACTCCCCCGAATTCGCCAAGATCAGCGATTCGGTTCGACAAGAGCTGGTCAGCGCTGCGAAGGCCGCGGCGGTCACCGCCGCAAGCCAGCGCATCAACCAGCTCAACAACCGGATTCTGTCCGGCGGCGGCGAAGCGGTCAGCGACGTGGGCGACACGGTCGACGACACTGTGGGTGGTGTCGGTAATTCGGTCGGCAAACTCAGCAGTCTCGGAAAACTCGGTCGCAAGCGACGCGGTCGGTCCAAGGACGAGGAGTACGACGAATCCGAAGTCGACGAAGAGCCGGACGAACAGTACGCCGAGGAAGACGAGGACTACCAGGAACCAGAACCCGACGAGGACGAAGCCTCCGACGAGGAGGAACCCGCTCGACGCAAGCGACCCGCCGCACGTCGGCGCGCGTCCAGCAACGGCAGCTCACGGCCGACGAGCAGGTCGCGCAGCGCGAAATCCGACGAGGACGAAGAGGACGACGAGGAAGCCCCGACCCGCGGCCGCAGGACCCGGGCCAAAGCCACGACTGATTCCGCGCCCGTCCGGCGCGGCGGACGGTGAGCACGATGACGAACGCTGCAAAAAAACTGAGTGAAGCCGCACCGGGAGACGGTGGCGGGTCGTCGGGTGTGCTGCAGGACGCATTGCAGAAGCTGGTCGGCACGGTGACGGAGAAAGCGCTCACGTCGGTCTCCGACAAGGTGCAGAACGCTTCGGGCAGGCTCACCGACTACGCCGAGGGTGGCGGCGGAGGGCTGCTCGCCGCCGTGACCGGTTCCGAGAAACTGGCCGAGGGTGAATCACCGATCAAGTCTGCGGTGAGCGGTGGCTTGCAGAGCGCCAAGGAAAAAGTCAAGGACACCGCTTCCGACGTCAAGGAGGCCGTCACCGGTGGTGGCGGCAGCAAAGGCAAGAAGCTCAAGCTGACCAACATCGTCGAAACGCTCGATGTCGGGGTCCCGGTCCAGCTCGCCTACAACCAATGGACCCAATTCGCCGACTTCCCCTCCTTCATGAAGAAGGTCGAGCGGGTGGAGCAGGAAGCGGACGAGAAGCTCGAGTGGAAGGCACAGGTGTTCCTGTCGCATCGAACGTGGGAGGCGTCGATCATCGAGCAGGTTCCCGACGAGAGGATCGTGTGGCACTCGAAGGGTGCTAAGGGTTATGTCGATGGCGCGGTGACGTTCCACGAGGTGACTCCCGATCTCACCCGCATCGTTCTCATTCTCGAGTATCACCCGAAGGGTCTGTTCGAGAAGACGGGCAACCTGTGGCGCGCGCAAGGACGACGAGCGCGACTGGAGTTGAAGCACTTCGGCCGCCACGTCATGACGCAGTCGGTTCTCCACCCCGACGAGGTGGTCGGCTGGCGCGGGGAGATCCGGGACGGCGAGGTGGTCGAGCCCGACGAAAACGAGCAGGACGAGTCCGAGCAGGAAGAGCCCGAGGAAACGGACGAAGCCGAAGGCGAGGAAAGCGAAGACGAGGAACCAGTGCGGGACGAGTCCGAGCAGGAAGAACCTGAGGAAACAGACGAAGACGAGTCGGAGGACACCGACGAAGACGACACCGGCGAGGAGGAGGAAGAGGAAGAGGAAGAAGAGGAAGCACCCCCGCGGGCGCGCCGAGGTCGCCCACGCAAGACCGCTGCGGCCGCCGAGACCAAGGCAGCCCCGAAACGGCGGGGCCGCCCGCGTAAGACTGCGGCAAAGAAGTCCGCAAGTTCGCGGCAAGGAGCGCGGCAATGACGGCGATACAACCGGCGGGTGGCGGCGGTGGAGTCAGCGGCGGCCCCAGCTCCAGCAGCCTCGCGGACGTCATCGACACCATCCTCGACAAGGGCCTGGTTATCGATGCGTACGTGCGGGTGTCATTGGTCGGTATCGAATTGCTGACCATCGACGCTCGCGTCGTCGTCGCCAGCGTCGACACCTATCTGCGGTTTGCGGAGGCCGTGAACCGGCTCGAGATCGGCAGTGGTGAGCCGAAGGGTCTCACGGACCTGGTCGGCGACGTCACCGAGGGTGGTGCCAAATCGAAGACCAAGGGCGCGATCGAGTCGGCGGGTGAGAAACTCGGCGACTTCCTCGGTGGCGGTCAGGAAGAGCCTGAGCGCGAGCGGGTTTCGCGCAAGTCCAGTCGAGGGGACAAGTGATGTCTAAGTCGAAAGAGTCCAACGACGCGTCCGACGAGCCGCGCACGAGCGGCATCTACGTGTACGGCATCGTGCCCGCGGACGTGGAAGCCGAAGAGGACGCGGTCGGCGTGTGTGACGGCCCGGTCGCCATCGTCACGCACGGCGATATCGCGGCGCTGGTCAGCGAGATCTCGGTGGACCGGCCACTCGGAAAACCCCAGGATCTCCAGGCGCATGCACACCTGCTGGACGGTACGTCGGGTGTGGCACCGGTACTACCGCTTCGTTTCGGGGCGGTCATGACCGATGAGGAGGCCGTCGAGAAGGAACTGCTCGAGGCACACGCCGAGGAGTTCGCCGCAGCGTTGAAGGAACTCGAGGGTCGAGCGCAGTACGTCGTGAAGGGGCGGTACGTCGAGGAAGCGATCCTCCGCGAAATAATCGAGGAGAACCAGCAAGCGGGCGAACTGGTCGACGCGATCCGCAATCAGCCGGAGGAGACCACCCGCGACGCCCGGATGGCGCTGGGCGAGATCATCAGCAACGGCATCGAGGCCAAACGGGACGAAGACACGCGCACGGTGGTGGAAGCGCTCGAGTCGTTGTCCGACTCGGTCAACGTCCGGGAACCGACCCATGAGGAGGAGGCCGCGCAGGTAGCGGTCCTCGTCGAGGTCGCCCGACAGGAAGAGCTCGAGAAGGCGGTGGGAGACCTGGCCGAGCAGTGGGACGGCCGGGTCGAGATGCGCCTGCTCGGACCTCTCGCCGCCTACGACTTCGTGGTGACGCAGAAGCCGGAGGGCTGACCGATGGGTGTGCTGTCGTTCATCGCCACGTTGCCGCTCGCTCCCGTCCGTGGGGTGATCTCGCTGGCCGAGTTGATCCAGCGACAGGTCGAGGAAGAACTCCACAATCCCGCGAGCGCGCGGCGCGCGCTCGAGGAGTTGGAGGACGCCCGCGCAGCCGGTGAGATCTCCGCCGAGGAGGAGGAAGAGGCACAGCAGGCGATCCTCGACCGCATGACCGGATCGGCACGGCCCAGCAGCCCGGAGAAGGAGTGATAGTCGATGGCAGAAGAGGAGCCACCTCCGTTGCCTGCGCCGGAGATCGCCGAGATCGCAACGCGTGACATAGCGAAGTTGACCGGCAAGAAGCCGCTCGGTGCCACATCGGTCATGCCCACCGACGACGGCTGGGCGGTGGAGGTGGAGGTGGTCGAGGATCGGCGGATCCCGTCGTCGACGGACATGCTCGCGTTGTACGAGGTGGTACTGGACCTGGATGGAGAACTGTTGTCCTACCGCAGAACCCGCCGCTACAGCCGCGGTGTCGGTGACAGCGGGAGCGCGCAGTCATGACGGTCGCCGGCGGCGGTGCGAGCAACCTTCCGCAGAGTTCGGGCGGCGGATTCGGCGGCGGGCACCAGTCGACGAATCTCGGCGAGATTCTGGAGCGGGTACTCGACAAGGGTCTCGTGATCGCCGGCGACATCCAGGTCAACCTCCTCGACATCGAACTGCTCACCATCAAGGTGCGACTGGTGATTGCCTCACTGGAAACCGCGAAGGAGGTGGGGATCAACTGGTGGGAGAACGACCCCTGGCTGACCGGCAAGAACAGCGACATCGAACTCGAGAACCGGAAGTTGCGGGAGCGGATCGCCGAACTCGAGTCCGACAGGTCGGTTCGCCCCGCGGTCGAGGCCGCCGACACGGTCGAGGTGGAGGCGAGGCGTCAGGAGCGCGACGATGACAGCGGATGACGGTGTCTGGCTCTACAGCATCACCACCGACAGTATCGGCGATGCGCAACTCGACGGGGTCACCGGTGTGGCCGGTGAACCGGTCCGGACGGTGACGTCGTCGGGTCTGGTCGCGGTGGTGGGGACCGTGAGCCTCGGCGAATTCGGGCAGGAACCCCTGCAACGCAAACTCGAGGACCTCGACTGGCTGGCCGCAACCGCGAGAGCACACGACGCCGTCGTCGCGGCCGTCTTGCGCAGCGGACCCACCGTTCCATTGCGGTTGGCGACGCTCTACCTCGACGACGACCGCGTCCGCCGCCTACTCACGGAACGCCGGGAAGAGTTCGATGCGACGTTGCGCCGGGTGACCGGGCGGAGCGAATGGGGCGTCAAGGGCTACGGAGACGCGAAGATCCTGTCGCAAAACGTGAAGGAGGAGCCGTCCTCGGCCGGCGCGACAGGGAAGGGAACCGCGTATCTACTGCGCCGTCGTGCGGAGTTGAGCGCGCAGCAGGACGTCGAACGCAAGGCGGCCGGCCACGCGGGAGAAATTCACTCCGCCCTCCTGGACGAGGCCGTCGACGGGGTACGCCGGCAGATCACCGATCCAGTGCTCACCGGCAAGCGGGCCTGGATGATCCTCAACGGCACCTACCTCGTCGACAACGAACGCGTGGAGGGTTTCGCGGCACTCGTCAGAGCACTCGACGCCGAACGTCCGGGTATCACACTGGAATTGACCGGACCGTGGCCGCCGTATTCGTTCGCCGGAATCGACGGGTGAGCCATGAGCGAGTTGGTTCCCGCGGACGACACCCGCCGCATCGCGCTCGTCGATCTACTCGACCGGGTGCTGGGCGGTGGTGTCGTCATCACCGGTGAGATCACGCTGTCACTCGCCGACGTCGACATGGTCCGCATCTCCCTGCGCACGCTCATCGCGTCGGTGAGCGCACTCGTCCCGGATCTGGCCGAGCAGGATTCCGACGATGGCTGAGCCCGAACCCGTCGATTCGGATGCCCCGAGCGACATCGGTCGCCGGGTACTGCCGCAGCGGATCGACGCGGATCCCGAATCAGTCGAGAAGGGCCTGGTCACCCTCGTCCTGACGATCGTGGAGCTACTACGGCAGTTGATGGAACGGCAGGCGCTGCGCCGAGTCGAGCACGGCGATCTCAGCGACGACCAGATCGAACGCATCGGCACGACGCTGATGTTGCTCGAGGAGCGCATGGCGGAGTTGCGTGATCATTTCGATCTCACACCCGAGGACCTGAACATCGACCTCGGACCGCTGGGGCCACTGCTGTCGAACGAGTAGCCGGACTCACCGAGCGTCGGCAATATCAGTGTTTGAGGGCGTTCTTGATCTTCTTTCCCGCGTCCTTGACCTTGTCGCCCATCTGTTTGGCGTTGCCACTGGCCTGTTCTTTACTCCCCTCTGCTTCGAGGTGGGCGTTGCCAGTGGCCCTGCCGACCGCTTTCTTGGCGGCGCCCTCGGCGGTTTCGACCTTGTGCCGGATCTTCTTTCCCATATTCATGACGCCGTCCTGTCCTCTGCTGTCACTCCCGATTGCCCAGCGTCACCGGTTTCAATCACGCAGCAACAGCGCGCTGTCCCCGAACTCGTGCCACAGATATCCGCGTGCGAGCGCCTCGTCGTAGGCGCGTCGGACCGCCGCCGCGCCCACCACCGATTCGAGCAGCATCAGGTGGGAGGCCCCCGGCGCGTGCCACCCCGTGATCAGCCCGTCCACCACGCGGGCCGGCCGCGCCGCGCTCAGTACCAGGTTCGTCCAGCCCACGCCCGCCACCGCCAGCCCGTCCGGCGTTGCCTGGGTCTCGAGTGCCCTGGTCACCGTGGTGCCGACCGCGATCACACGGCCGCCGGCAGCGCGGCGATCATTGATCAGTCGCGCCGTGTGCTCCGGCACCTCGTACCGCTCGGGGATCGGCGGCTCCCCACGCTCGGGCGAGGACACACCCGTGTGCAACAGGATCGGCGCCGTCACCACCCCCGAGGTCGCGAGATCGGTGACCATCGGATGCGTGAACGGTCGCGCGGCGCTGGCCATCTCGGCGCTCCCACCGGTGCGGCCGAAGATCGTCTGGTAGTAGGACAGCGGCCACCGCTCGTGGACGTACGCGTACGTGATCGGACGGCCCGCGGTGGCGAGCAGTTCCGTCACTACGTCCGCGACGCCGTCGACCGAGGCACGCCACAGCCGGGTCGAACCACGGGGCCAGGGCTCCCGGAGTGTCGCAACGGCGCCGCGCGAAAGCCCGATCCGCGTGCCCTCCTCGAGCGAGTCGAGGGCTCCCGATACCGGGCCCGGCGCTCGCACCTCGACCGCCCAGTCCGCGCCCTCGAGTTCGGTGGAGAAGTGCACGACCACCGGTCCCACCGTGTCGACGGTGCCGTCCACTGCCGCGGCCAGCGTCGCCGACGCGTTCACTACCACCACGTCACCAGGCCGAAGAAAGCGCGGCAGTTCGTGAAAAGTGCTGTGCACCAGCGTGCCCCGATCGGACACGAGCAGCTTCACCGAGTCGCGCAGCAGGCCCCGATCCTCCGGCGGGCCGCTCGCCTCCAATCGCTGGGGCAGGACGAACCGGAATTCGGTCACCGAGTGACTGCCCGCCCGGGTCACGACGACACTCCCGTGTCGGCGGCCGTAAAGTCGGATGCACGGTACCGGCCGCTGGATGGGCGCGTCTCGAGCAGCCTCAACAGGGCCGGGACCACCGTTTCCGGCTCGGGCCGATCCGAGATGTCCTCGCCGGGGAACGCCGCCTGGTGCATCGCCGTGCGCATGTCGCCGGGATCGAACGCGTAGATCGCGAGATCTGGCTCCTCGACCGCCAGTACCGCGGTCGCGTGGTCGAGCGCCACCTTCGCCGCACCATAACCGCCCCAGCCCGCATAGGCCTCGACCGCGGCGTCCGACGAAATGTTGATCACGGCGCCGTCCGCGGCCCGCACCTGCCCGATCAGCGCGGTGATCAACGCGATCGGCGCCAGCACGTTCGTCGCGAAGACCTGGGCCAGTTCATCCTCCGGGTACCGGGTCAGGGCGGGCATCGGGCTGGGACCGAGCGCGCTGGCATTGTTGACGAGCAGGTCCAGTCGCCCCCGCGCCGCGATCACCTCGGCGAGACGCTCACGATGTCGCGGATCCGTCACGTCACCGGGGATGGCAGTGATGGTGCTCCCCCGCGAGGCGACCCGATCGAGCGGTTCGACCCGCCGTCCGGTGACGATCACCTCCCAGCCGCGCTCCGCGAGCGCAAGCGCGCTCGCCCGACCCAATCCTGCCGATCCCCCAGTGATCAGCGCCCGTTTGGTGCCGTTCATCGCAGACTCCTTGCCTCCAGTGACATCTGGCACCATCCTGAAACCTGAAGTCCACTTGATGTCAAGGGCTGCCGCCGACGATGTGCTGCCCGCACCGAGGGGGGTGGGATTCTGGGGTGGAACGGACGATAATGAGTCCCTACCGTGAGACGAATGCGCCACGTGCCACGACCCGCCTGGAAGCTCGCGAGCCGAACCCGGGCGCCGACCGAATCGAGAGTGACTTCGTATGAACACAGTCGCAGTGCGCTCGGCGATCGCAGCGGCCGCTGCATTCGCCGCCTTCGCCGCACCCGGTATCGCGGCCGCCGCACCGAACCTGCACGGGGATCCGACGACTCCCGGCACCCAGGTTCAGGTGGAGAGCGAGCCGGGCGACTCGAACGGCTACACCTGCGGGGCGGTCGGCGTCGCGGGAGCCGGCGTCGGATCGAATTCCTCCGGTGGCGCCGGTTCGGTCAACGGCACCTATTTCGGACCCGGCCCGGTCCAGGGCGGCTGCGTCGGTAGTGACGGGTCGGTGTACTTCCCGACCGGCACCGCCGAATAACGGCAACCCCGAAAGCGCTGCCTAGATCCGCGTGACGGTCGCGAGCCAGGCCGGCGCGCCGTCGTCACCGTGGAATCGCGTATGAATCCGGTCCGGTTCGATAGCGGTGATGTTCCATCCGGCGCCAGGGTTGAACGCCGCGCTCAACTCCTCCCGGGTGACGGGGTGCGGGCCGGTATCGGGGCCGTCGTCACGGAAGCACAGCACGTACAGGGTCCCGTCGCGTTCGGTCACCGAGGCCACACTCGCCACGTAGCCCGGCCGCTCTCCGGCGTCGAACGTGTGGAACAGCCCGCAGTCCAGCACTGTCGCGAACCTGCGTCCAAGCGTTTCCAGCCGGAGCGCGTCGGCGGCGGTGAACTCGATCTCGATTCGACGATCCCCGGCCTTCGCCCGGGCGATCGCCAGCGCCGTCTCGGCCACGTCCACGCCCACAACCGACAGTCCCAGCGCGGCGACGTGAAGAGCGTTCTCGCCGGTTCCGCAGCCCGCGTCGAGGACCGCTCCGGCGAATCCACCCTCGGATGCCACCCGCACGACCGCCGGCTGGGGCCCGTCGATATCCCAGGGCGCACGGCCCTCGTGATACGACGCATCCCAGGGCAGCCCCGTCATCAGCTCGTGACTCGTGGGTTCCCGACCGCCGAACGGATCGTCGGCGAGAGGCCCTGATCGCTCCGGCACCGTCGTCCCCTTCCCGCATCCGATCGGGCCAACCCATCATGGCACGGCAATGCGTGAAAGTCGGCCGTTCCTCCTGTCGCCGCTCGTCCTTTCGCTCAGAGTTCGAGCAGCCGCTGGAAGAACTCGCGATAGCGTTTCAGCGCGAGGCGGAGGTCCTCCGTGGAGCCCTCTTCACCTCGGGCCCATTGCTCCTCGAGCCGCGAACGCGCCTCCGAGAATCCGGTCGTGATCCGGTCGACGACGTCGGAGACGAGGCCGTCGGCCTTCTGTACGCACTCTCGGGGATCGTCGACGAAGCCCGACTGAACCTCGTCCCAGCGCAGGCGAAGTACCGAAAGTTCGTCCTCGGCGAAAAGTGCCTGCCCGCCCGACGTGTCGGCGTTCTGAGCGGGCGGTTGGGATCCCTCGGCCGACGCGGATCGGGCTTCCCCCGCCGAGTCCGGGACCTCCGCAGGCCGCCGGGCCGCCTCAGCCGGCGCAGCGGCAGCCTCGGGAGCAGATTCGGTTGTTCCCGTGGGTGATCCGGTTCCCTTGGCCGCCGAGGCGGGGGCCTCGGCTGACGTTTCGACACTCCCGGTCGGGCTGGTGCCCTCGGGTTGCCCGTGTGGGGTTGTCATGCGCGTGTCTCCTTCGGCTTGTCCTTGTTCGGCTCGTCTTTGTTCCCATCCGTCTCGAGCAACTTCTCGAAAAGCTCGCGGTAGTGCACGAACGCCTCCCGCTGTTGCTCCGTACCGATCTCGCCCTGCTCCTGCGCGAGATAGATGCCGTGCGCCGTGCGGTAGTTCTCGACGACCTTCGGGTGGTCCACCGAAATGTCGGCCGCGCGCTGATCGAAGTCGTCGATCGGGTAACCACGTTCGCGCATGACGTGGATCACGAGCCGGTCCGCAGCGGCGACCGCACTCGACGGGTTGTCGACGAACTCGATCTGAACCGTCCGCCACGAATCGGCGTACTTCGCTCGCGCCTCCGGTGGCAACGCGACGATGTCGAGCTTCTCCCGCTTTCGTTCGCGGGCGGCGAGCTCCTTCTCGGCGGCGCTTTGGTCGCCCACCTCACCGACCGTCCGCTCGTATTCGGGGCCGAACCGTCCTTTCAGCCGTTCCGTCCTCTTGCGACTGCTGATCGAGCGGGAAGCGATGATCGCCAGCACCGCGATCACGACGAGCACCGCGATCAAGATCCATCCCCAAACAGGCATCTCCTCAGACCTCCTCGTTCCTCGACCGTGTACCCCGACGGCTCATTCGAAAACGGCACCACCATGGCGCCCCCTGAGTCGATATCGCGTCAGTAGAATGTTCGAATGTCTTAACATATACTCGCGGCATGACCGTAAAGATAGGAATTGTCGGGTACGGCCTCGGTGGCCGGTATTTCCACGCGCCGTTCGTCGAAGCAGCCGAGGGAATCACACTGGGGGGCATCGTGACCCGGTCCGCCAAGCGCGCCGCCCAGGCTGCCGCCGACTTCCCCGGCGTGCCGGTGTTCGCGAGCCTCGGCGAACTCGTCGATTCCGGTGTCGACGCCGTCACGATCACCACTCCACCGCAGACGCGACGCGAGCTCGCGCTCGAGGCGGTCGGGCGGGGTGTGCACGTGGTCGCGGACAAGCCGTTCGCGCCGGATATCGCGACGGCCCGCGAGTTGATCGCCGCAGGCGACGAAGCCGGGGTACTGCTCAGTGTTTTTCACAACCGTCGCTACGACGCCGACATCCGCACGCTGAAGTCGGTGCTGCCGCGACTCGGCGACATCTGGCGGGTCGAGTCGCATTTCGACCAGGACGGTGCCGACACCCTCGAAGCCGGCCCGACCGGTGGGTTGTTGCGGGACATCGGCGCACACGTCGTCGACCAGGTGCTGTGGTTGTTCGGTCCGGCCGACCGGGTCGACGCACACCTCGATTACGTCGACCGGCCGGAGGGACGCACCGACGCCGGCTTCGTTGTCAACATCACCCACCGCAGTGGTGTCTATTCGACCGTCTCGTCGACCAAGGTCAACCATCTCGAGGGACGGCGGCTGCGCGCGTTCGGGAATGTCGGCAGCTATGTGGCGGACGGAACGGACGTCCAGGCGCAGGCCCTGTTCGCCGGGACGCGGCCCGTCGACGATCCCGCCGGGTGGGGTCTCGAACGACCGGAGCGGTGGGGTGTCCTGCACACAGCGGAAGGTCCGGAAACGATCCCGTCGGAGCGGGGTGCGTATCAGGACTACTACACCGAATTCGCGGCTGCAGTTGCCGGTACCGGTCCGCAACCGGTTCCGGCTCGCACCGCACTCGGCACCATCGCAGTGCTGGCGGCGGCACGCGAGGCCGCCGAAACCGGCCGCACGGTCGTCGTGCCACCCGTCGACTGACCGCTGCGCGCCGCTCAGCGTGCCGAGGAGAGGAACTCGGCGACAGCCGCGTTGACCGGATCCGGTCGCTCCATGTTCGTCGCGTGGCCCGCACGCGGGACGACGATCGACGTTCCCTTCGGCGCCAGTGCCGCGGCCGCCTCCGCGTGTGCCGACGGCCAGAATTCGCTCTCGGAACCGGCGACGAAAAGCACGGGAAGGTCGCTCGAGCGGATTGCCGGACGCCAATCGCGTTTCGCGTGGTCGTTCAACAGAGCGAGTTCCGGTTGCGACAGTTTCCAGTCGACGCGGCCCATCGCGGCGACGAAGCGGACCAATCGCATCCCGCGCTTCCAGATCGGGGTGCCGTGGCCGGTCGAGGGAATTCCGTCCGCAAAGTACGTGTCTACCTCGTCCGGTCCGTAACCGTAGAACCCGTATTCCCAGTCCGGTGTGTTGAGCATCGTCGGGGTCTGATCGACCACGACCGCGGCGCGAAGCCGCCCCGTGCCGTACGTGTCGACATACGACCAGATCGTGTTCCCACCCATCGAACCACCGATCATCGCCGCATCCTGCAGGTCGAGTTCGTCGAGGAGCGCGTGCACGTGGTCGGCCCGTGACTGCATCGTCGTTCCGTGCGGCATTGCCGGAGCGGTCCCGTGGCCCGGAAGATCCACGGCGACGACGCGGTGGCCGGACCGGATCAGCGACGCGATCTGATAGCGCCACGAGGTGGCGGGCGCTTTGAACCCTGCCAGCAAGATCACGTTCGACGACGACCGGCCGCCGTCACCGTGCACGGTGTAGTCGATTCGAGCTCCGCCGGATTCGATGGATGGCACTGCGTCTCCCGTCGCCCTCCTGCCAGGCGGCACGGTGCCCGCCTGCGTCACTGCGACGGTAGTACAGCGCGAAGGAGCAATCCATGGAGAACTTCTCCACTGCACAAGGACTTCTGTGTGGAGTTCAGCGAGGCGGTGTGGGCCCGCGACGTCTGCAGAATTCCTGGACCGCCGGGTGTAACGTTCCGGGCCGTCGCGGACACCATTCGACTAGCCGTGGACGTCGGGTCCACGCATTCGGACAGGACACCAGAAATGCACACCTCACTTCCCCACGAGGCTTCCCCCGCGTCGAATCGTTCGGGCGCAGTGAACACTCTCCGTCGAATCCCGCTGCGGAATCGGCTCGTCACCGTCGCTGCCACCGCTGCACTCGCGGTCATCCCTGTCGGAGCGGCCACCACCATCGCGGCGGCGACCGAACTCCCCGCAACGACAGTCTCCGCGCCGACCATCCCCGGCGACCGCGGCGACAACGGTGACGGCCCCCGCCATGATCGGCAACGCGACCAACGGCAAGAGCGCAGAGACCAGGGCATGACGCTCGACGAACTCCTCGTCGGGTGGAACAGCAGCCAAATTCATCAGATGTGACGTCGCGCGGCATCCGCTTTTCGTTCGTACCGCGAACGGGCGAGGGTGTATGCCGTGCACAGTAACTCGCGGGTGAGCCCACTGGTGCGGGGACCGGGATTAACCACTGCCAGCCAGGCCGCGGAGCCGTAGACGGGGTGAGCGATGACCGTGTCGGGCGCGCCGGCGTCGACGTCAGGGGTTCCTTGTTCCCGCGGTGCGTGGCCGACCGCCGCGATGAACGCCTCCTTCCCGGCGTGGATGTTCACCCGGAAGGCCCCCGAACGGTCGAGCCGCGAATCTTCGTCACCCGGATAGTTCTTCGTGACGATCGTGGCGAACGGCTGGGTCGTCGTCGGTACGACCCCATCCGGCGAGTAGTAGAAGAAGGTGTCGCCCCAGCTGACCTCCGGCGAGCCGTCGCCCGGGACCGGCCTGAGGGTGAGGACGTCCTCGAGACCTTCCACGAAGTCGATGATGTCGTCTATCGTCATGCTTCCAGCGTTTCATTGAAGTCCGGGTGGAGACCTTGTAGAGCACGTGCAGGAGAAACAGGGGGTCGAGTCTCCACATGCAGGATTTCCGGACCGTGGACGTGGCCCGCCGTGCGGGGTGCTCCGTCCAGCAGATCCGCAACCTCGAACGCGACGGTGTGCTGCCTCCCGCCACACGCACAGCCACCGGATACCGGATCTACACCGAGGTGCATGCGCAGTGCGCGCTGGCCTATCGAGAACTCGCCGTCGCCGCCGGTCCGGTCGACGCCAAACGGATCGTTCGCAGCGTGCACACGTGCCCGGCCTCGACGACGGTCGCTCTCCTCGACGCCGCACACGCCCGGCTCCACACCGAACGCGCCGAACTCGCGCTGGCGAAGAAGGCTGCCGCGCTGATCTCCACCGAGCCGATCGACGACGTGCGGGCATCCGACTGGATGGGCGTGGCCGAACTCGCCGCCGCGCTCGGCGTCCGCTCGTCCACGTTGCGACACTGGGACACAGAGGGACTCGTCATCCCTGATCGGAACGCACCCACAGGAGCGCGCCGATACTCCCCGTCCCAGGTCCGCGACGCCCGCATCGTGCACCAGTTACGCAAAGCCGGTTACCGCATCGCACCCCTCCGCGCCGTGATGGCACAACTGCGGCGCCCACCCGGATCGGGCGACATCGGCGCCGCACTCGCCATCCGCGACGAGACCCTGACGACCCGCTCCAGAGCCCTGGTCGACGCAACCGCCGCGCTCGCCGGGCTTCTACCACCGTCCGATGTCAGTCCGCGCGCGACAGCACCGCCACCAGAAAGTCGGAGTCGTCGGTGAACGGACGCAGATCCCACGCCGAGAGCAGCAGATCCGCCCTCAGACCGGTGGCTGCGGCGTCCGCGAGGAAGTGTGGGAACTCGTAGCCCCTGTCGGCGCCGAATCCGACGATCACCCGGCCGGCCGGAGCGAGATGAGCAGCGAATCCCGCCAGCACCGACTCCCGGGTCGACGGCGCCAGGAAGGTCATCACGTTGCCCGCACACACGATCACGTCGAAATCGGCCGCGACGCCGCGGGAGGGCAGATCCAACTCCGCGAGGTCACCGACCAGCCACGTCGGGCCGGGGTGATCCTCCTCCGCGACGCCGATCAGCACCGGATCGACATCGACCCCGACCACGACATGACCTGCATCGTGCAGATGGCCACCGAGCCGGCCCAGTCCGCACCCCGCATCGAGAACCCGGCCGCCACGGCTCAGCATCGCATCGACCAGCCGGGCCTCGCCCACGATGTCCTGGCCCTTCGCCTCCATCGCACGGAACCGTTCGACATACCACGTCGAATGCCCCGGATCGGCCGCGGTGATCTCCTCCCACCGGCTGGGGGTGCGCTCGCTCATTGTCGATTCCTCCTCGATCAGGCCCGTTCGGGCCACTGCCACCGTAGCGAACCCGGATCTCGCGAAACGTCTCGGTCACCGGGACGCCCGGGCCCTCCCGGCGAAGCCTCCGGGGAGTATCGAGCCATGCCCGAGTCCCTTCCAGACCGTGTCCAGATCACCGACCGACTGCACGTCGTGGCAATCCTGCTCGACACGAAGGACTGGCCGGGGTTCACCGCGGCCCTCACCGACGACACCGTGGCCTACGGCCGGACGGGGCCTGCCGACGTGGTCGCGCGTGTCCGCTCCCACCTCGACGTCTGCGGCGCCACCCAGCACCTGCTCGGCAACATCCGCATCGACCTCGACGGCGACACGGCACGCACGACGTCGTATTTCCGGGCCTTTCACGTCGGCCTCGGCGACCGCGCCGGCGCGACGTACGAATGCCTCGGCGAATACCGGGACGAGTGGCGGCGCGGCCCGTCGGGCTGGTTGCTGTCCGGGCGGGAGATCGACGTGCGCGCCGAAATCGGCGATCGGAGTGTCATCGCGCCCCGCTGACCAGTCGTACGGCTCAGTCGTGCTCCCGGCACACCGCGGAGTCCGGATCCGGTGCGCAGATCTGCTGCCAGGTGTAGAAACCGGAGTTGACCACCACGTGGAGATTGTCCTTCGTGATGTTCTGCACGGGCAGGAAGACCGTCGGCACCGCCATGTATTGATTGTCGATCGTGCCGTTGATCATATTGTCGGGTAGGTCCTCGCCGTGCAGGATCGATGTGGTCAGTTGCGCGGCGACCTTCGCCTGGTCGGACAGGTTCTTGAAGATCGTGTTGTCGAGGGAGCCCTGTGCGATGAGTTGCAGCGCAACGAGATTGGCATCCTGTCCCCCGGTGACCGGTATCCGTCCGGCCAGCCCACGGCCGGCCAGGGAGGCGACGATTCCGCCCGCCAGGTCGTCGTTCATGGTGACGAACAGGTCGATGTCGTTGTTCTCCCGGGTCAGGCATTCGTCCGCGAATGCCTGACCTTCGGCCGGGTCCCAGTCGTCGATCGTGGTCTCGCAGACCACGCGGATCTTGCCGCGGTCGACGAGCGGCTGCAGATACTCGTTTTGACCGAGCAGAAACTGGCGGGTTCCGTACTCACCCAGATTGCCCTGCACCCTGGCGACCTTCAGACCGTCGCCGGGCATCGCGGCGATCAGATCCGCGGCGCGACTCCCCTGTCGTCGTCCGACCTCGAGCGGATCGAAGATCACCTGAACCTCAGCCGGTCCGCCGACCGCGTCGTGGTCGTAGAGCACCACCGGAACGTTCGCGTCGGCGGCGGCGGTCAACGCTCCTCCCGAGAATCTCGCGTCCGCGGAGATCAGCACGAGCACTGACGCGCCGTCGTCGATCGCCGACTCGACCTGGCTCTGCTGTCGGTCGGGATCGCCCTCGGCGTTGCGGACCGTGACGGTGGCCTTGGGCGCGAACAGTTCGAGGAAGTCGGTGAACAAGGGTTCGTCGCGCTCCATGAACCGTGTGGTCGTGGTGTTCGGCAGGAAGAAATAGACCTTCTTCGCCCCGTCGTCGCCTGGCGGCGGGGCCGCGCACGCCCCGAGCACCATCGCGGCGACCGAGGCTGCGACACCGAACGCGCGCACTCTTGCGTTCACGACGCTCGTCTTCATGATCCGAGGACCTCCAGGCTGATTATGCCTGGTGTGGACATACCCGCGGGCGCGGGCGGCTACGCGTGCTCGTCGATGCTTTCGGTGTTTTCCGGCACCGATCGGCGCACACTGAGTGCAGGGATGAGGAGGAGAGGGTGTTCGACCAGGACCGCGGCACCGTATCCAGCGAAGAGCGTGACACTTCGCCGGCGGAGGAGCACCTCCTGAAGGAATCCCTGCTCGTCGAACCCGACATCCGCCGACGCCCGTGGCGCGAATTCCTGGAGTCGACGCCTGGGCGTCTGTCCGTCCTCGCTGTCGTCCTCGTCGCGGTGGCGCTGACGGCCGGTGTGGTGACGTCCGCCGTGATCAACGCACGGCAGCAACGAATGGAAACCCTTCGCGCCCATACGGAACCGCTGGCGGACGCCGCGCAGAATCTGTTCAGCTCGCTGTCGATCGCCGACGCGGCGGCGACGTCGTCGTTCATCGCGGGCGCCATCGAACCGCTCGCGGTCCGCGACCGGTACAACCAGGCGATCGGCGACGCGTCGAACGCACTCGTCACCGCTTCTTACGGCGTCACCTCCGGTGATGTGGACTCGCTGCACCTCCTCACCGAGATGTCGCGGCACCTCGCCGTGTACACGGATCTGGTGGCAACCGCAAGGTCCAACGACTCCGCCGGAAATCCGGTCGGGGTGGCGTACCTGGGAACCGCGTCGGCACTGATGCAGGACACCATCCTGCCGCTGGCCGAACGTCTCTACAACGATCAGGCCGGTGCGGTCGCCGACACCCAGTCCCACACCGCGCGACTGCCCGTCACCGCCATCGTGGTCGCGTCGGCGGGGGTCGTCGTCCTCGGCGTCGCGCACGTCTACGTGGCGCATCGAAGTCGCCGTCGGGTCAATCCGGGGCTTGCGTGCGCGGCGGTCCTGCTCGCTGCGCTCGTGGTGTGGATCGTGATCGCGGGACTGTTGTCGACGTGGGCGAGCGAACGCGCGCGGATCGACGGCGCCGAGCCTCTCGCGGCGGTCACGAAGGCGCGGATCCTCGCGCAGCAGGCCCGCGCGGACGAGACGCTCGGACTGCTCCGGCCGGGTTTCGATCCGGCGGGCAGCGACTACACCCGGCACACGGACGCCCTCACCTCGATTCTGAACTCGGACGCATCACCGGACGCCGTCGACGTGCCGGCGATCGACGATGCGTCCGCCGCGTTCGAGGGGTGGCGGAACGCGCACGGTGAACTGCAGCGCAAGCTTGCGGCCGGCGACTACCAGGGTGCGGCGGACGTCGCGGTCGGCCCGGGATCGACGGCGTCGACGGCCCAGTTCCGGGCGCTCGACGAATCGCTCGAAGATGCCATCATCGCGCTGCGTGCCGAGGAACTCGACGCGATGCGTGAGTCGTACCGGACGATGGCGGCGCTCGCCGTGGGCGCCGTCGTGCTCGCCGTTTCCGCTGCGCTCGCCGTGATCGCGGGGATCGAGCCCAGGGTGAGTGAGTATCACTGATGGTGCGACCTTTCCGTTCACGGCGACCGGGGCTCTCTCGGCTGCTCGGGAGCCTCGCGATCGGAAGTGTGCTGATCGCCGGTTGCGGGGCACCCGATGCACCCACCCCGATGTTCTCCGGAGACTTCACGGAGTTTCCCGTGTCCGTCGGCGCCCGGATCATCGAACCATCCGAATCACCGCCCCCCGCGGAGCCGGCGTCCTGCACACCGACGGCGAGCCTTCGTCCAGGGATTGCCGGCGTCGGCGGCACTCTCGACGAGATCCGGGCCCGCGGAACCCTGGTCGTCGCCGTCGATCAGAACACCAACCTGTTCAGCTTCCGCGATCCGACTACCGGCACCCTCACCGGCTTCGGCGTCGACCTCGCGCGGGAGGTCGCCCGCGACCTGCTCGGCGACCCCACCAAGGTCGAATTCCGGCCACTCGGTTCCGACGACGGCGCCGACATGCTCGCGCACCGGGACGCGGACCTGATCGTGCGCCCGGTGGCACTGCCCTGTGAGAGCCCACAGGATCTGGCCTTCTCCACGGTGTATCTGGAGACGCCCCGTCGGCTCGTCGTGCGGGACGGATCCGGAATATCCGAACCCGCGGACCTGGCGCGGCGACGGGTCTGCACGCACGACGATCCGGCGTCCGTGTCGGCGCTGTCGCGCATCGCCCCCAAAGCCACGATCCTTGCCGTACCCGACTGGGACGACTGCCTCATGGCCATCCAGCAACGGCAGGTCGACGCCGTAGTGGGTGCCGCCCACCTCGCCGGACTCGTCGCCCAGGATCCGAATCTCGACATCGTCGGTCCCGACTCCGATTCCGCCCGGTACGCCATCGCCCTCGCGCCCGGCAACGACGACCTCGTCCGGTTCGTCAACGGCACCTTGGAGCGAGTGCGCACCGACGGAACCTGGACTGACCTCTACGATCGCTGGCTGTCGCCGCTCGGCCCGGCGCCCGCACCGCCGTCCCCGGAGTACCGGGACTGAAGCCGCAATTACCGGGCGACCTCGGGATCATCGTCGGCAACTGTCTGCGGAAGGCCGGTCCCCATCGGGTCGAGCAGGGCTGTCGTGCGGGCGCCCCATCGCTCGTGCGCCGACTGCCGGGTCATTCCGGCGGCCTTCCCGATCGTTGCCCACGTCGCGCCCTGAAAGCGCAGTCCGAGAACGGTTTCGATGCCGTCCAGCCCGGCGGCCAGCTGGATGCGAAGACTCAACAGATGCCAGGCCAGGGTGCGCTGGTTCGGAATGTTCGTGTTCTGCTCGGCATCCCATTCCGCCGTGCCGGGAAGCGGCCCCGTGCCAATGATTTCGTCGGCGAAACGGCTCGCTTCGGCTGCCGCAGCCGTGATCACGGCGCGTGCGGCGGCGTCGATATCGGCACTGACGGCACGTTCGACGAGTTCCATGTCGATCTCCCCTTCTGTCAGGACAAGCCTGACAGCTGCTGGCATGGACGTCAAGGATTACCTGACACGTGCCGAATTACCCGGGCGATGCCGAGCCGAGCTGTACTGCGAGATCGGTGATACCGGGCGCCGAAATGTCCCAGCTACCCGTGGGCGCGAGATCGGTGGTCTGGTCGGGTCCGTGTTCGAGGGGCCGGAGAATGAACGCTGTCGCCAGTCCCGCAGCCTGCGCGGCCTCGAGGTCGCCGTTGTGTGCGGCCGCGAGCATGACTTCGCCGGGGTTGAGGCCGAGAAATTGTGCGGTGTGCAGATAAGCCCGGGGATGCGGCTTGTAGATCCGGTTTATATCGGAGCCGATGATGACATCCCACGGGATTCCGGCATTCTTCGCCATGTCGAGCAGCAGAGAAGTGTTGCCGTTCGAGAGCGGACCGATGATGTAGTCGGACCGGATTGCGGTGAGACCGGGCACGCTGTCAGGCCACGGAGTGAGCTCGTGCCATGTGCGCGAGAGCTGGTCCAGCTCTCCGGGGTCGTGATCCGTGGGGTCGATGCCCGATTCGAGGAGCGCGGCGTCGAGGTTTTCGCGGTGCAGGGTATCGAGCGTCACGAACTCGCGGGCGCCGGACCGGATGGGTTCCATCGACGGCTGGTAGCGGTCCCGCCACCGGTCGGCGAACGCGGCTGCGTCCAACTCGAGCCGATGGCGTTCCGCGTAGCCCGCCACAGCGGAGGCGATATCGGTGCGCCAGTCGACGACGGTGCCGAACGTATCGAACAGCACGGCACGAATACTGCGTCCCGTCGACGGGGACCGGAACCGCACACCACCCATGAGGCGTCCTTTGGCTCGAACGTACGACGTCGCACCAGAATAGGCGCGGCGACTCGTCGTCACGAGTCGCCGCGCGGATGGTTCAGGCGCGTCGAACGGGCATGATCGAGCGCACCAACGGGTCACGGAGGTATAGCCCGCCCCACACGAAGATGCCGACATAGATCGGGAACAGGGTGGTGCTGACGATCGGCTGCTCGGTGAGCATGTTGGTAGCGACCGCTCCACCGAGGTATCCGGTGAGCAGCACGGCGCCCAGGATCGAGGTGACGGGCACGATGTAGAGAATCAGGCACACCAGCAGAACGACCCCGATCACGCGGTTGAGGTTCTCGGCGAAGCCCAGGTCTGCCATCGCTTCACGCACCATCTGGGTGTTCGCGATGTGGATGAGCGAGTCGAACAGGAGAAACAGCACCGCGAGTGCGCTGACGATCAGCCCCGCAACGCGGGCCTTCTTCGTCGTTCCGTCCGTGCGCGCGGATGTCGCGTCGGACGCTCCGGTGGCGGGAGGTGTCGTGGTCATGAGATTTCTCCTTGTTGTTCAGGAAGCTGCAGACCGCCGGCCTGAAATGCCTGCCGGCGGTGAAGCGCGGCATATTGTCCGCTCCAACACGCTTCGTGGGTCCTCACACCAGTACAGACCGGAGGTGACGGGAAAACTCACCGCAGCGGGGCGAACTTGGTGCGCCACCCACTCTTCGACCGCCCGCACAGAGGTTTTCACGGGTGGTTGGATGGACTGGTGCAACTCGTGATCGAGGCGACCGACCTTCCCGGATCGTCGTGCCCGCCGGGGGCCGATTTCCCCGGCTACGACAACATCCACGTGGCCGTGCAGCGCCGCGGCGCTCCCGGCGATCTTCTCAACCTGCATCCCGGGGACGCGACCACGGCCCGCTGGGTTCTCGAGTGCAAGACGACCCCGACGCCGACGGGCCTCGACATCACCGGGCCGTACGTACAGGGCCGTCCCGGCGGGCGCTTCGTCTACCTGTCGTGGGGGTCAGTCGCCGAAGACGGTGGATTCGACATGTTCCGGCGGGCGAAGTTGATGTGGGACGGGGTCGAGCGGGCCACCGCGGACACGGCGGCGTCGGCCGGGCGCATCACCGCGCGACTCGGACTCACCGACGCCCGCGGGCACCCCCTGTGCGCTGCAGTGCGTCCACCGTTGGTCGAGTGGTCTGCCTAGCCATCGCAATCAGGACGCGGGCACTTCCCACTCGACCACTGTCCCCGGCGCGCCGTCGCGGATGACAGCACGACCGCCGAGTTGCGCGGCTCGGTTGCAGTTGTTCGCCAGCCCGTGCCCCCGGACGACGTCCGCGCCCATGCCGGTACCGTCGTCGGTCACGCTCAGCGCCAGACGGTCGTCGTCGGCGGCGACCAGGACACGGCACGACGTCGCATGGGCGTGCCGGGCAACGTTGCTCAGGGCCTCGCGCAGCACCGCCTGAAGTTCCGGATCGGCGTCGTGGCCCGAGAACTGGTCGACCGGCCCGTCCAGGCATACGTCGGGAGTGAAACCGAGTGCGGCCGTACTGCTCTCGACGATCTCACCGACCGCGGCACTCAAACTCGCGGTCCCGTTCGACAGCCCGGTCGCACCGATCTGAAGGTCGAAGATGACCGCCCGCAATCCGCGAACGATGCTGTCGGTTTCGTCGATCAGCGGATCCAGATCCGTGGCGAGGCGGGGATGCCGTCGAGCCAGGGAGGTCAATGCAAGCCCGAGCCCGAACACGCGCTGAATTGTCAGGTCGTGCAGATCAGCCGCCATCCGGGTCTGTTCGTCGTGGCGGGTTCGTTCGTGTTCCGCCCGCACGAGGAGCCGGTTCTGGGTGAGCAGACTGGTCCGCATGGTGTCGACGGCGCCGCCGATCATCGAGACTTCCCTCGGCCCGTCGGTGCCGATTTCCCGCTCGTAGTCGCCCTCGGCAACCGCGCCGATATCGGCGACGAGACGATCGATCGGCCGGGTCAGCAATCGTCGCGTCAGATAGAGGGCGGCTATCGCGGTGCCGATCGCGAGAACGAACGCGACGGCGGTCGCGACATTTGCCAAGACCTGCGCCGAGCGAACCCGATCGACCTGTTCGGTCACCCGTTCATCCGTCAGGGCATCGAGGTCCTGAAGCTGTGAGCGCAGCCCGTCGAACAATTCCTTGCCCGTGGCAGTCATGGCCACGACCTGCTCGTCCGCTATCTCGTTATTGCGACGAGCGAGGATCTCCGGCTCACTGGCCTGAGCGGTCCAGGTGTTCGCCGCCTCGACGACCGCGTCCAGCGTTGCCGAAGCCTTGGCGTCGCCGGCAAGCAGCGCGTTCAGATCCGACAGGGACGCGGCCGCGGCGTCCCTGCCTGCGTCGTACGGTTCGAGGAAACTGGGATCACCGGTCAGCACGTAGCCGCGCTGCCCGGTCTCCTGGTCCACATAGGCGGTCGTCAGATCCGACACGGCATTCTGCGCAGGCAGGAGGCGCTCGGAGAGCACGTTCTCGGACGCACGAACCACCAGTCTCCCGTACACGGAAACCGCGGCGGAAACGGCGAACAGGGCCACGAGGATCCCGATCGCCAGCCACAGCAACGTCCGCAACGACATCCGCCTGGCATTCGCAGTCCGACCCGACATGGTCAGCCTCTCACCCGATCCGGACGCGGGATCGGTTGCCTGGACGGCCCGACCCCGCCGGTTTCCACACTATTGCGCCCGACCTACGCGGCGGAACCGATTGCACAGTCCGATCGACGCCGGATCCTGGGTCACCCGGGAGGGTGTGTTCCGAGCCAGGTCGCTTGTCTGCGCGCCGACGCGCGCGAGAGCCACGCATCCTGAACGAGCTCCGCCAATTCTTGCCGGGACAACTCACCGATACGGCTCCCCCTCAAGAGCACCGACAGGTGGCCGTCGAAGTGTGGGGTGGTGAAGAACGGTGTCGCGCGGTCGCGGACCAGCGCCTGCTTGTCGGCTTCGGACGGCACCCAGAACACGATCACGTCGTCGTAGCGTTCCCCGGTGTCGGGGTCCGTCGCATCGGGTCGGGGATTGCGGAAAAACACGAACGACTTGCCCCCGACCTGGTAGACGGGATTGTCTCCGGGGCCGTGGGTGACGGTGACGTGCGGCATGCCGAGAGCCAATTCGTGCACGTCGTCGACCCGTGCCGCCCGCCTGCTGGTTCCCACCTCACAACCATAAATGCTTCTGATCCGGGGCGCTTAGGCACAGGGTCGTCAGGCCGTGTGTGCGCCCGGCCTCGACCATCGCCTACTACGCCGACTCGGGCTCGACATCGCGGAAAGGGTGTGTTCACGGTCTCGGATTCAAGGTCAGCGACTACATGGGCGACAAGGCTGCGTTCCTGCGCTGCTCCGTCGAACACCACAACGTCCTCGTCATGGCCGCACCGGTGGACTTCATGCACCACGCCAGCTGGCAGGTCGACGACATCGACGAGGTCGGCCGCGGCGCCCACACCATGCTCGACGGCAACCCCGAACGCCACATCTGGGGTCTCGGCAGGCATTATGCGGGCGCGAACTTCTTCTGGTATCTCGAGGACCCGGCCGGGAACTTCTCCGAGTACTACTCCGACATGGACACCGTCCCCGAGGACGAACTGTGGTCCCCGGAGGTGCTGCACGGACTGCAGGGCCTCTACGCCTGGGGACCGCCGCCGCCTCCGTCGTTCCTCGAACCGGACGACCTCGCGGCCGTCATGACCGGAGCCCATTCGGCGAAGGGGTGACAGGAAGAGCCGAATCGGATGGAATCTCGGACGTCAATCGACGACGAACTGTGTCCGCTCGAAGAGCCGACCGACGCCCCGTTCCCGCTGTCGCCCGATGACGTACCGGCCGGGGGCGATGCCGGTGGCTCCGTGCTCGGGGTGGATGAGGTAGGCGGTGACGCGGGTGTCGAGGATGCCGAGTGCGAGGCGCCGGGGGTCGTTCACCGGCGTCGACCACATGCACATGCCTTCGTCGGCGACGAGGCTGTGCGGGTTTCCGCCCGCCGCGCTCCGCAGCAACTCCACTCCCGACAGCGGTACGTTCTCCGATCGCGTCCACGGACCGGGCGTGACGACGTCGGCGACAATGGGATACGGGATCACAAGGAGGTCGCCCTGGGCCTGCATACCGTCGATGACGGGTACTGATACTTCCTGGTCGAGATAGTCGAAGACATCGAGGCCGGTCAGGGCGGTGAGATCGGACAGGGTCATGATCGAATTCATGCGAATCACCTCTGGAGTTATGGGTTTCGGGTTTCAGGTTCGACGAACGAGATGGGCGTAGTCGGTGCCGTCGATGCCGTAGGTCCAGGCGGCGGCCTCCAATGCCGACGAAATCCGTGTCGGCACATAGATCCCGTATCGTCGCCGACGTCCGTCGCGTTCGGGAGAACCATTGACGGCGAGCAGGATGTGATCGCTACGGCCCCAGCCGTCCGATATCACGTAAAGCTGCAGCGTGTGACCGACGTTGCCGGGATCGTCGACTCGGTCGATCAGCGCGAGCCCGGCCTCGGCGATGTAGGTGTCCCATCCGATGCGCTCGATCGCGCATCGGCGGACCTCGACATTGCGTTCGCGTGCGATGCGTTCGACGGTGGGCTCCAGAACCACCCAGTCGGGCACGATGGTCCCGTGATCCGCGAAAAGTAAACGACCGTCCTCGAATTCGAGCGCAGGCGCATCCGGGTGGTGCAATCGGCGTTCGTTGTGTACACGGCCCGGTATGGACTCGGCATGAAGGGCGGTGGGGCGTTCCGCCATGACGCACACATTGTCGAACGCCCACCACCACCCGGTCGCGCCGGTCAGGGCGGTATGGAGGTCGAGCAGCTCGACATCGTCGGAGCGGAACCTGGCGAGCCCGAACCGGCGGTACGTGTCGTAGCACGCGACCCGATGCGCTTCTTGCTGCCCATACCAGCTCACCCCACCGACGACGGCGGGCATCAATGTTCGGATCGCAGCTGCAACCCCGTCGAAAAGGCTCGTGCGCAATGAATCCCACACGGCGGCTCGGATGATTGCGTTGGGGCTGATGCCGACGCGGGCAGAGTCGTCGGGCGATTGGGTTCGCGCGGTCTCGATGGCCCGACGTTCGTGCGGCCAGTCTGATCTGCCTCGGGCGATCAGTGTGTCCATGCGTCTGCGCGATTCCGACAACATCGTCGCTATTCGGGCGGAGACGCACGCTACTCCGTCGCCGGCAAACGACAGCGTCGTCGCCAATCCCTCGGTGGCGATCAGGTCCGATCCGGCTGGGGGTGACGGCACCCAGACGAACTCCGGTTCGCGGAATCCTGCTCGCCGATACAGTGTTTCGACGGCAGATTCCGCCGTCGTGCGATCGGAAGGCCAGGCGCGCAGCCCGTGCCCGAGCCATACGTCACGCACAGCTTCGAACCCGGGCATGAATTCGGCGGAGGGATCAGGGTGGGCGGTGAATGTCGGTCGGTGTCGAACCACCGAGCGAAGCGATGCGGCGCTCACGCGATTGTGGCGGAGTCCGCCTTTCCAATAGTCATGTGTATGAGCGTGGCACGCGAATGCCTCGAGCGCAAGGCCTCCGACTGACGCCACGATCCGTCGCGGTCCCTACCACTCGCCGACTCGATTCGGGGGTGGCCGGACACCACCCCCAGGGGGTCTAACACGACCCGACCCTTCGCGCCACGATGGAGGAACCGGCAGAAAGCACACCATGACGTCAACCAACTACAGCGACCCGCCGACCGACGGACCCCAGCAACGCACTGCCTCGACAGGCGCACTCCGAAAGGGGAACTCCCAGTGACGGACTCTGTTCTGTCGTACACCGACCGCGGGCACACCGACGAGATGACGCTCATCCCGGACCACTCCCCGATCGTCATCGGCCGCTCCTCGTACGCCGACCTGTCGCTGCCCACCGACCCGGACATCTCCCGCCTGCACGCGACCATCGAACGCATCGGCATCCACTGGACCATCACCGACGACGGACTCTCCCGCAACGGCACCTTCGTCAACGGCACCCGCCTGCAAGGGCGCCGGACACTGCACCCCGGAGACGTCATCCAAGTCGGCGAGAGCATCCTCAACTACCACGGGGAGCCGGGTACGGACTGCGGCATCACCCACATCGGGAACACCCTCGACTCCGACATCATTCTTACGCCCGCACAACGCACCGTCCTCACCGAACTGTGCCGGCCGTTCCACGACGGCACCGACCACCCCATCCCGGCATCGAATCGGCAGATTGCCGACGCTCTGCACCTGAGCACCGAAACGGTCAAGACCCATCTTCGTGCCCTCTTCTGCACATTCGAGATCGAGGACCTCCCTCAGAATCAGAAACGCTCCCGACTCGTCACTCTCGCCCTCAACAACGGGGTCCTCTCCAAGCCGAAGGGGGTCGATTTCCAGCCCTAGGATGCGTTTCGATGCGCGGGAGATCCGGCGGATCCTGTTGTTGCCAATAACATCTATCCAGCGAGGAATCCATGGATCCGATCATCGTGATTGTCGGTGGCGCGGTGGGCGCCGTCGCCGCATATGTCGTGCCGCTCTGGCTGATCAGAAGCGGTCGCAGTCCACGACTGGCCGCGAAACGTGAGGTGTCGACGGCGATCAGCGACGGCGCGCTGCCCCCGGACGCAGACATCGGGTCATGGCGAACGCGACTGGTGGAGAACCGACAGTCGATCACCCGGGGCCGCTGGGTAATGCTTGCCGCTGGTCTCATCATGTCATTCGTCGCGCTCACCGACTTCGCCGACGAGGGTGGCTCACTCCTCACATGGCTGTTCGCCGGGTCGGCTGTTTTGTTACTTGTCGACGCGTTCGGGATGCATCGCCAGGTGAAACGAGCCGATGCTCTACTCGCGGCGATCGGCGAAGGACCAACGGAGGCACCGAACTTCGGCGCTCGTTGAGTGGACACTCGTATTCGGCGTTCGGTCGCACGACAGGAATCGCGAATACACTGTGCCCGCAGGTACGCTCGCCGATCTCGGCGGGGGACGATACTCGCGGGACAAGGAGGAGGCGAGTGGAGGCAGGTGCACGCGTCGGGACCGGATACCGCGTGTGCGCCGGATGCCGGATTTCGGCGACCGGGACCGACGACGACATCCTCGATGCCGTCGAGGACGACGCCGGATTCGTCGTCGGCGATCCTGTCGTCGGCCGGTTCGGTTACCTGTGCCCGACCCGCGCCGCCCTGATACCCGACAGCCTGGACGCGAGCCGTCAGGCCGTTTCGGACGGCAGCGTGCTTCTGCGCATCGCCGCGTCGGGTGACATCGACACGGTGGTTCGTGCGTACGAACGGCTGCGGGACGCCCGCGCACTCGCGCCGCTCCCACGGCCGCTGGACCGGCCGACGCTGTGAGCTCGAGGCCCACCACACGTCGGCCGACCGCTATTCGTCTTCGGGTTCTGCAGTCCTCGGCTGCTCGGTCTGTTTGGGTGCAGCCGGCACCCATTCCCGTAGTTGCTGCACCACCGTCCCGTAGAACGCGTCCGCGGAGGACGTCACGCTGCTGATGAAACTCGCCGCCGTTCCCGACCTTCGGCCGCCCATCGGGAACGATTGTTCGAGACAGAAGGACACGATGTCCCCGGACCTACCGGCGGTCAGCACTTTCGGATCGGCCCGCACCGCCTCGATGTGCTCGCAGGCTTCGTTCCCGCGCTCGGAGAACACCGCCTCCACCTGAACGTCGCCGGGGACGTCCTTGAGCTGCTTGAGCAGCCACGACAGCCGGCGACCGGAGGTTCCCTCGTTCGGCGCCTCGACCGTGGTGCGGCAGCGGATCTTGTTGGTCCGCACATCCGCGATCACCACCAGATCACCGGCAGTCTCCGGGATCCGCAAGACCGCCTCGAACACGCCGTCGGCCGCCAACCGCTCGGCAACCGCCGCGTTACGGGCCACCGGATCGGTGCCGTGCCTGCGCGGCAGGACGTGTTTGACGGTGACCCCCAACTCGGCGGTCAGGCGCAGTGCGAGATGCCGGGACAGGGACACCCAGGTCTCGGCCACGGTGAGGGCTTTCTGGTCCCCGGCGCGCAGAGTGCCGGCGGTGACCGCGTCGCGAACCGTGACCCAGTGCCGGCCCATGTCGACGAACTCGACCGCCCCGGAACGCGGATGGTCGAGGTACCGCAGGAACTCCGCAAGGACCCACGCCTGCAGATCGTCGTCGATTCCGCCATGGGACAGCAACATCCGTGCCTCGTGCGCCACTTCCGCCCACGACAAATGCCGTAAAGCGACCTTGGCGAGCTTGCGCCGATCGACCTCCACCGGCAACTCCCCCGCGCTGGCCGGGACGTCGTTCGACAGGCTGACCACCACGTCGTACTTCTTCTTCCGAGCCACGTCGAGATAGTTCTCGAGTTGCTCCTTCTTCAGCTTGCCGCTGCCGGTCTTGACCTCGAGCAGACCGGTCCACACCCTGCTCCCGCGGGAAACCTTCAGGACGGCATCGGGAATCACCTTCGTCTCGCCCCGCTCGTACGCCACCTCCACGTATCCCTCGAAGGTGCCCGTCGGAGCCCCCACCCGGGCACACACGGCGCGTGCGAACGGACGCACCGCCTGCATGGTCGAGATCAGGGCGGACGTGGCACGCCGCTCCTGCTCCTCACCCGCGCCGACACCGATGACCGAGAACAACCGCGCCGGCTGCCAGGTGTCCTGTTCGGCGAGACCGAATACGAGTGGCTTCGACTTCTTCACCGCCCGCTTGGTGGTGCGGACACCCCGGGTCGTCGCTTTCCGTGGTGCGACCGGTGTGGTGGGCAGCTCGGGCACCAATTGCGGGGTGCCGGAGTCGGCAGGCACCGCTGCGTCGGAATTCTCACGATCGGATGGGGCGTCGGCGGGTTCGGGGTCCGGGTCGTCGTCGATGTCGACTCCGAAATCCGTAGCCAACCCCGCCAGCCCGGAGTCCCAGCCCTGCCCGACCGCCCGAACCTTCCAGTCGCCATTGCGGCGGTACACCTCGCCGAACACGAAGGCCGACTCGGTGGTGGCATCGGCAGTGACGTACTCCGCCAGCGTGTGCCCGGCGCCGTCGACGACCCGGAGGGCGAGTTTGCCGAGATCACCGAACTGGCCGGCAGCGACACTGCCTCCGAGGGCAACGGTGTGCACATCGTCCGGCACGGTGGACAGGTCGATCGCGATCCTCGCCTGCGCACCTTCCTCGGTGCCGCTCGTGCCCAGGAACCGAATCGATCCGTCGGTGGACTCCGGCTGGTTGTAGAACACGAAATCGGCGTCGGAGCGCACCTTCCCGTCCGCGTTGAGCAGCAACGCCGACGCGTCGACCTCGACGTCCGACTCGGTCCACCCGAGCACCACGTCGATCTGCTCCATATCAGCGGGCAGGGACAGGTTCTGCCCCTTGGACAGCATCGGAAACTCCACCACAACCACCTTCGTTCGACCCGGAACCGCAACGACTCGTGCGGCGGTACAGGGCCTGTGCCGAACCGACGTCCGTCGCATCAACTGCGCATACTAATCGGTTCGTTTCGGTCGTGGACACCACCTGGCAAACATCGTGTCGCCGCGGATAATCACTGTCTCAGCAGGTCGACAAGATCCCACGGTCGTGTGTCAGCTATGTGAATGACATTGCAGAACAGCCGAAATGAAAAGAAGTACGGGGCTGAAGAACGGAACCCTGGAGCACCCGCACACGGTTCGGCGGGTGCGTTTTCGGCACCGTCAGGGTCGGGGTCCGAGTTCAGCCGTGATCGCTCCGGCGGCGAGCTGCTGGGCCCGTTCGAGGGTGATGGATCCGCTGAGCCAGCGTTCGCTCAGCCCCTCGATGAGGGCGGTGAGTCGTTCGGCGGCATCGGCGGGGTCGGCGTCCGGGTCTGCCAGTTCGGCGGCCTGCGCCTCGACGATGAGGGACTCGACATCCGTTGCCCAGGCGCGGGTCGCGTCGCGGAGTTGGTCGCGGAGATCTTCGTCGAAGATTGCGGTGGCCCGGAGTTCGCCCCAGGCGATGCTGTTTTCACGGACAGAAGGGGTGTTTTGAATCTCGAGCAGAAGCGTCTGTTCGAGCTGGGTCCGCGGATTCGTCGACGCAAGGGCTTCCGTGGTGTAGCGCTCGGCCCTCTCGTTGATGTGCTCGAGGGCGCGGCGCAGCACACCCGCCCGGTCCTGGAAGTGGTAGTAGATCAAGGCGGTCGAGACCCCGGCCTCGGCGGCGAGCTTCTCGATCCGCAGCCCGCGCACACCACTTTGCGCGATCACACGGACGGCTGCTTCCAGAATCAACGTCTGACGTTCGGACACGGAACCTCACTTTACGGGAAGGCGGCGGTGCGGCCGCCGCGGAGACCTCGGTTGCCGCACCGCGTGATCAGCCCGCGGGCTCCTGCTGGGTGGTGCAGTGGATTCCCCCGCCGCCGGCGGCGATGGCGTCGATGTTGATCTGCACCACACGACGGTCGGGGAAGAGTCGTTCGAGTTCATCCCTGGCGGCCGCGTCCGCCACGGGGTCGCCGAACTCGGGCGCGATCACGGCGCCGTTACAGACGTAGAAGTTGATGTAGCCGGCCGCGAAGTCGTCTGATTCGAATTCGGGCCGGACGGAACCCGGCGCCTCGAGTACCACGACTTCGAGTGGGCGGCCTCGAGCATCCACCGCCTTCTCGAGAATTTCGAGGTGGCGGGTGGTCACGTCGTGATCGAACGATTCGGGATCCGGATCGAATCCGGCGACGACCACGCCGGGGCGGGCGAAGCGGGCGTAGAAGTCGGTGTGGCCGTCGGTGATGTCCTTTCCCGCGATCCCGGGCAGCCAGATGATCTTCTGGAGCCCGAGCAACGGTCCCAGTTCGGCCTCGACGTCCGCCTTGGACCATCCGGGATTGCGGTTGTTGTTGAGCACGCAGCTTTCGGTGATGATGGCGGTTCCTTCGCCGTCGACCTCGATGCCGCCGCCTTCGAGGATGAGGTCGGTGGGCAACGATTCGACGCCGGCGTGGCCTGTCACGACGTCCGCCACTCCCGCGTCCCGGTCGAAGTCCTGCTTTTCGCCCCAGCCGTTGAAGTTGAAGTTGATCCCGGCCCTGGTTCCGTTGCCCTCGACGAACACGGGGCCGGTGTCGCGCATCCAGAGGTCGTCGAGAGGGGCCGTTACCAGTTCGACGGCGGGGCCGACGAGCCCGCGCGCGAGGTCGAGTTCCTCCTCGCGCACGAGCATCGAGACGGGCTCGAACTGCGCGATCGTTTGAGCGATGGTGGCCAGATTGCGGCGGACCTCCGGTAGCAACTCGGCTCCCCAGATCTCCTCGCTCGCCCCGAACGCCATCCAGGTCCGCTTGTGCGGTTCGCCCTCCTCGGGCATTCGCCACATCCGCTGATCACCCTCACCGGTGCTGCTGCCACCTTCGAGGTAGGACACCGGGCCGGTGCAGGCCGCTACCAGCAGCCCACCGACCGCGGACAGACCCGACTGGATGAAGCGCCGTCTGAGCATCACTCCGCCTTCCCCTTTCGTTTTTTTTCGCATCGCAACCCCGATCCAGCCGGGAATCAACTGCGACCATACTAGTCTGACTAAATTGTTAGTTAGTGGGTGCGCAATGACGAAGACACTGTGGGGCGATCCCGTCACTCAATCTCGATAGGTAGCCGGGGGTGGGCCTGCGATCGGCCCGAGCGAACCGGCGAGCCACCGGTCGTACAGGCGCATCCACGTGCCGTCCGCGCGCAGGCGGTCGAGGGTGCCGTTGACGAACCGCACCATGTCGTCCTTGTACTTGTTGACACCGATCCCCCAGTGCTCTTCATCCTCCATCGGCGGTCCGACGATCTGAAAATGCGGGTCCTGGGACACGAGGCCGGCCAGGAGCGAGTCGGAGGTGCTGGTCGCGTCGGCCTGCCGTTTCTGCATGGTGACGAGGCAGTCGTCCCAATCGGGGACCGCGACGATCGTGGCCTCCGGCGCGACCCGTTGGACGGTGGGAAGCGACGTGGTGTCGACGAAGGTGCAGACCCGTTTTCCGGCCAGGTCCGCGGGCCCCGTGATATCGGAACCCCGCGGAACCATGATTCGCTGAAAGGCGCGGAAGTACTCGGTGGAGAAGGCGACGCGCTGGGCGCGTTCGCACGTGATCGCGGTGGCGTGAACGACGACGTCGACATCGTTGTGCTCGAGTGCCGTGAACCGCCCGGCCGAGGTGAGCAACCGGAATTCGACTTTTGTCGGATCGCCGAAGATGTCCTTGGTGATCTCCTTCGCCACGTCGATGTCGAAACCCTGCAGGGTGCCCGTGGTCGGGTCGCGGAAGCTGAACGGGTTCGTGTTCTGATCGACACCGACGATCAACCGGCCGCGCGCCGCGATCTCGGCGAGTGACCCACCGGGCGGCATCTGCCCGGGCGGGGGCTGCGGGCCGGGCCGCAGGCTCGCGAGCGCTCCGCACGACTCGGGGGACGGTCCTGCAGGCGGCGGATTGTTCGTGGGCGGGATGATCTGTGCACCGTTCGTCATCGGTCGTGTGGTGTACGTGCCCGCGACCGTCGGGGTGAGCGGGTCGGGTGCTGCGCAGCCGGCGAGGACGGCGACAGCGAGAATGCCGACGAGGTGCCGAGCACGCGGCCGCGCCCCCGGTCTCGAAATCCTCATCTGCGTCATCAGTGGTACTCGTTCAGTCGCGGCCAGATACCCCCGCCGACGGCGAATCCGCAGGACACGCCAATAATCATGCTACCGATCGCCAAGGACGACATCGACCGATAGGCGTCGGTCACGGCGCTTGCCTCGTCGTCGCGAAGTCGGTCGATCGCGTTCTGCAGGGCCTCGTCCATGGCCGCGAACTTCGCCGCCGACGTGCCGGAGCCGGAGCCGGCGGCGATCGCCGCGGCGGTCGGGTAGTCACCGCGCTCGAGGGCGATCTCGATGTCCCGGTGCGCGGCCAGCCAGCCGTCGCGGGCCGCCACGGCGTCGCGGAGGTCGTCCGCGGCGACGTCACCGTGCGAGCTGTCCAGCTGCCGGGTGAGTTCGTCGGACAACGCCTGGGAGTGCCGCGTGTAATCGACTTCCGATTGGGTGTCGGCCCCGCGCTGCAGGAGGGCGAGGGTCTCGTCGGCGCGGGCCTGCTGCGCCAGGATACGAGCGCGCGCAACAGTGTTGATGGGTTGTGTTCCTTCGGTTCTCGCGTGTTCGCTTGCCGACGTCGACACCAGGCTTCCGGCGATCAGCCAGACCAGGAGCCCCGCCATGAGCAGCGTCGCGACAGCGAGACCGGGGTTGAACCGGCGCCTGCTCTTCCGCACCACGTACAGCTGGGCGAGGACGAGCGCGACGAGCGCGGCCGCGGTCACCGTGAACGCGGCCGCGGGAAGTTGGGCCGTGTGTGTCTGGGTCTCGGCGACCGCGTCGGACTGACGGACATACAGCTGCTCCGCCAACGGGAGGATGGTGTCCTGCATGAGCGCGGAGGCATCGGACAGATATGCCACCCCGACCGGGTTGCCGGCCCGATCGTTCGCTTGAGCCGTGGCGACGAGATTGAAGTACTCGGCGAGGTTGCGCACGACGTCCGACAACAGTGCCAGCGATTCGGCATCCTGGGACGACACCCCGTTGGTCGCCGTGACCAGCGCGTTCGACGCATCACCCACCGCCTGCGTGAACTGCTCCGCGCCGGTACCCGATTCGCCACCGGAGATGAACGACGTCGTAGCGGCGGCATCGGCGATCGACAGCGAGCTGTAGAGGGTCTGGGCGGCGTTCGCCAGGGGCTCGGTGTGGGTGCGCAGTACCTCGACTCGCTGTTGCCGCGCGCCGACCGCCGCCGAAGTGATCACGCCGGCGGCTATGACCACGGCGATGAGCGCGACTCCCAGCGCGGTCAGCCGTCCGGGGGTGGACGTGAGGAATTCGACCCACGGGCGGCGACCTTCGGGCTCGACGAGCAGATCCTCGTCGAGCGTCGGGGTTTCGATGACGACGTGGTCGCCGCGGTGGAACATCCCGCCCTCCTGCACCGCCGCCCGCGATATCGGTTGAGCACCGATCCGGGCGGCGTGGCTGAGTCCAGTGTGCACCGAAGGCGGTATTCGACGCGCCGACTCGCAGGACACGGCACGCTGCGAACTCGGCACCGCGACGGGACGTACCCCGTCATACACCGAGGAGCAACACCCCAGTCGCCAGTAGAGCAACGACCTTCACTACTTCCAGACCGATGTAGACGTAGTGCGCGTGAGAACGCGGGACGTCCTCGCCGGCGAGGACGCGGTCGGATCGACGCGTCAACCGGGGCCGGACCCCGACCAGCTGAACCACGAGCACCGCGATCGCGGTCGCGCCCGCCACCACCACCCGGGTCGGAGGCCCCTCGATGAGGAGCCCGGCAACGAGCACCGCCGCCCACACCATTTCGGTGACGTTCAGCGCCCGGAACACGAGCCGGCCGATCCCCAGCCCGAGCGGCACCGTCACCCCGGGTGCACGGAACTTCAGCGGCGCTTCGAGAAACGAGATCGCGATGACCATCCCCAGCCAGGTGAACGTCACCGCGATCGAGACTGCCTGAGCTGCGGTCATCCCTACCCCTCCTCTTCGTCCTGCTCTCGCCGGTGCGGCGGGCGCAATCGGGAACTCTGCACCGCCAACCGGGTCTGTCGTCAGTGCTGTCCAGCATGCGCCGGCCTCACGCGGAAGAGTCAGACGGGTAGTCATCGTCGTGAAGCATCGAATCCTTTGGAGGAGAGACGATGTCGCGGTCGATCACGTGGTTCGCGGGGCAACCTCATGATCAAGGATCCGACATCTGCGCTGCCCACGGAACGAGACAACGCTCCGCGACAAAGCTACAACTCCCCTCCCCGATGTCCATTTGCCACTCGTCCAGCCCTTTCCTCCCGGACCGTCGGGTCCGACAATGGGACGGTGAGTTCGCGAGGTTCCGCCGCAGACTGGGCACTCGGCCAGGTCCACGCCGTGCGTGACGATCCTGATGCCCGCCTCGAGCTGAGTGCCCGCACGTATCACGGTCCGGTGGGCAACGCACCGCGGCATTTGCCGTTTCGCCGTGCGGCGCTGTCGTTCATGCGCTGGCAGGTCGGCCGCGGCGTGCTGGCCGCGCTCGAGGCGACGCCACCCGGGAGTCCCTGGTGGCGGGCCGTCAACGAGCGACTGCTGCGCGACGGGTGCGAGGCCGTCGCCCGAAGCGGCGGAATGGGAGGGACGCCGTCATCGCACGCGGTCGACCTGTGGATGCTGTTCGTTGCCGATCCGACCGCACGCACCTGGTACCGAGCCCACAACGCGAGCATCGCCTCCGCCTACCTCGACCATCGCGACCTCGCCGAAACCGAGAGCCGTCCCGAGCGCTTCTTTCTCAACGTCGTGCTGCTCCGCGTTCTCTTCGCCCATGCCTTGGTCGCGGCGCCACGTCTGGCGCTCGGGCGGCTCGCGCCGGCAGGACCCCTGCTCGGCGATCCGCGACTGTCGATGACCGGGATCTTCCTTTCCCTCTCGCGGGTTCTCCCCAACCGATATCCACTCGGAGACGACGTCGCTGCGTATGTCGCCGCCGAGCACAACCTCGGCGAGATGCTGGACTACGGCCTGATCGGACCGCGCCTGCAACAGCTGTACGAATGGTCGGCGGACGAGCTCGACGAACCGCGTCTGCTCGACTGCATTCGCGACGGCAGCCCGACCTATGCCTGGTCGTACACCGATCGCGAGGTGTGGCATCCGGCGCGACCGCCCGCCGCGATCCGCGCGGTTCGGCGCTTCGTACCGGCTCGCCGGTAGTTGTCTCTGCAGACCGGGAATGACGAAAGGGATACGACAATGGCCGACCAGTACGCCCGACAGGATCCCACCACGCAGTACCCCGATCCCGACCGCGAGCATCAACCGGAGATACCGCACCCGGGACTGACCGCCGACCTGGTGTCCACGCCGGATCACGGCGAGAAGACCTATCGGGGTAGCGGCCGCCTCGCGGGCCGCCGGGCCCTGATCACCGGCGCGGATTCGGGCATCGGACGGGCCGTGGCGCTCGCGTTCGCCCGTGAGGGTGCGGGCGTGGTGGTCAGCTGCCTCGACGCCGAGGAACCTGATGCACGGGAGACCGTGCGACTGGTGGACGAGGCCGGGCAGCGAGGAGTCGTCGCGACCGGGGACATCACGTCGGAGGACCACTGCCAGACTCTCGTGGACCTGACGGTCCGCGAACTCGGCGGCCTCGACATCCTCGTGAACAACGCGGCGTTTCAGATGGTGCAAACGGGTGGCATCGCCGACATCACCACCGAGCAGTTCGACCGCGTCCTGCGGACGAACCTCTACGCGCTGTTCTGGCTGTGCAAGAAGTCCGTCGCGGTCATGGAACCGGGATCGACCATCGTGAACACGTCGTCGATCCAGGGCATGAATCCCTCCCCCGGCCTGCTCGACTACGCCACCACCAAGGCGGCGATCATCAACTTCACCAAGGGACTCGCCGCCGATGTGGCGAAGCGGGGAATACGGGTCAACGCCGTAGCACCGGGCCCCATCTGGACGCCGCTGATCCCCGCGACCATGCCCGCCGACGGCTACCGGAAATTCGGCGAGGACGTGCCGTTGGGCAGGCCCGGCCAGCCCGCCGAACTGGCTCCCGCGTACGTGTTCCTCGCGTCGAACGAATCCAGTTACGTCACTGGAGAAGTACTCGGCGTCACCGGGGGAATCCCCTTCACGTGAGCGCCGTGGTGACTGGCGTGCGACCGCACTCTGGGCGAGCTCACTCCTTGTTCTGGGCGGCGACTATGGCGGCGAGACTGGCGGCGATGTTCTCCTCGACGGCGGCTTTGTCGACACCCAGTCCGGCGAGCACACCGACGCCGTCCTCGACCTCGAGCAGGGCGAGGAGAATGTGCTCGGTTCCGATGTAGTTGTGCCCCAGTCGAAGGGCCTCACGGAAGGTCAGTTCGAGTGCTTTGCGTGACTGGGCGTCGAAAGGGATGAGTGCGGGTAGATCCTCGACGGCGGGCGGCAGCGTCGCGGTCGCGGCGTGGCGGACCGTGTCCAGATCCACCCCCTGTGCAGCGATCGCCCGGGCGCCGAGCCCGTCGGGGTCGGTCAGGAGTCCGAGGACGAGATGCTGGGTCAGGATCTCGGAGTTGTGTGCGGCCCTGGCTTCGTTTTGCGCGACGACAACGACCTGCCGTGCGCGGGGAGTGAATCGGCTGAATCCCTGATTCGGATCGAGGTCGGAGGCCTGCCCGGGGTCCTTGGCGACGAACCGCTTCTGTGCGGCCTGCTTGGTGACTCCCATACTCTTGCCGATTTCGGTCCACGACGCACCCGAGCGGCGGGCCTGGTCGACGAAGTGACCGATGAGGTGGTCCGCGAGTTCGCCGAGGTGTTCGGCAGCGAGAACCGCGTCGGTGAGTTGCTCGAGCGGGGCCTCCGAGTGCACCTTCTTGATCGCGTCGATGAGGTCGTCGAGGCGAATGGGCGGGGTGGCCGGCGTTGAATTCTCCATGCGTCAACTCTAAGTTGACGCTAACGAAGCGTCAACCCTGGGTTGTCGACCGAGGCATTCATTCCGCTCCGCGCCGAGAGGGCAATTGAGCGACGGGCAATCTGCTACTTTGATGGCTAGCAGATCTAGGGATAGGGGTTCTATGCATATCGAGAAAGATCTGGTGGCCGCGTCGGCCACTCCCCTGGTGCTCGGGATTCTCGCCGAGGGCGAGTCCTACGGGTACGCCATCCTGAAGCGGGTCAACGACCTGTCCGGCGGACGGATTCAGTGGACCGACGGCATGTTGTACCCCCTGCTGCATCGGCTCGAACGGCTGGGATTGGTGTCGGCCTCGTGGGGCGCCTCCGACAGCGGGCGGCGGCGCAAGCACTACACGATCACCGACAAGGGCCGGGAAATGCTGGCAGAACGGCGCGCCCAGTGGGATGTGGTCGCGGACGCACTGAGCCAGGTGTGGCGCTCCGTCCAACTGCCCCCGGCGCCCGCGGAAGGATGGTCGTGATGGATACCGACAAGGAACTCGAATCGCAGATCGGTCAGTGGCGGGGGTTCGTCGAGCGCCGTCACGCGATATCGGCCGCCGACACGGATGAGATGGAAGACCATCTACGCGATCAGATTTCGGATCTGTCCGCCGCCGGCCTGAAGACCGACGAGGCGTTCCTCGTCGCGGTCAAACGGATGGGCAACGTGGACGACATCTCCCGCGAGTTCGCGCGGGAGCACTCCGATCGGCTGTGGAAGCAACTCGTCCTGCTGCCCGCCGTGCCGGACGGCGATCGCACTCGCCCCACCCGTGAACTGCTCGTCGTTCTCGGGTTCGCGGTCGGCGCCGCGCTCGCCCTCAAAGCGGGCTTGGCGACACTCGACGAGCAGGACCTCGCCCGCAACCTCAGCCTGTTCGTTCTCCCCTTCCTCACCGGATACTTCGCGTGGAAGCGGAAGGTGACGCTCCGACTGGCCGCGGCACTGGTGGTGCCGTTCGCGCTGGCGGCGGTGCTGTTGAACGTCTTCCCGTTCGTCTCGAACGGCTCCACCGAGGTGATCGCCGCGATCCACACACCGATCGCGTTGTGGTTCGCGGTCGGCGTCGCGTACGTCGGCGGCCAGTGGCGGTCGGACCGGCGGCGGATGGATTTCATTCGATTCACCGGCGAATGGGTGGTCTACCTGACCCTCCTCGCCCTCGGCGGCGGCGTGCTCATCGGCCTGACGGTCAATGCTTTCGACGCCCTCGGACTGAGCGTCGAGTGGGTAGTCGAGGACTGGGTGCTGCCGTTCGGAGCGGCCGGTGCGGTCATCGTCGCCCCATGGCTCGTGGAGGCGAAACAGAACGTCGTGGAGAACATCGCCCCCGTCCTCACGCGGGTGTTCACACCACTGACGACTCTCATGCTGCTGGTGCTGCTCGTCGCGTTCGCGACGACGGGCAGCGTGGTCGACGTCGACCGGAACCTGCTGATCCTGATGGACCTCATCCTGGTCGTCGTCCTGGGCCTGCTGCTGTATGCGATTTCCGCCCGCGACCCCTACCTACCGCCCGACCTGTTCGACCGCCTCCAACTCGTCCTCGTCGTCAGCGCCCTCGCGGTCGACCTGCTGATGCTGTTCGCCATGCTCACGCGAATCGCGGAATTCGGCTTCACCCCGAACAAGGTGGCCGCACTCGGAATGAACCTGGTCCTCCTCGTCAATCTGACGTGGTCGGCCGTTCTCATCCTCGGGTTCCTGCGGGGCCGGCGCGAATTCGGGTCCACCGAACGCTGGCAGACCCGTTACCTCCCCGTGTTCGGTGTGTGGGCGGCGTTGATGGTCGGTGTGCTTCCACCACTGTTCGACTTCGCGTGACGACGTCGTGACCGCTTTCCGGGATTCTTCCAATGCACGCGATACCTTCCGAATGACGCTGCCGCTGCGTAACATCAAGCACATCTCGCTGGAATCCCTCTGGAGGCCGACGTGGGTGGACTTGGTATCGATCTCGGAACTGCCAACACTGTCGTCGGAACTCCCGACGACGGCATCGTACTGAACGAGCCTTCGTTCATGCTGGTTCGGACGAAGGAACCGCACCGTGCTCTTGCCATCGGCACCGAGGCGCGAAGTCTCGTCGGCCGTACGCCTATCGGGATAACTCCGGTGCGGCCGTTGCGTGACGGGGTGATAGTCGACCTGGAGTCGGCACGGGCCTTCGTGACGGCGATCGTCAAACGGGTGTCGCCGGGCAGGCGATACGGGGTGCGGCCCAAGGCCGTCATCTCGGTGCCTGCCGGCGCCACCCCGCTCGAGCGCAGGGCTCTGCTCGAGGTCGGGCACGAGGCCGGCCTGCGGAAGGTGGGGTTGGTGCCCGAGCCGGTCGCGGGTGCCCTCGGCTGCGGAATCAATCCGCTCGAAGCCCGCGCCCACCTCGTCGTCGACATCGGTGGCGGCACTTCGGAAATCACCGCCATCTGTTTCGGTGGCATTCTCTCCCACCGCAGTTGCCGACTCGCCGGGGACGAACTGACCAACGCGCTGTACCACTACCTGCGGTCGGAGCACAACATCGTCGTCGGCGAGCTCACCGCAGAGCGCGCGAAGCTGGGCGCACCGGACACCGACGAAGGGCAGTCACTCGTCGTCGAGGGGCGTGACGCCGCCACCGGCCGGGCACGGTTCGTCACTCTCGAAACCGAGGAGATCGTGGATGCATTGCGGCCGACCACAGCCGGAATCGTCCGCACCCTGACCGAGTGCCTCGAAGACCTTCCGCCCCAGGCGATCGGCGACGTGATGTCGGAAGGGCTGCTCGTGATCGGCGGCGGGGCGATGCTGCGCGGCCTCTCGCAGCTGCTCGAGGAAGCGTTCGGATTCCCGGTGAAGACGGCCGAGCGCCCCCTCACCTGCGTCGCCGAAGGCGCCACCGCGTGTCTCGTGCATCCCGAGGTCGTTGCCGCGTACAGCAGCTGATCACCGGGGCGGCGTCGGGGCAGGTGGTCGCGGGAAGTAGTGCTCGAGGATCTTCTTGACCACGGGGCCGGAAGTCGCGGACCCGGAACCGCCACCCCGGACCAGCGCCGTCACCACGATCTCGGGGGCGTCGAACGGCGCCACCGCGGAGAACCAGGCATTGAGTCCCTCCCCCGGCGCCGACGGATCCTCCGCAGTTCCGGTCTTGGCGCCGGCCGGTACCGGGAGGTCCGCGAGTTGCCCGGCGGTCCCGGCCGCCGCGGACGCCCGCATCCCGGCCCGGACAGGATCGAGACGATCCGCGAATGCGAGCCGCTGTGGTGGCTCTGTCGGGATGGGGATCAGTTCCGGCCCGTACGACGCGGCCAGCTGAGGAGTCACCATCGCGCCGGTGGCGACCCCGGACGTCCAGCGCGCGACCTGGATCGGGGTTGCGCTGACCGTGCCCTGCCCGATACCCATCAGCAGCGTCGACCCGGGATACCACGTGGACCCGATGCTTCCGACGTTCTCCGGGGTGCCGAGGAATCCCTCCGCCTCGCCGGGCAGGTCGATCCCGGACTGCCGTCCCGCGCCGAGCTGACTCGCGACGTCGGCCATCTTCTCCGGTCCCAGGAGCTCACCGAGTTTGTAGAAGTAGACGTTGTCGGACCATTGGATCGCCTGCAGCATATTGTTCGGGCCCATCGGCTGCCAGTTCCGGAACGTGTGGCCACCGTAGGTGTATGCCGCGCCGGTCTCGATCACCGCGTCGGGCGAGAGTACCGGGTACTGCATGTCCGCCGACGCGACGACGATCTTGAATGTCGAACCGGGCGGGACCGCGGTCTGGGTGGCGTTGTTGACCAACGCACTCGGGCCCGGGGTCTGGCTCTGCGCCGCGAGGGCGACGAGGTCGGCCGGGGGACCGTAGACATTGTTGTCGGCGCCCGGGACGCTGGCGAGCGCGAGCACGGCTCCGGTCCGCGCATCCATCACGACCGCGGCGCCGAGGTCGCCCTTACTGGTGCGCATCGCCTCCACGAGCGCATCGGTGGCCAGGGTCTGCACACCGATGTCGAGGTGCAGACGCAGATCGTGGCCCCGCACCGGGTCGACGCGCTCGCCGGTGGCCACCGGATTGCCCGATGGGTCGACGTACATGCACTGTTTGCCGTCACTGCCGCGGAGCAGAGCGTCGTACTGCTTCTCGAGTCCCGCCTTGCCGACCCGGGATCCGAGCGCGAGGTGTGGCCAGCGTTCCATGTCGTCGGCATCGGCGACCCCGACGTGTCCGAGGATGGACGCGAGTACGGCACCGTACGGGTACTGCCTGCGACCGGACGGCACCACGAGGACACCGGGAAGGTGCGCGTCCACGATGCGCCGAGCCTGATCGGGCGCGACTCTGCCCACCTCCACCTGGGTTTCACCGTCGCCGCCGGCGTCGATCAGGTCCGACAGCTCGTCGGGCGACTTCACGAGCAGCGCGGCGAGCCGGTTGCGGGCGTCGTCGTCGCTGTCCTCGAACATCCGAGCGACCACGGCAACGGCGTACTCGGCGACGTTCACCACGAGAGGGACACCGTTGCGGTCGACGATCAGTCCGCGTTCGGCAGGCAGGCGGATGCACCGCATCATCTGTGCATCGCTCATCGCCCGATACTCCGCACCCCGGTCGTGCTGCACCTGCCAGGCGAACACCGACATGGCCACGAGTGCGGCGATCATCGTCATCGTGCCCGCCGACACTCCGCGTGGGCGGCGCCGGCGACGGGGGTCGGGGGCCCACAGTGGTCGTGCGACGCCGTCGCGGCGCACCGCGAGTACCAGTCCGATGGCGGCGAATCCGACGATCGCGGCCGTCCCCCCATAGCTGAAGAGGGGAATCGGCATCCCGGTGTGGGGTAGCAGCGACAGACTCTGACCGATCGACACCAGAGCATGGATTCCGAACAACCCACCGATCCCGGCCGCGACGAGTGCAGCCTCCCGGGTCCGTGCCGTCCGCGCGGCGAGTGCGGCCCGCCACACGATCACCGACGTCGCCACCACGACGGCCAGGCCGGCGATCAGCCCCCACCCGTACACGAGGCTGGCGAACGCCAGATCGTGCTCCGATTCGGGGAGAAACTGTGCCCGCACGTCGTACAGCGGTTCTCGCGCCAGACCCCACAGGCCGCCACTGCCGATCGCGATGTTCGCCTGCAACTCGGCCCACCCCGCGCCTACCGGGTCGGCGTTGCTCGACAGGAACACGTGCACCCGTTCGAGCTGATACGGGCGGAGGAACAGCACCGCGAGCGGTAGCGACGCGATCCCCATCACGAACAACGGGACCAGCGGCAGCAACGGAACCCGCGCCAGGATGAGCATGAACCCGGCTGTCGCTACGAGCACGACGGCCGTCGACAGGTCGGGCTGTACCGCCACGAGTGCCACCGGCACCGCTGCAATCGCCAGGGTCGCGGCGAATCGCGCGAGGGTGAACCCACCCGCGAGCATGCCCGCGGGTACCAGAATCAGGGCGAGCTTGGCCAACTCGGAGGGCTGAACGGTGAACACGCCGAAGTTCAGCCAGCGCTGCGCGCCCTTCGTCGCGACTCCTGCGAGGGACACGGCCGCGAGCAACAGGGTTGCCACCGCGAACAGGGCCCACCCGAAGGCCCGGAGGTCACTGATACGCAGGCGGGACAACACCCACATGATCACGAGTCCGACCGCCGCGAAGAGGGCGTGTCGGACAGCGTGCCCCGTCATCCCGGTCGCCGTCAGATTCAGGAGTCCGAGCACGACGAGGACGATCGCCGCCCCGACGATCCACGGGTCGGATTCACGCTTGCCGTCCTGCATGGCAGCCCCCGGCGCTCAGCAGCGTGCGTTCTCGGCGGGTATCAGCAGTGGCTCCGACCCGGCCGTCGCCGGGGCGCTCGTGATCGCCGCGACGGCGAGCGCGGACCCCGGCGGAAGATCGGTCCGGACGATGCCGTACACCTGCTGGGACCCGGGCTGGACACGCTCCGACACCTCGCCGCCCGCCCGCACCTCGCCGGAGCAGCGATCGTACACGCTCACCCTCCACGTCACGGCATCGACAGTCGCCGCCGGATCGAGGTGGACGTCGACCCGGATCTCGCACGCCTGCCCGGGCCCGCACTCCCCGTTGGCGCGCGTGGCCGTGACGAGCGTGATCGGCCCGGCGCTGGCGGGCGCACCGACGTCGACGGGTGGCGGCACTCGTCCGGCCTCGGTCGTCGCCGGCGTGGGCTGATCAGCCGGGGGTTCCGGTGGCGGCGATACGGGTCGAATCTGATTCTGCTCCTCGGGATTCACCGGATTCAGGACGGCGTCCCAGCCTCGCTGCAGTTCAGTCCACGCCCGTGGAGCCATCCACACTGCGGCGAAAAGTATCAGGATCGCGACGAGCCCGAGAGCTCCCTGCCGCCGCGAGGGACGCCTCTTCCTGCGATGCCACGGATTCCGGACCGGCGGGAACCAGCCCGGCGATGCGAGAGTGAAACCGCTGACCACCGGCGGCGGCTTCTCACCGGCGGGCGGTTCCTCCACGGTGCGGCCGTCAAGGCGCGGTCGTCCCGTGGTCGCCGCGACCAGCCGGGCGAGTTGGCAGCGTTTCCGCCGCTCCTCGTCGGGTTCGACGTCGGGTTCGACCGCCAGGCGAACTCGTTGCAGCAGCGCATCGAGATCTGTTGTTTCGACCAGCGATTCGTGCAACCGGTCGGGCAGGGCCGAACCGCGACAGTTCGTCGCGATGCTTCGGAACAGCCCGGCAACCTCCTCGTTGAAATCTTGCCCGGACACCGCACCGCGCCCGTATTCGATCGTGAGATACCCGCTGTCGGACACCGTCACGTTTCGGATACGGCTGCGGTCCGGCCCTTCGCTGCGCGCCGGTTGGAGCTGATCGAGCGCATCGGCAACGAGCAGTGACGCCTGTGCCGGTGACAGTATCGCCGCCGCGAGGAGCCTTCCGAGTGCCACACCACTGACAGGGCCGGCGTGATCGGGTTGTGCGGGCGGTTCGGATCGAGCATCGGCGGGTTCGTTTCTCCTCGTGAGGAGCCCTGTCACTGCTTCGATCATCGCGCACCCCGACGCTCTGCCTCCCGCACCGTGCGAACGAGAACGGAGCGGACGGCGACGGACCTTGAGTTGGGCTTACCCTGTGCCGAAATCCTTTACGCCTGCGTCATTCCATTTAACTCCGGCCGATGCTCCGGCGTCCGCGAAATCGTCCCGTCCGCTTCCGCACAGTCTCGTCAGCGTTCGGTCGGGGGTACACCGAACGCCTGCACCACGCCCGCACCCCAGTCCCGCCATGCCGGGCAGGAAACAGGATCCCGGTGGTTCAGGAACCGGATCACCTCATCGTCGAAGGCGGCGGAGGTCGGTAGCGACGAGTGCGCGGCGCGGACCGGGCAGCCGTTGCGTTCGACGTCCAGGCGCCGACCGTGCGGCATCAACGGAAGATCGGCGGCCGACGCGATACTCAGCACGCGCACCTCTTCGGGCAGTCTCTCGCCGAGAACGGCCTGTGCGCTGCCCGCGTCCCCGAGCAGTTGCCGCGCCGCGGGAGTGTCCGGGTCGAAGGGGAAGAACGCGAACTCGATCGCGGGCACCGCCCAGCGCAACAGGTCGCCGAACACCCGCCCCGGTCGGGCGACTTGCGGCGGCGGAAATCCGAGCGGGGTATCCGGGAACACACCCACCAGGATCAGTACGTCCACCTGTGCCCGACCCGTGGCGACCGCTTCCCACGCGATCCAGCCGGCGTGGGAATGCGCGGCAACGGTCAACGGCCGCTGCAGGTTCGCCGCCTGCTCGGCGAACAGGGCGACCTGTTCTTCGACGGGCCGCTGGGTGTCGACCGGTTCGTAGGGGGCGCCCGTTCGGATCGGGCACGTGGACTCGCGTCGGGGCTGCCCACCACCGGTTCCGGCGTAGGAAAAGTAGTACACCTGTTCGCATTCGTAACCCAGCCGCTGCACGTCGGCCTGGAAAATCGCCCCCTCACCCGAACGCGAGTTGATACCGGACATGAGGAGCAGCGAACCAGCCTGTCGTGGTCCGGGTTCCGGATCGTCGTATGCGCGGGTCCGAACGAAGATCACCGACACGACCGTCGACGCGACGAGCACCGCGGCAAGTACCGCGGCGGGTCGCCTCAGCGGCGCACGGCCCATCGCCCACACCGTCAGCCCCGTCACCGCTGCAGAAGCCGGCACGAGCATCACGGTGAGGGCCGGCACGCGGTCCGCCAAGGCGCCCAGTGCGAGAATCGCCGCGCAGTACGGCAGCATCACCTCGATTCGCAGGCCGCGGCGCCACGTCCGCCCCATCGCCGCGCGCAGGGTGACACTGCCCTGCCACGGCACCGGCCCGAGTATCGACACCAGCACCGCGACGAGCGCTACCGCGGGCCAGAACGCCCGCGAGTACAGCATCGCGTAGGCGGTCGCGTCAGCGCACGACGCCAGCAGAACGGGGCCGAACGCAGTCGCGTAGAACGCTGTCGCGAAGCGGATACGCCTCGTGTCGAGTCCACCGAGCAGCCAGGCCATCAGCATGATCCGCACCGCCGACACGACGGCCAGCAACACCAGGAACTGCGGCCACGAGTCGGTGCGTACCAGCAGAAGTCGCAGGTCCGCGAACTGGTCCAGCGGCGGCAGCGCGACGAGGTGCAACAGTCCCGGCCACACCGGAACCACCCTGCACAGCGCGAGCACGACGACCAGCACAGCGGCGACCACCAACGGCCACCACCGCGTTCCGCGCCGCTCCCACCGGCTCATACCCTTGGCTGTACTCGCTGTCGGTGGTCGTGCACAACCCGGCCTGCCGGCCACGCAGGACTTCGTGCCGGACAACACGATTCCAGGGCGAGGCAGCTCTGTCACTGCGGCAGGATCATCCCGGCGGAAGAATGAACATGACATAGCCGGGGCGTATCGGGGAGGATGATCACCTGATGGACGGTGCGGAGGTCGGAAGCCACGGGTCGCTCATGACGTTCGACCAGTTCGAGGACATCTTCCGGGTGGCCGCCAGTATCGGCGTCGTGAGGGACGACTTTCACCGATTCGACGACGTCGTCACCGGGAAGCTGTACGACCTGCTCGTCGTCGCCCAGTCGGATGCCGCGGCTCAGCACCGCGACGTCATCGAACTCACCGACCTGCCGATCACCAGAGGCCTGCAAGAGAACATCGGATTGTTCCGGGAACTCGGCCCACACCTCCGGGTCGGCCCGATCCTCGAGCGACTGACCGGCTACCCGCCGCTCGACGGCGTCCTCGCCACCGACACCCGATCCGGGCTCCCGGACATCACCGGCGGGCTGAGCGTCGCCCTCGCGCGAACCTTCCGCATCGTCTACCCCGAGCTGAGGACCCTGCGGGCCCGGGCCACGCACTGGTCGCTGGTCAGCACCCTCGTCGACCTCTATCTCTGACGCCACCGACGACGGGTCACTGCCCACTCACAGCTTTGGGAACACCCCTGGGGGTGCAAACATCCACCCCCGGATGGAGGGTCGACCACCCCTCTGGGGGGAGTTGGCGGGGCCCCGTAACGGCGAAGACTGGTGTTCGTCCACAAGGGACACGGAAACCCACCCACACCAGACTCAGGAGCAACGCCATGAATTCGACCAAGACACGCATCGCCGCAGCAGCCGCAACGGGCGCCGCCCTCGGACTCGGAATGTTCCTGAGCCAGAGCGCCACTGCCATCGCCGCACCCGCGCAGTCGACGTCGCCTCAGGTCGTCTCTCCGGATTCCGGGCTCTCCCCGTACAAGGTCGAGGTCAGGGACCGTATCGGTTGCGCCAATGCATGGCCCATGGTCTCCTGCGACGCCCCCGACGAGGACGTGCCGCCGCAGGTCACCCTCGTCGAACCCGGCACCACCCTGGTCGAGCCCGGTGGCACATCCCTCTACGGTCCGGCCTCCGCGGTCATCCATCAGGTCAACTATCCCCTCGAGCCCGACGACGGGGTGATCTCCCACCCGCTCGATCCCGACATGCCCTGGATGTGATGTGACGACTACCTGAAATAGACGACTCGGCCGCCGGAGCCCATGGCCCCGGCGGCCGAGGTGTGTGAAGACGACTGTCCTGCGCAGCCGAAATATTTAGAAAGACGAACCATCGCTGACATTCGCACGCGCGAGGAGGACGATAAAACAGACCGGTCTCGCTCTGATCGTGGAACGGGTCCCGTTGTCGCGGGTCTTTTCGAAGCGATTCACCTTCTCCGCAGTTCCCGATCGAACGTGAGGCGGCCGAGATGACGGCAGAAAACGTGTTGGGCTCGCAGAGCGCCGATCAGGAATGTGAGGACTGCGGCTACAAACCGGAACTGAAGCGAACTCTCGGCTCCTTTCAAGTGTTCGCTGTGTCGTTCGCGTTCATCTCGGTGGCGGTCGGGATCTTCGGCACCTACGACGACGTCCTTCGAGACGCCGGGCCGGTGGGGATCTGGCTCTGGGTCGTCGTGGCGTTGGGGCAGACCCTGGTGGCGCTGGTGATCGCGCAATTCGCGGCCCGCATCCCTCTCAGCGGTTCCTCCTACCAGTGGGCCTCACGGCTGGCGAACCCGAAGATAGGCTGGCTGTTCGGTTGGCTGACCTTCTGTTACCTGGCGCTCGGCGTGGTGACGGTCGACAATGCGATGGCGAGCTCCGCCCTCATGCCGCTTTTCGGTATGGAGCCAGACGAGGGCACTGCGCGCGTGATCACGCTCGTCGTGGTGCTTGTCCAAGCAGTGCTCGTCGTGTTCTCCACGCGCCTCGTCGGCTTGATCACGTCGGGCGCGGTAGGACTCGAACTAGTGATCGTCGTGGTGCTGGCGGTCGGGCTCTTCGTCGCGGTGGCGGTCACGGGCGACGGCTCGGTCGGCAATCTCACTTCCCGCGGTGTCGCCGAGGGCGCCCCCAACTATTTCGCCGTCGGCGGCGGTTTGATGGCTGCCATGATCATGGGACTCGCCACGCTCGTCGGCTTCGATTCCGCGGCGAACATGGCAGAGGAGGCCAAGGATCCGTTTCGCAGCGTCCCGCGCGCGATCGTGGGATCGGTCGTGGCGGCGGCGGTGCTGGGACTGGTGTTTCTGATCGCGCTCACGATCGCGATCAAAGACGTTCCCCGGATCAGCGGCAGTGACACGCCAGTGGCGGCGATCCTGCGCGATCAACTGGGTCCGGTGATGGAGCGGACACTGCTGGTCGCGATCGCGTTTGCCTTCTTCGGCGCGGGGATGGTGACGTTGGCGACCTGCTCGCGGATGGTGTTCGCGATGTCCCGCGACGCACGTTTCCCTGCTCACCGGGTGATGCGCCGGGTCAATCCGCGCACGCAGACCCCCATTCCGGCGACCATCTTGATCGTCGTCATAGGGGTCGTCCTGATGGCTGCCCTGCCCGGAGGCGCACTGCTTGAGTTGCTCACGGTGGGGACAGTCATCTCGGCGGTCCTCTACGGCGGCATAATCGTCCTCTATCTTGCGGTCCGCAAACGATTGGAACGTAAGTCGGGCGCGTTCGATCTCGGGCGCTTCGAACTGCCGATCGCAATCGGTGCACTGGTGTGGTCGGCCTTCGTGGTGTTCGTGATCGTGTCGCCCTCGAGTGCGTTGACCTCGATTCTGATTGCGATCGGGTTGCTCCTAGCGGGCGGAGTGTATTTCGCCTACCTGTTGATATTCCAACGTGTGGTACTGGAAACCGAGCCCGGAGACGCCGATGTCTTCTCGCACTGACCGACTGACAACGCCCCTCACCGCCACCAACATGCTCACCGGTGACGTGGTGCGTCCGGGCGATTCCGGGTACGAGGAGGCGCGGGTCGGCTGGAACCGCCTGTATTCCCGCTACCCTGAGGCGATCGTGTTCTGCTGCGACACACAGGACGTGGTCAACGCGGTCCGTTGGGCGCGAGAAGAAGGCATCGCCCTGCGTGCCCGCAGCGGACGCCACAGTCTCGAGGGCTGGTCGTCACTGGACGGCGGCCTCGTTGTCGACGTCAGCCGGATGAAGAACATCGTGATCGACGAATCGGCGGGCACGGCGACCGTGGGAACGGGTCTGACGCAGATGGAGACGGTCGCGGCGCTCGGGCAACACGGCTTCGTCGTTCCTACCGGCTCGGAGGGCGGTGTGGGGCTCGGTGGTGTGATTCTCGGGGGCGGCTTCGGACTACTGACCCGCAGCATGGGCATGGCCTGCGACAACCTGCTCGCCGCGGACGTCGTGGTCGCCGACGGCGCACGCTCGGCGAAGGTCGTGGAGGCCTCCGCGGACAGCAACTCCGACCTGCTCTGGGCGTGCCGCGGTGGAGGCGGCGGCAACTTCGGGATCGCGACGTCCTACACATTGAAGCTGCACGAGCTGTCGAACGTCACCTTCCTGGTCGCGAGGTGGACCGGACACGGCGATCTCGGAGATCTGCTTCGAGCATGGCAGCGCGCGGCACCGGTCGCCGACGAGCGGCTGACGAGCGCACTCGAGGCGGATTCCACCGCGGTCGAGCTGTCTGCGCTGCTGCACGGTGGTTCGCGGCGAGAACTCGAGGACCAATTGCGCTCGCTGTTGACGATCGGCAGTCCCGACGTGACGGTGACGGAGGGTTCCTGGCCGACCGTGTACGGCGGCGTGGACAGGGGTCCGAACGACGTCGCCCTCTGGAAGTTCTACTCCCAGTTCGTCACCCGTCCGTTCCCCGACGAGGCGATCGATCTGATCGTCCGCTTCATGGGCAACACCCCCAGCCCGCCGAGCAACTTCTTCTGCTCGAGCTTCGGCGGGGCCGTGCGGCACGCGCCGCCGGGGGGATCCGCGTTCCCGCATCGCGACGCGCTGTTCTACTGCGAGCCGGGCGCAGCGTGGAACGACCCTGCACTGAACTCGGCGGCGCTGGGTTGGGCCGCCGACTTCTGGCGCGCGCTGCGCCCCTACGGCGACGGCGCCTACGTCAACGTGCCCAACGCCGCCGCGTCGGACTGGGAGTGCGAGTACTACGGCTCCCACCGCGAGCGGCTGCGGCAGGTCAAGGCCACTTACGACCCGGAGAACGTGTTCAACTTCGAGCAGAGCGTGCCCCCGTCGCCGGCTGACCCGTCCCGAGCCCTACCCTGGGGCGATGGCGGTCAACCGAAGTCGCAAGGCCAGGGGGGCCCGTAAACGCAAGCGTCGGATGGACAGTGTCGAGCACGACCTCACCGACGAGCAGTGGAATGCGCTCACCGAGGCGTGGGGCGGGTGCGCGTATTGCGGTGCGACCGACAAGCCGCTGCAACGCGACTGCGTCCAGGCGCTGTCCCGCGGCGGGCGGTACACCCTCGACAACATTGCCCCGGCCTGCGGCTCCTGCAACGCCAGCAAATGCAACGACGAGGTCACCGGCTGGCTGCGGCGCAAGCGGCTCGACGAGCGCGCATTCCTCCTGCGTCACATCGAGATCAAAACAGCGCTCGCGTTGCGGTTCCCCGCGTAACCACCGGCAACGTGCTATTTGGTGCCGAAGATGCGGTCGCCTGCGTCGCCGATGCCGGGCAGGATGTAGCCGTGCTCGTCGAGTTGGCGGTCGACGGCGGCGGTGTAGATCGGCACATCGGGATGGGCCTTGTCCAGCGCGGCAACGCCTTCCGGGCAGGTCAGCAGGCAGACGAACTTGATGGATTTGGGACCGCACTCCTTCAGCCGCTCCACCGCCGCCACCGCGGAATTGCCGGTCGCCAGTAGCGGATCGACCACGACCACGTCGCGCTCGTGCAGGTCGCCGGGCATCTTGAAGTAGTACTCGACCGCGCCGAGGGTCTTGGGATCGCGGTACAGACCGATATGCCCCACCCGCGCACCCGGCACGATCGTCAGCATGCCGTCCAGGATGCCGGTACCCGCGCGCAGGATGGAGACGAAGACCAGCTTCTTCCCGTCGATAACCCTGCCGGTCGTGACCTCGAGCGGCGTCTCGATCTCGACCTCCTGCATCGGGATGTCGCGCAGCACCTCGTACGTCATCAGCGCGGAGATCTCGTTCGCCAGTCGCCGAAAACTGTTGGTGGAGGCATCCTTACGGCGCATCATCGTGAGCTTGTGCTGCACCAGAGGGTGGTCGATCAGGTGTACTGTCCCCATGTGTTCGTCCTCGTTTCGTTCTAGAAGACCGTGCCGTCGCTGACGACGGAGAGCGGAGGCAGCCCGCCACGCGTGCGCTGTGCCAGCGCGCGGCCCGCCGCCCAGGTGCCGCCCTCCAGGACGCAGGCCAGCGGCATCGCCCGGGCATCGACACCCAGGCCTGCGCACACCAGCGGGGCCAGTTCGTCCAGCAGCGCGACCGTCAATGCGCGCCACTCGACGATCAGTTCGTCGCCCGCCGTCCAGCTGCGCGCAGACCAGTCGGGGTCGCGCAGGCGGAGCACGCCGGTGTCCAGAAGTAGGCCGCCGTTGCGGTATTCGGGCAGGCCCGTCAACGCGTCCAGCCCCACCACCTGCACACCGGCCCATTGGAAGGGCTCGAGCAGCGAATAGGTCAGCCACTGCGACAGTTTGTGGAACGGCACCCAGCCCCGGGTCAGGCCTGGACCGTCCACTGCCTCGTGAGGCCAGCAGTCGCCCAACGGCTCAATGCCGATGGCGTTGCCCGCCGGCCAGATGCCCGACAGCGACGTCAGAAGCTGCGACAGGATGTCGTGGGCCGCTACCGTCGAAGCGGCCGAACCCTGCGGATCGACCAGCAGGTCGAACAGACCACCCGGCCGACCGTGCGGACCGAACACGTCGGGCTGCGCAGCGAGCGCCTCGCCCAACCGGCGCAGCAGCAGCACCCGACCGTCGAGTCCCACCAACGGATTCGACGGACCCACCTGGAACGCCTCGGCCAGCAGGTCCGCGTCCAGGCCACGCAGTCCCGCCGCGTCGACCTGCAGCGGCTGCGCCGCATCGCTCGAGAACAATCCGCCCAGGAAGGCGTGCCAACTCGCGACGCCCAGACCCTCGGAACGGGCGAAGTGCTGCCCGCTCGCGGCCTCGCGGTACTGCCAATCGGGACCGGCGCCGGCATCGAGCAGCACGCTGACCACCGCGAGGTCGATCATGGCGCGGGCGCGGCCCGGCGCGTCCAGAGCGGCCAGCCGTCCATCCAACTCGGCCTTTCGATCCACTCCACCGGCCTCGAAATGGCGCCACCGGCTGTGGAACGGAATCTTCAGGTCCGGATAGCGAGCACGCGTGACGTCGACGACCTCGCCCGCGGCAGTCTGCAGCGCGTCGTCGTCCACGCCGAACCAGTGTGAACCGCCCTCGCGCGCGCGACGCAGCAGAAGTTGCGCACGTTCCCGCACGGCGGACGTGGTGCGCAGGGCCGCGGCCGCACCCTCGGCCTGCCCGACGTCCAGGGCGGGACCGACGCCGGTCATGCTCATTCGTCCAACTCCCGGCCCTTGATCTTCGCCAATTCTTCGGCGTCCGGCACCGCGCCCGGGGTGAAGTAGCCGGCCGCCATCTTCGCGTCGATCTCCACGCGCGCGTCGGCCGGAATCAGGTCGGCGGGCAGATCGACCCGCTCCCCGACCTCGATGCCCGAGCCGGTGATGGCGTCGTACTTCATGTTGCTCATGGAGACCAAGCGGTGGATCTTTCTGACGCCCAGCCAGTGCAGCACGTCGGGCATCATTTCCTGGAAGCGCATGTCCTGCACTCCGGCCACGCATTCGGTGCGGGCGAAGTACTGATCGGCGGTGTCTCCGCCCACCTGACGCTTACGGGCGTTGTAGACCAGGAACTTGGTCACCTCGCCCAGCGCGCGGCCCTCTTTGCGGGAGTACGACACCAGCCCGACACCGCCACGCTGCGCACCCCGGATGCATTCCTCGATCGCATGTGTCAGGTACGGGCGGCACGTACAGATGTCGGAGCCGAACACGTCCGAACCGTTGCACTCGTCGTGCACCCGTGCGGTCAGCTCCACCCCGGGATCGGCCAGGTCTCGCGCGTCACCGAAGATGTACACGGTCTGCCCGCCGATCGGGGGCAGGAACACCTCGAGGTCCGAGCGCGTCACGAGCTCCGGGTACATGCCGCCGGTCTCCTCGAACAGCACGCGGCGCAGATCCGTCTCGCTGCAGTGGAAACGTTCCGCCACACCAGGCAGATGCCAGACCGGCTCGATCGCCGCCTTGGTGACCAGCGCAGCACCGCTGGGCAGCAGGAAACGGCCGTCCGGGTGCAGGCGGCCCTTCTGGATGGCCTCCATGATCTCCGGCAGGATCACGTGCGCCTTCGTCACGGCGATGCTGGGCCGGATGTCGTGACCGGCCGCCAGCTCGGCCGCGAAGACCTCGGCCACCGTGGCGCCCCACGGGTCCAGGCTCACGATCTTGCCGGGCTCGCTCCACTGCGGATACGGGCCGATGGCGTTGGTGGGCGCGGTGTTGGTGAGGTCGGCCTTGTGGTGCCGCGACAGTGCACCCGACGCGACCGCCAACGCCCGGTAGATGCTGTACGAGCCGCTGTGCGTGCCGATCACGTTGCGGTGGGCGCGATTGGTGGTGGTGCCGACCACCGGACCGCGCTCGGACGCCGTGGGTGCGCCCCAGTGGACCGGAATAGCCCCGACACCGCCGCTGTGGGACGTCAATCGGATGTGGCCGGCGGGGTTTTCGGGCGTCGCGGCAACGGGTTCAGCGGACATGACGTTCCTCCGTCAAGGAAGGCCCGGCGGCACGGCATGCCTCCGGAACGTGTCTCCGGCGCCGGATGCTGCCCGCCACCGGAAACCGAAGCATAACCACCTTTCAGCCACAATGTCGTGCGGCGAAGACGCGGAGCGTTCAGGCCGCGCAAATGCCTCCGATAGTGTCGCCGTGGTGACGAAGAATCGAGCGCGCGCCGTGGACCTGCGAACCCAGGATGACGCGGACGACGTCTTCGCGCGTGGGAACACGTTGCAGGCAACCGTGCCGTCCCGTGCACACGATCACGCCGCGACCGGCGCCGACAGACCGGATGTGCTCGACTTCGTCGAGGCCGACAACGAGGGCAGGCTGGCACATCTCGTCCCCCTGCGGATCGGTCGGATGATCGCCTCGCCGTTCGCCTTCTTCCGCGGCGCCGCCGGTCTGATGGCTGCCGACCTCTCCGCTACTCCGGTCACCGGATTGACAGCGCAGCTGTGCGGTGACGCGCATGCCGCGAACTTCGGCCTGTACGGGACACCGGACGGTCACATTGTCATGGACATCAATGATTTCGACGAGACCATCCCCGGTCCGTGGGAATGGGATCTCAAACGTCTCGCCGCCAGCCTGGTCCTCGCCGGACGCGAGGGCGGAGTGTCCGAGAGCGGGTGCGTCGAGGCCGCCGACGACGCCGTCAAATCGTATCGGCGCACCATCCGCGAACTCGCCGAACTTCCGTTCCTCCAGTCCTGGAATGCGCTGCCGGACAAGTCGGTGCTTGCGCGGGCGAAGGCCGACGCCCTGCTCGACGACTTCGACAAGGCCGCGCAGAAGGCGCGACGCAACACCAGCGAGAAGGTGGCGGCGAAATGGACCGCCCACATCGAGAACCACGAGACGGGGATCCGCAGGCGACGGTTCATCGACGATCCGCCGATCCTCACCCACGTGGATCGCGCGACCGCCGATGCGGTGACCGACGGGCTGGAACGCTATGTCGAGTCACTTCGGGAGTCTCGACGGAATCTGATCACCCGATTCGCCGTGTCCGACGTCGCCTTCCGGATCGTCGGAACCGGCAGCGTGGGTCTGCGCAGCTATATCGCCCTACTGCACGGCAATCGGGACGAGGTGCTCGTACTTCAACTGAAACAGGCCCGGCCGTCCGCACTGGCGACATACCTGCCGGTCGACGAACCGAAGCACGAGGGCAAGCGGATCGTGCACGGCGCCCGGCTGGTGCAGGCGGAATCGGACATCCTCCTGGGCTGGACGACCATCGACGGCCTCCCCTATATCGTGCGGCAGTTCCGAAACCTCAAAGGCGACATCGATCCGACCGGTCTGGAGCAGGACCATCTCGACGACTACGGCCGCCTGGCCGGCGCCCTGCTCGCGCGTGCACACACCCGCTCCCTCGATCCGCGGGCGCTCGCCGGATACTTCGCCGGCGACACGGAACTCGACGAGGCGATCGGACGGTATGCCGTCCGCTACGCCGATCAGACCGAAGCCGACCACGCAGAACTGGTGGCCGCAGTGAAATCGGGGCGGATCGCCGCCGAACCGGCCTGAATCGGCACGACTACCTGGATCGTCGGGGGCCGAGACAGGTCGCCACTCCCCCGAGATACGACGCGCGGTTGCGCCTCGTACCCACCCGAGCCGAACTGCCTCGGAGTCGTGAGTGTGAGTGGCGACCTGTTTCGTCGCAAGCAGGAACCTACCGCGCCCCACCGACACGAACCTCCCGGCCGGGCTCTGCTGCGGCGGACCGCCGCCGCCAGCTCAACCACCGGAGGGACAAGGCCAGCACTCGCGGCACGACGAAATACACCGCGGTGGGAACGACGACACCGGTCAGCGACAACGCCCGAAGCCAGGTCGGCCAGGTGCCAGTGATCGGACCCGACAGCGTCATGACGGTCATGCCCAGCGTGACGAGCGGAAAGATCGACACCCAGGTGACGGCAACCCGCAGGTGGATGGACGGCACCGGCACGACGTCCCCGACAGCCCGGCCCGGCCGTGTGCGGCGCGTCTTCGTTGCCGCCGGGGCGAGTTGCTCCAGCACTGCAGATGCGAGAGCGAGAGATTCCATCCTGAGAGTGCCTTTCCGAAATTCCAACTATCCAGTTGCACTCGGAGCGTAAAGCGCGGAGAAGCAACTTGCAACCAAACAGTTGGAGTTTGCTCTAGGATGCACCGGTGGCGTGGGATACCGAACGAACGAAGAGACTCCTGCTCGAGGCCGGCGCCGAGGAGTTCAGTGCGTTCGGACTGGCCGGCGGCAGAGTCGACCGGATCGCCGCGAAGGCAGGAGTGAACAAGGAGCGCATCTATCAGTACTTCGGCAAGAAGGAAGCGTTCTTCAGCGCCGTCGTCGAGAGTGAACTGACGGCGTCCCTCGCTGCCGTCGAACTGTCCGGAGACGGAGTGTCCGCCGTCGCCGACTACGCCGGCCGTCGATTCGACTACCAACGCACGCACCCGGCCTTCACCCGGCTGCTGTTCTGGGAAGGCCTCGAACTCGAGAAACCGGTAGCCGAGGAAACCCGTCGGAAGCACGCGCAGACGTTGGTCGCGGGAGCCCGGAAAGCCACGGACCTTTCCGAGGCCGACGCCCAGGAACTTCTCATCACGGTGATCACCCTCGTCGACGGTTGGGTCACTCTCCAGACCGCGGACCGGCTGTTCTCGCCTCCTCCTTCGCGCCGCGACGATCGGGACTCACGAAGACGCGAATTCATCGTGATGACCGTCGAAGCCGCCACCCGCGCCGCGATCGCCCGGACCGATCGGACCTGACCCATTGCGGTGCACGGGAGCGGATCGAGCTGGCAAGGTCCAGTCATGGCATTCGGGTGGTGGTCGGTCGCTGCGGAGTGGCCGCTGGTGATACCACCCGTCGCGGTTGCGGCGCTGGGCCTGACCTCGCCGGGTTGTCGCTGTTCGCCGGGTCACGAAAGTACGGGGTCGCGCAGTTCAATGCCGAGGGCACCGGCGCGGCGCTGGCGACGGTGGCATCACTCGCGACGTTGAGCTTGGTGCTCGCGACCTTCACGACGAGCCGGCAAGGCCCCGAATTCTCCTCGCCCAATTGATATTCGCGGCGGTGGCCTCGCTGGTGCCGCACGGGATGTTCGTCCTCACCCAGACCGGGCCGCAACGGCACTTCTTCCTGCCGGTCATCGCCGATGAACCGGAAACCGGCGATCGGACCTCCGCACCCCCGACGGGCAGGATGGCCGGGATGAGCCTCGCCCTGCTGGTCGTGGCGCTGTGCGCAGTCGTGGGGTTGGCGAAGGTGGAATAACCCGCATGGATCGGCGATGGCCAGCATCGGCTCGACCGTCCCCGCCATCGCCGTCGCGTCCATCTGGCTGGACGGACGGCTTCTGCGAGGCCTCGGTCCGACCCAGGTCGTGCTGTCGCCCGTGGAGGCGTCACCAGCGCGCCCGCCCGATTCTCGTTCGGGTAAGTTTCCGCGCATGAGAACCGCATCGTGGGTAAGCGCGGCGACTGCGGTGTTGCTCGGCGCCACCGCTGCAGCAGCATGGAGGAAAGCGCATCTTGCCGATCAGGCCAGGCGCGAAGCGGAGGCCGCGCTGAATGCGGCGCTCGAGCAACTCGAAGCGATGACCCGGATCGCCGACGCCGCGCAGCAAGCGCTCCCACGACCGCTCGAAGTCGAGTTCGACGTCCAGCGCATCCGTGGACCCGTCGACCGGTTCCGGCTCCACAACGTCGGAACGGGAATCGCCACCAACGTGCGGTTCGTCGTCGATCCCGCCGAGGAGCAGAATCGGCGGGTCCCGACGCCGCAGTGGCTGGACGAAGACGCGGTGACGCTGCTGCCGAAGGAGTGGGCCGATTTCTCCGCGAGCGCGCTGTCTCCCGTCGCCGGCTCCTGGCGAATCGTATTTCCGGCCTTCGTCACCGTCATCTACGACGAGGCCCGGACTCCGCGACAGGTGGACCTGCCGACGAGCGTCGTCACCGAAGGCGGCGTGATCGGCTGACTGCCCGACACCGGCGCCCGACGAGGCGCAACCGAATGTTCACTGCCCCAGCCGGTCCTCGACCAGGTCGAACCAGTCGAGCACAGCGCGCTCGTAGACGATCCCGAAGTCGAGGGTGGCCAGCGCGAATCGGTTGGATCCGTGCACGGCGGCGTCACGCTCGTACTCGGCGAGCTGACTCTCGTGGGCCGCGCGGTGCGCGTCCAGCATGGCGGCCAATCGCTCGGGCGGAAGGTGCGCCCCGAACGCGACGGTGAGAAGCAACGGATAGCGAATGTTCTCCTGGCCCGGTTCGCGCTCGATCCATTCCGCGAACGCCCGGCGACCCTCGTCGGTGAGCGTGTAGGGCTTGCGCTCGCGGGCACCACGCTCCCCTGCCTCGATCAAACCGGCACGCTCCATCGCCGCGAGTTCGCGGTAGACCTGGCTGGTCGTGATCGACCAGAACTTGCCGATGCGTTCCTGTGCGGTCACCACCAGATCCCATCCGGTCTTGGAACCCTCGTGCAGGAACCCGAGAAGCGATGCCGCGGTGGCATTGAGGGGGCGTTCGTCCATCTCGCGGTCCTTCGCTCGGTCGGGGTTGACATTCCACTGTGGCATATCGATCATAGTGGTAGCGACATTCCACAGTGGAACGTCATCGCCGAGGAGGGTCCGATGCAGTACGCGGACAACATCCGGATATCCGATTCCGAACGCGACCAGGTCGTCGGTGAACTCGGGCGGCACCTCACCGCCGGGCGGCTGACCATCGGGGAGTTCGACCAGCGGGTGGCAGAGGTCTATCGATCGACCACCCGGCAGCAGGCGCATCAGGTGTTGCGTGACCTACCGTCCGCAGCACCGGCCGCTGCCCCGCTCACGACACCACCCACCCGTCCGGTGCGCCGCCGCATCCCGGGTCACCAGCAGATCGAGTGGCTCGCCTGGTTCGCCGCGGGCGGACTCAACATCGCGATCTGGGGCATCATCTCGCTCGCTACCGGCGCGATGATCTACCCCTGGCCGGTGTGGGTGATAGGCCCGTGGGGGTTGGTGCTATTGGGCAGGACCCTGCTCGGTCGCGAAAGCGGGTGCGGCAAGCTCGCCAACGCGCTGCGCGACGACCGGGCGAGAGCCGTCGCGAGTCGCTGAACCGCTGCCGGCACCCGTTCCGCCCAGCCGGGCTGCGTCACCCGGTGAAACGCGTGGTCCAGAGTCGGATCGTCTCCTCGGTGGCACCGCGCTCCCGTAGCCACGCGTGGACTCCACCCGGGTGAGCGTCCCAACGGGCGAGGACACCCTCGATTGCCTCGGGGACGGCACCGCGCAGATCGCGGTCGTTGGGATGCGTCTGACCGAGTTCGGGGGCGAAGCGGGTGATGCGCGCCAGGACGGCGCCCATGTGTTCGTTGGTCGACTCGTAGTCGGCGACGATGTGCTCTGGCTCGACTCCGGCGGTGCGCAACAGCAAAGCCACGGCGACCCCGGTGCGGTCCTTGCCCGCCGCGCAGTGCAGCAGCACCGGGCCGGGCGCGGTGGCCGCCAAGTCGAGGATGCCCACGAGCCGCTGCCCCGCATTCGCGAGGATGCCCTGGTAAATGTCGGCGAGCCGAGCCCCCTGATTCGGTGCGGTGACCTCCGCGTCGGACAGCAGGGAGATCGAGTGCACCACCGTCTCGTCCGACCGCAGCGGGTGCTCCCGGGTCGCGAACTCGCGGGGGCTGCGGAGATCGATGACGGTGCGGGCAGGCCAGTCGTCGACCGCGGTAGGGCGGGCGTCGCCCGGCGCGGGCAGAGCGCTGCGGTACAGCACACCGCTCCGCGTCCGGCCGCCCTCGGCAACGGGAAGTCCGCCGAGGTCACGCAGGTTGGGGAGTACGTCGAGGTCGGTCACTGTCATATGAGCTTCTTTCTGAGGTAGGCGGCGGCGCGGTCCAATGCGACCACGACCACCAGGACAACAAGGACGATTGTGAGGACGTTGCCGTACTCGAAGAGCCGGAGTTGCTGGGTCAGTTCCATGCCGATGCCGCCGGCGCCGACGATGCCGAGCAGCGACGCGGCCCGCACGTTCCCGTCGAGCACGAGCAGGGTGTAACTGGCCACGGTCGGCACACTCTGCGGCAGCAGCACCCAGCTGATCCGCTGCGACCGAGTGGCACCGGCGGCGGCAGCCGATTCCCATGCCCGCATGTCCATGGTCTCGAAGATGTCGGCGAACAGCCGCGCCATCCCCGCCGCGGATCCGATGACGATCGCCAATGTGCCCGCGAGTGGGCCCAACCCGACCGCGGAGACGAACAGCAGCGCCCACATCAGTTCCGGGATCGCGCGGGTGACGTTGATCGACGCCCGCGCCGCGTGGTGGAGCCAGACGTGGTCGAACACCGACCGGGCCGCGAGCAGCGCCCACGGCAGCGCGAGCAGGACGCCGATCGCGGTACCGACGACCGCGATGGCGAGGGTCTCGCCCATCAGCGAGACGGCGGTCGGGAGAACGGCGAGATCGGGCGGAAACATGCGGCCGACGAAGTCGGCGATATGGGGTAGGCCATCAACGAGGGCGGCCAGCGAGAACTCGGTGGTCTGCGCCGACCACAGGACGACGGCGAGTACGACCACCACCCCGGCGCCCGTCTGCCAGGAGGGCCGGCGCAGAGCCGCGAGATCGGCGGTCGAGGGCGTGCGCTCGGCAGGCTTCGTGTCGAGTGTCATGGTCACTGCACTCCTGCGAGGGGGCGCGCCGAATCGGCATACAGGAGATCGAGATCGGTGTCGGAAATAGAAGCGGTCGGCCGGTCGAACACCAACCGTCCCGCGCGCAGGCCCACGAGCCGGTCCGCGACGTGCCGCGCCAACTCGACGTCGTGGAGATTCAGCACAGCGGTGAGTCCCTCGACACGGGCCAATCGCACGATGTCGTCGACGACTCCGCGAGCCAGGACGGGGTCGAGGTTGGCGACAGGCTCGTCGGCCAGCAGCATGTCGGGCTGCTGCGCGAGCGCACGGGCGATCGCCACACGCTGACGCTGTCCGCCCGAGAGCGCGTCGGCACGCTTGCGGAGTTGGTCCTCGAGACCGAGCCGGCAGACGGCCTCGACGGCAATCTCGCGGTCACGGCTCCGCACGAAATGCACGAGGCTCGGCAAGAGTGGCTGACAGGCGAGCCGCCCGATCAGGGCATTCGACAGCACCGTCGCCCGTTCGACGAGCTGAAACTCCTGAAACACCAACCCCACTCGCGCGTGCGCCCGCCGCCTGGCGCGGCCCCGCAACCCGCTGCGGTCGACACCGTCGTGCAGCACCCGGCCCGATGTCGGCGCCTCCAGCCCCGCAAGACAGCGCATGAGCGTCGACTTCCCCGCGCCACTGCGACCGAGCACCGCGACGATCTCGCCGGGCGCCACCCGCACCGACACCTCGTGCAGTGCCGTGGTGCCGTCGGGATATCGGAAGCTCACCGCATCGGCTTGTACGCGGGGAATTCCGTTTCGTGTCGTCATTTCCGCGACAACTCCTCGAGATCCACCCCGAGTTCGGACGCCGCGTCACGGAAGATCGTGAAATCGCTGTCCTGCGCCTTCTCGAAGCTGGTTGCCCCGACCACTCCGAGCGCCGCCGCATTGTCTCCGTTCACGAAAGCATCCACGATTCCCTGCGAGATGGCCGGGTCGAGATCCTTACGTGCGATGACCACCAGCGAGACCGGGATGGGGTCGGACTCGGCGACGATCGTCTGCGCCGCTCCGTCGATGACGCCCTTGTCGACCATCGTCTGATACGACGACCGGGCGTCGGCGGCACAGTCGACCGAGCCCTGTTTCACGGCGAGTTCGGCGGTGTCGTGGCCGCCCGCGTAGCTGCCCTCGATGCCGCTCTCCGGATCGATCCCGGCCCGCTTCAACAGGAGCTTGGGGATGTAGTTGCCGCTGGTCGAGCCGGCGTCGACGAAGGCGATCCTGCGCCCGCGAAGATCGTCGAGCGAGTCGATGCCACGGTCCGTGCGGCACACGAACACAGAACTGTAGGCCGCGCCCTTCGCCACCACGAGCGGCTCGACACCGGCGACGGCTTCGGCGAGGGGCGTCGGGAAGGGGCTGAACGCAGCGACGTCGATGAGCCCGGACCGCATGGCCTCGACGATCGACAGGTAGTCACTCGTCGGCTTCACCTCGACCGACTTCCCCGTGCCCGCCGCGACCAGCGAGGTGACCGGCTCGAACTTCGCCTGCAGGTTCGCATTGGCCTCCGCCGGCGGTAACCCCACTTTCAGCACGTCGGGCGCGCCGTCTTCGGCGGAGGAGTCGCCGCAGGCGGCGGCACCACACAGGGCCACCGCACACACGGCGGCAGCCAAGGTGCGGCGCAGGGTCGGGTTGATGCTCACGGGCGGGGCCTTTCCGAGATGTATCCGAAGCTGATATCCGAATATTCATCTAGACAAGTAGCCTAAACCACCACCTCGGATGACCGGTAAATGAATGCATCCTGAACTCGCAAGACACGTCGGCTACACCGTCCGACCCAGGTCGAAGTCCTCTAGACTTATGGGATGCCGAGCAAAACGCCCCCCGGTCGGGTGCCGCTCTACCGACAGGTGCAGGACGTCTTGTTGCAGCGACTCGACGGTGGCACGTTGCGGCCGGGAGACCGGTTGCCGCCCGAGACCGACCTCGCCGCCGAACTCCGCGTCAACCGGCTGACGGTGCGGCAGGCGATCGGCGAACTGACCCGGGCCGGGCGGCTGGTCGCCAAGCAGGGGTCCGGCACGTTCGTCGCCCCGCCGCCCCGCCACTTCCCCATCGAGCTCGCCGCCAGTTACATCAACGATGCGGACGGTCTCAGCGAAGCATTCCGGTCCGTGGGCCGCACACTGACCGAGTCACTCGTCTCGAGCGAGATCGTCCTCGGCGGTAGTGCACCGCAGGCAGAGGAGTACCTGCCGGGATGCCGGTTGCGCCGCGTCGACACGGTGCTCGCGGTCGACGGTGAGCCGTGGTTCGCGAATTCGGTCTGGATGGACGACCGCCGGTTCGCCGACATCGACCGGCACCTGCGAGACGGCGTCCCGCTGTACACCGTGTGGCGCGACGTCTACGGCGTCCGACTGAAGGCGTCGTGGCGTTCATTCGCTGCGGGCGCGGCGTCTCCCCGGGTAGCTGCACTGCTCGGAGTGCCTCCGGGTGCAGCGGTCCTCTTTCGCGACGGCCTGAATCTCGACGAGGACGAGACCCCCACCGTGTACATCCACCGCGCGTGCCGCAGCGACCGGGTGCGGTTCGTCGCGAACTACGCCGCGAAAGACTGACCGGGTATATCCGGAGCGTGTGTCGGCCCACTCTCGAGGCTGTGAGCAGGCCAAACACTCCCTGACTCCGACCGGGCCGGGGTTGCGCGGACCAGAAATAGGTATACCCCCCGGTGATTCGGCCGATGTGTCACGCACCCCGTATGGGAGACGATGTGAGCTGTCTCACTCATAAGCACGGAGTCGCCCGATGGTCCGACGCCGCCACTGACGGAGGATGCCCGCACCGATGAACGCACAACCGATGACCTGCGGTGACTACGTCACGGCCACCTTCGCCCGCGACTTCGTCGCCGACGGATTCGACCACGACACAGTCGAGCGCATCCACCGCGGACTGTTCGACGAGTGGACACACGCCCTCGCCCAGTCGGGCCTGTTCAGCAACGGAATGGTCGCGGCAGCCCTGGACTCCTGGCAGGACGACCCGCACTCCCTCCTCAGCGCCCTACTCGCCAACGCGGACGAGATCACTCTCAAGCGTTACGACCTCGTGTGGGAAGCATTGGAACGAACCGCACACGCCGGGTCGGCCGACGCCGTCGTCGAATACGCATGACCCGCCCGCCGACGGCAATGTCACCGCGAAGTCCACCCCGGCCGGACTCGACCCCGCCGCTGCACCGACCACACCACCCACACCGACGAACGAGACCATGAGCACCAACACATATCCCACCATCGAAACCATCCGCATCGGGCAGTACGGTCACGAATGCCGCTACTGCGGGCACGCCGTCGCGAAAGACGGCCCGGGCTACCGGCACACCACGACCGGTCAGTACCGCTGCGATCCCACCAGTCGAGCGCTGCAGGAAGCGCGACTGTCCGACAGCCTGGTTCGGAGCTGAGCACGATGAACATGCAAGCGATGCAGTTGCTCCCGCCCCGTGACGGTCTCGCCGACTACCGCGACGCGGTCGATGCGCTGCGCGCCCTCGAAACCCAGGGCAGCCTTCGGGCCGATCCCCGCACAGCATTGCTGTTCGACAGTCTCACCGACGACCTCATCGAGGCCGCTCAAACGAACGGCGTGGGCGACACGATGTCACAGCGCGACATCTTCGCCATGATCGATTCCGCGATATCCCGCCCGCGCCCCTCGCTGTGAGCTAGTCGCACCGCGACTTCCCTTCGTCAGCAACACCTCACCCGTCTACTACGATCCTTCGTAGATGGGACGCACGGTCCGGGCGCCCGGTGAGACGAAGGATCGGCGATGACGAACGACCGCAGCGAGAGCCCGCAATCCCAATCGAAGCCGGGCGGCCTGCGGCGTCCTCCCTGGCTGGTGGCTGCCGCGGTAGCGGTGGTGGGGGTTGTCGCCGTCGGTGCGTACGTGCTGACCGCCGGATCCGACGACGCCGGTGAAGCCCACGACTTCGCACCCAGCGCGGACAACCCCGACCCGTCACTGGCAATCGAGGGGATCGTCACCGTCGATTATGGGCCCGCCGACCATGTGCAGGCACCACAACGGGTGGCCTACGACCAGAGTCCGCCGTTCGGCGGCGCACACGATCAGTACTGGGCGACGTGCACCGGAATTGTCTATCCCGATGCGATCCGCACCGAGAACGCCGTGCATTCCCTCGAGCACGGGGCCGTGTGGGTGACGTACGACCCGGATCGCCTGAGCGCCGACGACGTCACCGCACTGGCTGCGCACGTCGAGGGCGAACCGTACACGCTGATGTCGCCGTATCCGGGTCTCGGTTCGGCGGTGTCGCTGCAGTCGTGGGGACACCAACTCCGACTCGACGACGTCCACGATCAGCGGATCGCCGACTTCCTCGTAGCGTTGCGACAGAACCCGAACACCTACCCCGAGCCCGGAGCGACCTGCTCGACGGTGGGCGGCGGATTCGACCCCGCCGATCCGCCGCCGTTCGATCCCTCCGCACCGGGCGTGGACGCAGTTCCGGTGGACGGCAACTAACTCTGAAATTTCTCGCCGGGATTCGGCGATCATGTCGATATCGCGCTTGCTCATTCGACTCATTGACAGAAGCACAATGAGGAGGTGAGAGCGATGTTGTCGGCACATCTGTTGTCCGGTCTGACCAGTGACGAAGTCGACCTGATCGTTGCGGAGGAGCTTCATCTGCTCGATGCCACCGTATGAGTGGCAATGCGAGCCGCGGCGCGCGTACCGTCAGTCGCTTCGGGACATGTCTGCGTCGAGGGTGGCGGCGATCCGGTCTCTGATCGAGCGGTAATCGACGTCGGTCACGAAACGGTGCACGCGCCCCTGCGTCGGAGTGACGCCCCAGACACTCGACCGCCCGTCCACCCGGTGCACCCGGGGTTGGGCGTCGGTGGCGGACAGCACAACCGTCGGGTCGAGCATCACGGCGGCTGCGACGGAATCGTGTGAGGTGTAGATCGGGTGCTCTGCGCGGTAGGTGCTGGTGCAGTGCCGGTGGTAGTTCTCGGTGATGTCGCGGACGAACGACGCGACTTTCCCCGATGCGGAGCGCGCGACCAGGTCGGCCCAGTCCAATTCGAGTCGGCCGGTGACATTCATTCCCACCCACGTGATCGGCCCCGGCGATGTGGCCACAACCGCTGCAGCGGCCGGATCGTGGTTGGTGTTCGTGTCGCCTTTCCCGAGGAACTGTGGTTGCGATGCGGCCTCGGCGCCTCTCCGCGAGGCGAGTCCCATTCCGCCCATGATGGTGACGGACCGGAACCGCGTCAGGATCAGTGGATCGCGTGCGACGGCGGCGGCGATGTTGGCCAGCGGTCCCAGGCACAGCAGGTCCACCGCCCCGGGCCGTTCTTCCGCGGCGCGGAATAGTTGCTCGACGGCGGAACCGGGCGCCGAACAAGTGTCCAGCGGTGGCCGATGGCCGCGGTCGCCGAGTCCGTCGAGACCGTGTGCAGACGGCGTTGCGGGCGGCGGCCCGGGACGTGGCCGTCCGATACACACCGGAACGTCGCGGAGACCGACGACGGAGAGGACCGTGAGGGCGTTCGACGCGGCCTGTGTTTCGGTGCAGTTGCCGAAGACGCTTCCGACACCGACGATCTCGGTGCCGGGGTCATGCGCGAGAGTGAGCAGGGCGAGGGCATCGTCGACGCCGGTATCGGTGTCGACGAGTACGTAGCGATCGATCACTGCCCGTCCCGTCCCCTGCGATCCTCGATCGGATTCGGACTCGAATGCACTCGCGCGCAGTGTAACCGAGTCAGCAGCGCTCGCGCCCCGTGCCGGTTCAGTAACTGAACGTGACCGCCCCTTCGTCACCGATCCACTGCCACATCGGCACCGTCCCGGCGAGTTCGGCATTGGATACCAGCGCGTCCTTGTCGAGGTGCTTGGCCTCGAAGCAGATCGGACACACCATGTACGTGCCGCCGGCGTTCTCGAATCGTGCCGCCAGGTCGGGGAGCGGCGGACAACCTTCGCAGGCGACGCCCTGAATCGTGCCGTCGAGCGCGAGCCGTACCGCTTCCTTCGTGAGAAACATCCGCGTCTGGCGCTGTTGTTCTGCCGCGCCGACCGCGACCAGAAACGCAACCGTCACCTTCTCTGCGTCCTCGAGACCGGTGGTGAGACTGACCACTGCTCTATTAGTCATGAACTCGAGTCTTCGCCGCGCGACAACTGCCGACAAGGGCCCGAGGGGATAGTATCGCGCCTAACCTGAGGAGGTGTTCGAAGAGCGTCCGTTACAGCAGATTTCGACGCGGCGGAATGGTGACGGTAGGGTCACCGTTCGCCTCGAAGTCCGTCGAGGTCGCTCCACCAGCGCAAACGTCGCCGAGCATGTCGGGATTCACCCGTGCCTAATTGCCCGGATGGGAGCAGAGCCCCGCCAGCAGGCGCGGGTGAGTCACCGGGGAACGACCGCGTTGTTCACACTGATACCGGACGCCGATGCAGCAAGGATCGACACCGTTTGGGTAACAGATGGTGGATGCAGTCGGATCGGCGCTGAGCCCGGACACGCGGTGGTCCTCGACCTTCGGTGTATCGACCCCGCCATCTCCGAGGCAGCGGCCGAAGTGGAGGGCGAATTCATCGAGCGACTCGAAGACGACGGGCATCACCACCGCCTCGTGGTCCTTGCACCCCACGGCGGCGCCATCGAAAGCCACACGGATCAGCAGGCCGAACAGGTTTTTGCGGCGCTCGGATCGCGCGATTCGACGCTGTGGACGTGCAAAGGGTGGCGACCGGCAGGCAACGCGTACCGGGCATGGCACATTTCCTCGGGCGATCTCAGCGTGCGCAGCTTCCCGCTTCTACGTTCCCTGGCTGCACGACGATTCCAGTGGGCGGTCTCGTTCCACGGCTACCGAGGACACGACGTCCTCATCGGGGGCCGAGCATCCGCACGGCTCAAATCGGAGGTCCGCAACGCAGTCGCGAAAGCACTCGACGGAACCGGAGTCCGTGTTCGCGTGGCCGATCCCGGAGAGCGGTACAGCGGTCAATCCGCGTCCAACCTGGTCAACCGCCTGACCGTCGACGGCGTGGGCGGAATTCAGATCGAACAGCCTCGGTCCGCGCGGACGCTGTACGGAGAAGCCATCGCTGCCGCCGTCACCGAGGTGTGTGAATCCTGGATCGCCGCCGACGCAGGTCGGTGATCACCTCACCTGGTCGCCGATACCAACCTCGCCCGTGCGACTCACCCACCGGGCGCCCAGCACGGCCCGTCCGGGGGCGGCGTGTGCTCGTAGCCCGGGTAGCACGGCAGCACCTGAGGTGCGGGTGCGGGTGCGGGTGCGGGTGCCGGCGCCGGTGGCGAGCCGGGCGGGAGACACGGTCCGTCCGGAGGCGGAGTGTGCTCGTAGCCGGGGTAGCAGGGCAGCACCTGAGGTGCGGGAACGGGTGCCGGTGCCGGTGCCGGTGCGGGAACGGGTGCCGGCAGCACCTGCGGTGATTGCGGCGCCGGAGTCGCTGCCGGCGGGACCACGTCCTGAACCGGAGCCTCCGCGGCCGGTGGCGCCTGCTCGGCGGCCGTCGGGTTCGTCGTGGCGGTCGGTGATGTGGCGGGTGCCGGCCTGGCCGCGCTGGACGCCGGCACGGGCACCACGACGTCGGGTGATGACGATTGCGACCCGATGATCACGCCCCCGACGATCGCGACGGCGATGATGGCTGCGAGCGCAAGCCCTGTGAGCAGGAGACGGCGGTTGCGGTCGTTCGGAGGGGTCGCGGGAGTAGGGTCCGCGGCAGGCTGCGGACCTGTCGCCGCGGCACGAGCGGCGGCCGCGGCCAGGTCGCTCGGCGACCGATAGCGCCGCGCGGGATCGGCTGCCGTTCCGCGTGCGATCACAGCCTGCATGCCGACGGGCAGCGTCGAGAACATCGACGACGGCAACTCCCGGCCGTTCGACGCGAACTGCCCGCCGGTCAGGCACTCGTACAAAACGGTGCTCAGACCGGGGACTCCCGCCGCGGCGCCGGGAGCTGCAGGGATCCCGACGTCCGTGAGCTGAACCAGTCCCCCGTCCAGCACGACGACGTTCGCCGACGACACTCCGTGCTCGACCAGCCCCGCGGCGTGCACGGCCTCCAGCCCCGACGCCAGCTGATCGACAACTCCGACCGCGCGAGATGCCACCATCGGTCCGCCCGACTGAAGGATCGTCCGCAGGTTCGTTCCCGCGATGAGCGGAGTTGCGAGGTAGAGCCGGTTTCCGATCTGCCCGAAGTCGTGGATCGGCACCACGTGCGGGTTCCGGACGAGTGCCGCGATACCGGCTTCGCGAACGAACCGATCGCAGTATTCGTCGTCCTCGGCCGCGTCCCGCGGCAACGCCCGCACCTCGACGTGCCGAGCGGCGACGGTGTCGAATGCAGCCCACACCTCGCCGTTCTCGTCCACCGACAGCGACCGGTCCAGCCGGTATCTGCCGAACAGTGCTCCACTTTCCATTGCCACTCTCCGCCGATCGAAATTTCCGCGTCTGCGGGTCTGTGCACCTGGGACGGGCGACGTATCGGAGTGGGGCGCCCGCCTCCACCGAGATTCTAGGCGGTGGCGGCCGGCGGTTCGCGGTGGAGGCGATCAGGGCACGTCGAAGGTACCGAAGCCCGGAAGCAGCGCCTGTGGATACTCGGCCGGGGCCATCGTGCCGACGACGATTCGCCCGCTGCCGGTGGCCACGTCGATCTCGGGGCGAGGCGAATCCGTCGACCCGGCGGTTCCGATCGGGATCGTGGCCGCGCCCGTCGCCCC